>CAZFWY010000013.1:0-29574 GCA_964522715.1 uncultured Thermofilaceae archaeon | reverse complement strand
GTGGTCTCGGCGAGTATTCTACGGGATTCTTACCTCCTCTGGGCTAGTAGTACGGCTTCGCTTAGCCTGGGGAACTTGCACTCCTCTATCTTCTCTCCTATGCCTGGGATTACTTCCTCGGCGGCTCTTCTCAGGTCTCCCAGCGCCTTCTCGACCACTTCCTTGTCTACTGAGGCGAAGCCGTGTTCTATCAGGGAGTGGTTCCTCTCGTACTGCAGATTCCTGAGTACTTCCTCATCGAAGAAGCCTGGCAAGGGGTCTCCTAGGGCCTCTAACATCTCCAGCCCCCTCTTGAGGTCTAAGTGTTGCGGCAGCTCCTTCCATCTCTCTACGAGCTTACCCCTTAACTCCTCGTCCACGGATTCCCAGTCCGTGTTCGTGGGCGATACTCCGTACTTTATCATTAAGACGTACTGGACTAGTAGCTCGTAGAGCCTGTAAGTCAGCAGGCAGGCCCTCAAGTTCTCCTCCCTCTTCAGTCTTCGCTCCACGTTTAGTATTAGGTCGGCAACTAGGTATTCAAGCCCCTCCCTCAGGTCTTCCCGCTCAGCCACCTCCCTCACTATTTTGGCGGCTTCCCCAGGCTCCTTCATGTTCTTAAGGCTCCTGAGCTTCTTAAGAACGCTGGTGATCCTGAATAGTACCTGTAGGTTCTCCCTCGCCCTGCGGAAGAACTTGACGACTTCGTCGGAGAATATCATGGGGTCCGCGTATACCTCGTACTTCCTCTTGTACCTCTGGGCCACGTCCAAAGCCCCGGGGTAGTCCAGGTAGTCCCTGCGGGCTAATGCTTCTACGAAGCTGGCCAGGGCCCTGTAGTACTCGGACTTCGTCGTGTCGGCGACTGACTTGAGGAGCTGGTAGGCCCTGACTATGTTAAAGGTCTCGTACTCCTCCCCCGCCTCTATTAGGATCGCATACACGGCGCCCTTCCTCTCAGTGACTCTTTCGTAACCAGTTATCACCCTCCCGGTCTCATCTCTCCTAAAGCCCCCTATGTACCTGAGAGTAACCTTCGGCAGTACTTCTAGGGCCGCGAAGACTAGGGCGGCGCTCATAGTCTTCGTACCACCCGTGTAATCTATCACTATTTCTCCTCCCTTCTTCATAGCTTCACGTACGGCGCTGTACGAGGTCTTCAGGCAGGAGTCTATATCCTCCGGGTCCTCCACGACGAAAACCTTGGCCTCCACTTCCCCGTACTCTGCCCTTAGCTGGGCGGCTATCTTCTCCGTCTCCTCGGACACTATGAAGTAGCAGGTTAGAGGCCCCTTAGCCATGTAGTCCTCTATAGTCTTCCTGACGGGGTCAGGAGTCATACCCAAAGTTACTATAAGTGTGACCATCAACATAACATGCTATGAGGACGTAGATAGGTGTAGCGCTCGGACTCGTGGTGTAAATGCCGATACCTGTCTTAACGCTCCCTCTCAGGTAATTATTAACTAGAGACCCATCCTATACGCCATTAAGAGGTAGACTATTACGTCCCTTAGGTAGGAGCCGAACTTCTCAACCACGAACCTCCTGACGACGTCTGGGGGCTGCAGCTCGTCGTCGAAGTAGAAGTGGGAGACTGCTTTCCTAACCCCTAAATCGTCCGCTGGCACTACGTTTAGGCCAAGCGTGGCGACCATCACTAGCTCGGCAGTCCACCTGCCAATCCCCTTAAACCTGGTCAACGCCTCCATAACCTCTCCCGGCTCCTTACCTCTTAGGGACTCCGGGTCGAAGCCCTTCACAACCTTAGCTGAGAATTCCTTAACGTAGCTGGACTTAGCCCTGCTCAACCCACACCCTCTTAACTCCTCAACGGTAAGCCTGGCTAGAGTCTCCGGGCTGGGGAAGTCATACACTACTTCTCCTGCGTATTCCGTGGAGTATCCGTACCTCTCCGCCAGATTCGCGGTTATCGACTCCGCTACCCTCAGCGCTATCTGTTGCTGAATAATGGCTTTCACAACCCCCTCGTAAACTGTGGGGGCCATGAGCCCAGCTCTACCGAAGCCGTACAATTCCCTCTTTAGCCTCCTAAGCACGGAGTCTCCCTCCATAAACCTGTAGAGCCCCTCAACCCCCGAGAGTCCGTGCAAAGCCTTAACCAGCTTTTCCACCTCTACTCTTTCGAGGCGGCTTCTAACAGGGGCCGAGAACACCAGCCTGGGACTCTCAACAGTACCCCTGGACTCGACTATTACAGGTATCGGCCTGCCCCTAACCCTTAAGACGCGCATCCACCTGCCGTTCTTAATGACGCTGGGAGTCGGCCTCTCAGGGAGCACGGAGAACCTGAGCTTCAACTCCCAGTCGAGGGGGAAGTCCAACTGTAGCTCCCACTCCAACCTCCTCACCCAGTTAGGGATTCGAAGTCCGAGAGATCGTATAGAAGTATGTCCCTCTCAGCTCCCTCTGAGGGCTTCCTTCCCCTCTATCTCTCTAGCCACTAAGACGTAGTACTCCTTTCTCTCGCCTAGCCGCCTCCTTAAACCTCCTCAAGTTGTCGGTTTCAACGGCCAAGTAGTAGACGTAGTCCCTACCCTTTAGAGCTTCTAGGATAAGCCTAGTCTTACCTATCCTACGCCTGCCGTAAACCACTATAAGTTCGAACCTGTCGGAACCCAGCTTCTCCTCCAGTACTCTAAGCTCCTCAGACCTATCTACGAATTTCATAATATCGATTATGATAATTTGGATTAGGATAATTAAGATTATGTATGCACAACACTCCTTACCGTGTAAGGCCTGACCTTAGCCTCTAGGGGGCACCCTCCCCCGCACTCCGTGAATAGGGGGCAAGACCTACACTCAGACGCGTACTTCCTCTTCCTTATCTCCTCGCAGAGGGGGTGCCGCCATATATCCTCCCACTTATCCCTCAGTATGTTGCCGAGCGGCTGGTAGTAGCTTTGACAGGGTATCACTGTGCCGTCGGGCTCGACAGCTGTGGTTATACTACAAGCCGAGCAGAACTTCAACCCTACCTCTAGCTCTAGGGGGTTTAACTCGCAGTACCTAGTGACCCCGTACCACGTGAACTTCATCCCGTGTTCTAGGGCTTTCTCCCTCATGGTCTCCAGGGCTTTAGCTGTCTCCTCGAAGCTGGGCTCAAACCACTCCCTAACGGCTAGGGCCTTGCCAGAGTATATCAACCTGTTAGCTGAGACGTTCTTAACCCCTATCTCGGCGAGGAAGTCTATGTACTTGCCTACGTGGCCCACGTTCAGCTTGTTGAGAGTTGTGTTCACGTCTACGTAAAGCCCAGCGTCTAAAGCGTTCTCTACACCCTTAACGGTTTCCTCCCAGCTACCCTTAACCCCCGTTATCTTCTCGTGAACCTCGGGTATGTGGCTCTCAAGGGTTATCTGGACGTAGTCCAGCCCCGCCCTAACCAGCTCCTCCACATACTTGGGGTCTGCCAGCTTCCTACCGTTAGTGACTAAGCCTGTAACAGCGCCGACTCTCTCTGCGTGTCTTATCAGTTCTGTGAGGTCTTCCCTCAGGGTTGGCTCGCCGCCCGTGAAGAGCAGGTTTGGAACCCCTACGTCGAAAAGTTTCTCTATTACCTTCATCCACTCCTTAGTGCTCAGCTCCTTTTTGAAGCGGGGGGAGGAGCTGTAGCAGTGGACACATCTGTTGTTACAGTCGTAGGTCAGCGCTAAGTCCGCCCTGAAGGGCGCGTCAGGGGTTATTGAGAGAGGGTCTAGGCGGGTGAAGCCCAAGTACGAGACGGGGCACGCCACTCCAGATATGAAGCTGTTGACTTTGAAGGCTACGTCCTCGAAGTCCCTCTTAGCCTGCTCAAAGGTAACCCCCTTAAACCTCTTCAAGGCCTTCCGAGCCGCCTCCTCAGGTGTGGCCCCCTCCAGCATTAACTTGATGTAGAACGCCGCTGTCTTGTTAGCGTAGACCACCCTCGACGCGTTGACTATTAAGATTCCCCTTCCCTCCCTGTCTTGGCGGAAATGTAGCTTTAACCTTGTCTCTGGGTCTATATATACTATGAAACCTTTCTTCTTAAACGGCAGAGCTACCACCTCGGCTTCTCCACTAGTTTAATAGTCCTGCCGCAGTACTCACACTCAATGAACTCTTGCCCCGGCTTCGGCTCAGGTAAGGAAGCCCCACAGTAGGGACACTTCAACTCTTCCACTAACAACTTACCTGAGGGATCCCAGCTAACTCTAACTTCTATTATCTTTGGCTTCTCTTTCAGAAGTTTGTAGGCTATGGCTAGGCCAGCTATCATTAGTGGTATTCCGATGAGTAACCTGTAGGGGCTTACGGCTGAAGCTATCACAAAGATGCCCCCTAGCCCTAAGAGGATTATCGATACTACGCCCAGAATTACTTTTAACGCGCTAACACCCACCCGAGACACCCCGTTTAATCCTTAGCAAGGATTAATAAATCCGCGTTTTACTTCGATAGTATGGTATGGCTGCTAATCTTGAGACGTAATATTTTTACGCGTCTAACCTGCTTCGAGGGATTTATTAGAACGTTTATCCTATGGAAAGAACAGAGTGCGTCGCTATGTATAGGAAGCTCCTGATATTCTTAGTTGCGGCCGTATTGGTAATATCTCTCTGCTATGCTCAAGAGATAAGGTACAGAATTGTAAGAGAGTACGTCACTCTATCCGTAGAGCCAGACGCCGTCTGCACCCTCACCTATAACTTAACGGTAAGGGTTGAGGAGGGAGTGATCCCCAACTACGTGGCTATAGGCATGCCTAACCCGGCCTTCACAGTTATAGAGGTCTTAGAGGTCGAGACGGGGGAAGAGCTGAGCCACGAGGAGGTCAAAGAGCCCGATAACTGCAGAGTTGTGATGCACATATCCAGTCCTATAGGGCCAGGGGAGGAGAGGACATTCTACCTTGTAGCAGAGGTAAGGAATCTAGTATTTAAGGACAAGGAGAACCCTGGCAACGCTGGCCTGCAGTTCACACCTTCCTGGTACGACGCCCCAATCGACGACCTAAGGGTAACAATAATCCTGCCGCCCGGGGTTGGGCGCGACGAGTTCAGGAACGTTCCCGACTACGACAACCTACTCACGGTAGACGGAAGGGTAGCCCTGTACTGGGAGAGGCACGGCCTAGCCCCTGGGGAGAAGTTCACGGTAGGCGTGAGCTTCCCCGAAGAGTACTTAACAGTTTCAGTACCGGAAGCCCCAAGCGAGCTAACCTTTACCTGGGAAGACATATTTGCAATAGTACTTGTAATCATATTCTTCGGGGCGATTATTGTAAGCATAATCATAGGGGTAATGGAGCTAACCCACGCAATGAAGAAGGAGACATACGAGTCACCCTTCCTCATGATAGAAGCCCTCGGCCCTAGGAAGGGTCTCTACGCCCCCGAGGCGGCGTGGCTTATAGAGAGCGGGAAGAGGAAGCCGGACTACACCAGGATCCTCACAATGATCCTCTACTCTCTGGTTAGGAAGGGCGCAGTTGAGATAGTATCTACGTCCCCCCTCAGGCTCAAAGTACTGGGAGAAGTAGAGGGTCTAAGGTATTATGAGAGGGCTTTCCTAAAGTGCATAGAGGAGGACGGGGCCCTGAAGGAAAAGTGCCTAGTCAAGGTCATAGACGTGCTAGACAAGGGCGTAGCTGAGAAGATAAGAGGCTACAACAGGAGAGAAACAGTAGAGTACTACAGGAAGATAGTCGAACGCGCCTGGAGAGAGGTGGAGGAAGCCGAAACCCCCGAGGTAAGGCTCAGGAAAGCTGAAGAGAACACCGAGTGGCTAATGCTAGACCCAGCATTCCCGGATAGGATAGTCGTAATCCTAAACCACCCAGACTCCTACACGCCGCCGCCCACAGACCCATGGGTTAAGGCGCTACCCCCCAGCGAGAGGAAGCCCAGCCTAAGCATAGTCGAGTTCGCCGACAAAACCGCCAAGACCTTCGAGACGATAACCCATAATATAGTGACGGACATAGAGAGGTTCGCGGATACCGTGGCTAGGACTATCGAGGGACGCACGGCAGCCCAGGGGAGGAGTAGACCGATATACTCTGTGAGTTGTGCCTGTGTAAGCTGTGCCTGTGTATGTGCGTGTGTCAGTTGCGCTTGTGCTTGCGCGTCCGGGGGAGTAGGGTGAGAATGGTCAGGGTGACTGGGGTATTGGGGCTGGTGATAAAGACATACTTATAGAGAGGCTTAAGAAGATAGAGAGGAAGTTAGATGAGTTGTCTGCTAGGCTAGACGCGCTTGAGAGAACAATATCCTCCCTTCCCGGGGGAGACCTCCTTTCCCTCCTCTTTAAAGCCTTAAGCACTAACCTAGCTGTTCAGGGAGACCTAGCCGCTATCTACCGGAAAGTCGCGGAGACGAGAAACGTATTGAGGAGGGAGGGGCTCTACGACTCCATAACCCTCGCTATAGTAGAACTCTTAGCCCTACATGGCCCCCTCAATATCTCAGAACTCGCTGAGCTGCTGAGGAGGACTAGGGGGAGGGCGTCCCGAAAGACGATAGCGCGCAGGTTGAAAATCCTGGAAGCCCTAGGTCTCGTGAAGAGAGTTAAGGGTAGGGGTAAGAGGTACGCGTTGACGGGTAAGACTTAGAGCCCTACTGGGCACTTTCCGAGTAAAATTACTCAGTAAAGAGATAGGTCTGCACACCACTCAATTAGCACAGTGGTAGGTATGCCCGGGGAAATAGAAGTGGAAGAAGTAGAAGAATTAAAGGAAATAATGAATACCCTCCTAACTCTCGCCAAAGAGCTGCCCCGCATAATCAGGGACATACTTGAAGTCTTATACGATAAAGAGCTTGCCAGGAAGGCAGCTGAGAGCTTCGCCACTTTCTACAAGACCCTTAGGGAACAGGGGTTCAGTGAGGAGGAAGCCATGAAAATGGCGAAGAAGTTCTACGAGGACAGCCTCTCAATCAAGAGCATACTAAAGGGGCTGAAAGAGATAAAAGTTGAGAGGATAGTGAGGGAGGAGAAAAAGGAGTAGCCTATGACTTGGCTGTCCCTCGCCAGGCTGCTCCCATCCCTTCTCTCCGCCCTAACTAAAATCGAGTACTACAGACTGACCTACAAGGCCAAGGCCCGCGGGTTGAAACCCCTCCTCAGAGACTACCTGGTTAACCAGGGGCTGCCCCGCGAAGTCGCGGAATATTTCGCGGAGATGTACGTCGAGGACATAGGCGAAGTATTACCCACGCTCACGGAGCTTAGTCTTAAGGCCCTAGCAGCTCTAGAAGAATCTCTATAGTCTCTCACCTCCCCGGCTATACGTTATTTGCCGAAATATAATTAACTACTCGTAAATACAGTAAGTTTATTGTTTAACATGTGACCTATAACAATGAACGTTTCTTGACAGATAGAATTCATAAGTAGCCGCTACGCATGGGGGAACGATATGTTGAGGAGCATCGAGGTAGTCAACCTATACAAGTCATACGGCAAAGTTAAAGCTCTAAACGGATTAACCTTCTCCGTATACCCAGGGGAGATATACGGGTTGCTGGGGCCTAACGGGGCCGGCAAGACCACCACTCTGAAGATACTCGTCGGGCTGCTAAGGCCTGACAGGGGGACTGCCAAGATATGCGGCTATGACGTCTCTATTAATAGGGTCGAGGCTCTGAGGCTCGTAGGCTACATACCGGAGAACCCTGTCTGCTTCCAGAACTTAACGGTTAAGGAGTTCCTGGAGTTCGTGGGCGCCCTTAGGAGACTGGACAGGGAGAAGGTTAGAGAGGCCATGGACTACTACCTCTCAGGTTTCGAGCTGGAGGATAAGAGAGATGAGTTGATAAGTAATCTCTCCAGGGGTATGCTGCAGAAAGTCCTGGCCACAGCCGCCTTCATGGTTAAACCCAAAGTCCTAATCCTGGACGAGCCCATGGCGGGCATGGACCCCGAGGCCCAGCACTTCTTCAAGGAAGAGGTTAAGAAAATGGCTTCCCAGGGAGTGGCAGTGCTTATTTCGAGCCACATACTGGACATGGTGGAGAAGTTCTGCACTAGGGTAGGGATAATAAACAGGGGCGTCTTGATAGCTGAGGGGGACTTAGAGGAGCTAAAGGTGAAGGCTGAGTCCGGCGAGGAGGCCTCCCTAGAAGAGGTGTTCTTAAAGCTCGTGGGTGAGTAAGGGTGGACTTGAAAGGCTCACTGGTAATAGCCAAGTACCTGTTAAAGAACTACGTGCTTAACCCCTTCCTCAAGAAGTTCAAGACCGCCGTCCTCTCAGTAATAGTCTTCGCCGTGATCATAGGCCTAGTCGTAATAATGATAATGTCCCTCTCGCCTGGAGAGGTCGCCGAGACCCCAGAGGTCAACGTGAGCGGAGCAGTACCCTGGGGGAATGAGTCTCTTGTGAATCAAACCCTGATTAGAGGAGCTGGCCCTGCTGAGGAGTCCGAGGAGTCTGCTGCCTCGAACTTGAGAGCCGCCCTGAGGAGTATAGGCCTAACTAAGCACTTGGTGATCGACCTGGCGAGCGCGGTTTTAACGGCGGTGCTCGTTGTAGACCTGTTGCGGGGCAACCCAGCGATAACTGTGATGGAGGAGGCGGAGTACGAGGTGCTGCTTTCCCAGCCCATAGACATGAGGACGTACATGGTTGGTAGGAGTATATATCAGGCTACCATGTTGAGCCTGTTCTCAGTATTCTACTTGGGAATGATCCCCCTGGTCTACGAGTTATCGGGCAGCTCCACGAAGGCACTCCTATTCCCAATAGCCCTCATGTCAATGTACGTCTACTTGTCAGCCATCTTCGCCCTCTCCAGCGCAGTTAAGATATACTTCAAAAACGACAGGCTGAAGGTAATGATCCCCGTCGCGGCCTGCCTGGGCGTAGGGGCGGCCCACTCCCTCTACACTTCCTCGCTTTTACCTATAATAACGATGCCTTTCAGACCAGCCGTAGAGCCCCTAGTTTACTGCGCCACCCTCTCGGAGACACCCCTAGACTTAGCCCTGGCCCTCGTTAAGGAGGCGGTAGTTATACTTGTAATCTACGCCTCCGTGGTGAAACTCGCAGACCGGATATACCCCGAGAATATCAAGCCAGTCTCTGTAGTGCTAAAAGAGAAACAGAAATCCAAGGGGGTACGCTTAGGCCTCTACTCCCCAGACCCCGGGAAGGCGATTTTCAACTACGTCTACGCCGCAGACGTACTCACTAAAACCCACGCCAGAAACATATCCTTAATCTTAGCCCTAACCGCGGCCATAACTCTACTCGTCAAACACGTCGTAATACCGCGCCTAGGCACGCCTGCAGACATCCTCTCCTTCCTCTCCTCAATGTTCATACCGCTGTTCGTAGCCGAAATGATATCCTTCCTCTCAGCCTCCATAATGGCCAAGGACTTCCTAGCCATGTGGGTTTACAGGGTGTACGGAGACGACCTGACCCCGCTGGCCAAAAGCCTGCTTCTCAAGTACGCTACGTACCTGACGGAGGCCCTACTAGTACTATCGCTATTTAACGCCTTAATCACGGATAAGTACGCGCTACTACTATTCCCCATTTTCTCCCTCCCCCTAAACGTCCTCCTCTCATCCCTAGTACTCCTAGTCGTAGTCTACCTGGCCTCTAAAAGGAGAATAGTTAAACAGGCGCCGACAGGCCTCTACGTCTTCGAAGACTTAACGCTACTCGTAGTATCAGCACTACTAATACCGTCACTCATAATCTCCGACTTCATCTTCAAGCTAGCCGTAGACTACCTAGTAGCCCCGGTCAACGCGGCGCTAGTAACCTGTATATCCCTCATAGCGGCTTGGCTCATATACCGAGTCTTCTCGCCGTTAATAGCGGAGTTCATGGTAAGGAGAGACTTAGCGTCCTAGTCTTTTCTCCAGCCCCTTAACTACTGGCAAGGCTATGAGAGCGCCCATCAAACCGCCGATTGCGTGGAGCCCAGACCACGTCAGAACCCCTACGTACGACTCGAAGTTCATGAAGAACGCGCCTATGATCAGCCCTGCCAGAGCCGCCGACACCACTCCTGTCAGAGGGACTAGTACTTTGGCGCCCTTTTCAAACACCTTCTCGTATCCCAAGGAGTAGACCAGGAAGTCAAGGAATACGCTTGCAACGGTGAACCCCAGGAAGTAAAATGCCCCAGGCCTCAGGGCCAAGGTTACGACCGTGGCGGCTAACCCCACGAGCGTACCCGTACCGGGCTTCCTAGAGACCCATAAGGCGCTGAACAGGGAGACAAGCCCTATAACGTCGCAGAAGAACGGCAGCCTGGTCAGCCGGAAGAAGTAAGGCGCAACTAGGAAGTTGACCACGCCCCACAGAGCCCCGAACACGGCCGCCGTAGCTATACTCCTACTATCCATCCACACTCACCTCGAAGAGGGAGCTAGAGGGTAAGGAAAATACGTACTCAAAGCCCCCCTCAAGCCCATACCTCTTTGAGACCTCCCCCAAATCAATGGCAGGCTTAACCCTCAAAACCCTCCCGTTACACTCGAACACCAGGACCACTTCATCCCCCTCCTCAACCACCAGGTTGCACTTACCCAGGGTACACCTAGACCCTGCCTGAACACCGTCCAAAATACAGGTATAAGGGGTGCGGAGGGGTAGGCGGGCACGGCAAACGAGGTCTTTCAACCCCTTAGGGGAGAGCCTCTCCTCAGCTAGACGGGCAGCCCTATAACCCCACGCCAAGTAGGGCCCCTTATGCCCGTGGAAACGAGCCGCCTCCTCCGGGCTCAGCATTGGTATTACCAATTAAGAAATAAGTAATACTAACTTATAAACCTAGTGCACGTGTCAGGCTCACAAGCCCACACTCCTCTAAGGCAATTCAAAGTTATTTGGTTTCGGGAGATCTTCATTTTACGCTAAGCATGTGAGCGTTACGCTGTAAGAGTAACATAGTATTTCGAGTTTACTTTGGGCTTCTCCTAGACTTATCACGACCTTAATGTTTACGTAAATCATGTAGAATTGCTCTTCTCGACTTCTCCTCGACTGCCTTATCTATTTCCTCAGGGTCTCGGTATCTAGCTGGCTTCGCAATCCCATAATACTTATCTATAAGTGGCTAAACAGGCCTTAACATACACCCCCTCGACCCTCCTACTCTAAACCTCCTAGGTTTGATGCAAACCTTAGTGCCTCGTAGATGGTCTCTATCGGTATCTCAAGTTCCTCGGCTATCTCTTCCGGCCTCCAGCCAGCGGCTAGCATCTCCAGTATATCGTCAACTGTGACCCGAGTACCCCTAACCGTAGGCCTACCCCCTCTCTGGCTGGGACGATTTCGAGATATTCGTAACATAGCAGTAGCGGCATCAACAATCCCCAATAATAGGAGATTAGGGAGTTGTAACGTACTCTTTAAACAGCTTTATAACAGTTTCTACGACGAAACGAGCCGACTCGTAAGCCTTCGCTGCGTATGGTTCCGTGTATAGTTCTGTGGGGGGTAAGCCCGATTCTTCGTCTCCATACATTGAGGGTTCTCTCTCCCTACGTAGCCACCTAGAAGTAGCGGCGAGTTCAGGTATTAAGTCCCTGAACCAGTCGGGAAACCTATCTCTGAACTTCATGAGGACAGGGCCTACGTCGTGCCACTTAGGGGGCTCTATACCGTATAGTCTTAGGGCGGCTTTAAGGGCTAGTTCTACGGCTTCCTGGCTCTGCCTTATACAATACGCTAGAGCTTTTTCCTCTAGAGCCTTCTTGGCTGTTCTAATCCTCCTTTGAGCCTCCTCTAGGTAGCTCTTAGCCATGTCGATGTTATTCAAGCTTTATCACCTCTCCGGTCTCAACTTTCTCCTTTAGAACCCACACCCACTTCCTACCTATCCTTACGCGCTTAGCCCCTAGCTCTCTAAGTCTCTTGGAGAGCCTGTCTAGGACTCCCTGGAAGAAGCCGTCCCTATCATAGAGTATGACTGCGTCCTCAACCATGTCCAGGTAGAGGGGCCTTAGCTTAGCCGCTCTCTCCAGGTCTAGGACTATAGGAGATAGGAGTGGCCGTTCACCTCCAAGTAGAGAATCCATTTTCTCCTCGACTTTATCCAGCTCTCCGTGCAGCTGGAATCTGTCGCTCGGCATCTTCTCCAGGACTACGAGTACGTCTACGTCGCTCTCGGGCCGTTGCTCACCCCTAGCGTAAGACCCATAGAGAATTAGGGAGACCAGCCTTCCCCCGAATACGTCTAGGAACGCTTCAACAAGCGCTCGCTCCAACTCCTCTCTTCTCATCCTTTTAAGACATCGCCTCACGCGTTTATATAGCTTGGCCGACCCCAGACATTTAAAAACCACGTGAGGTATCCACGTGGTGTAGCTCTTGACGGGCAAGCCCCTGGTCTTCGTGTCTATGAGGCTAGACCCCCGCGAGAAGGCCATAGTGGAGGACGTACTGACCCCCCTCTCCGAGGTCGCATACCTGGGCTCGGGGGACGACCCCTACAGGGGAGTTGAGAAGGCAGTAGCCATAATAGCCTTCAGCCTACCCCTCCACGTGATAGAGAGGGCCGTAAACCTGAAGTTCGTGCAGTCCCCCGCAGCTGGGGTTGACAGGTTAAACGTCGAGGAGCTGACCCGTAGGGGGATTAAGGTGGCCTCGTCTAAGGGGTGTAACGCCGCGGCTGTAGCCGAGCATGTCTTCGCCCTGATACTGGCCCTGGCGAAGAAAGTAGTGGAGCAGGACTCGGAAATGAAGGAGGGAGTCTGGAGGGGTTATACTAAGGAGACCATGTTGCTGGACTTGGAGGGCTCGACCGTCGGGGTAATAGGCTACGGGAATATAGGGAGGGAAGTGGCTAAGAGGGCCAAGGCCTTCGGGATGAAGGTGCTAGGCGTCAGGAGGAGGCCGAAACCAGACCCATACGCGGACTTTATAGGAGGGCCCAGCGACATGTTAAGAGTACTCGCGGAGTCCGACTTCGTCGTCGTATGCCTACCATTAACGAGGGAGACGAGGGGGGCTATAGGGGAGAGGGAGCTGAGAGCTATGAAGAAGACGGCCTTCTTGATCCATGTCTCGAGGGGCCCCGTCGTTGACGAGGAAGCCCTATACAGGGCTTTAACCGAGGGGTGGATAGCAGGGGCGGGGATAGACGTCTGGTGGGCGTATCCCCCTGAGGAAGGCGCGCCCTCACCTCTCGGGATACACAGGCTCCCGAACGTCGTGGCTACTCCACACAAGGCTGGGTGGACTCGTAGGGCTAGGGAGAAATGCCTAAGGTTCGCGGCCGAGAACGTCGCGAGGTTCTTGAGGGGGGAGGAGCCCCTTAATCTGGTGTCCCCCCTCACTGGCTACTAGGCTTGACCTTCTTGAAGAGTATAGGCGCCTCTTTAACCCGGAACTTCTCGGGCTCCCCGTACCTGAGGTCGTCTATCCTCACTATCTCGAAGCCCAGGGACTCGGCCACCTTCCTGGTCACCGTTGGCAGCACTGGGTGTAGGAGGGTAGTAGCTATCCTAGTGGCCTCGATGGCGTTGTAGAGTATCGGCTCGGGGTTCTCTGCCCTCCAGGGCTCCGTCCTGTTCAGGTAGGCATTAACCGCCCTGAGTAGGTCGAAAGTCCTAACCAATCCCTCACTTATCTCGTAGCTCTCGACAAGCCTAGGAACAACTTTAATGGTCTCCTCGGCCAGCCCCCTCAGCTCCTCGTCTATCTCTCCCCTCCTAACAACTCCGCCCAGCTTTTTACGGGAGAGCACGCCCAGCCTCCTGACCAGGTTACCGTACGTGTCCGCCAGCTCCCCGTTGTACATGTTGTCTAGCTGCTCGGCGTCGAACTCCACGTCCTTCTCAAGGTTTAGGAGCCTCATCAGTATGTACCTGACCGCGTCCGCAGACCCGTACCTCTCCAACATGTCGTCTATCATCACCACGTTCCCCACGCTCTTACCCATCTTCAGCCCCCTGTTGATTATGAAGGCGTGTACCAGGACTTTCCTAGGGGGAGGTATGTCGAGCATCCTCAGCACTGCGAACCAGATAGCCGTGTGGAACCACAGTATGTCCTTACCTATCACGTGGTGAACGGCTGGCCAGTACTTCTCGAACCTCCCGTCCTCCCCGTACCCAACCCCGGTGACGTAGTTCAGCAGGGCGTCTATCCAAACGTAGACGACGTAGTCCCTATCGAAGGGCAGTTCAACCCCCCAGTAAACCCTGCTCTTAGGCCTAGCGATCGATAAATCCCTCAGCCCCTCCTTCTCGAGCTTAGAGGCTATTTCCCTCGCGTAGCCCCTCGGGTGGACTATGTCCGTATCCCTGACAAGCCTCAAAACCTCGTCCTCGTAGGCCGAGAGCTTCAAGAAGTATGTCTCCTCCTCAACCCACTCCAAGTCCTTCCTGTGTATCGGGCACACCTTCCTCTCATCGACCTCCTCGTACTCCCCCTCACTGTAGAACTTCTCGCAGCTAGAGCAGTACCACCCCCTATAGGTACCCCTGTAGATCAAGCCCTTGGAGTAGAGCTTCTCTAAAGCCCTCTTAACGACCTCCTCGTGATCCGCGTCAGTGGTCCGTATAAACCTGTCATAGCTTATCTCCAGAAGCCTCCAGTACCTCTTAAACTCCGGAACCATCCTGTCCACGAACTCCCTAGGCTTAACACCCTTCTTCTCCGCAGCCCTCTGAAGCTTCAAGCCGTGCTCATCCGTACCAGTCAGGAAAAACACGTCGTAACCCCTAAGCCTGTACCACCTAGCCAAGACGTCAGCGAACACAGTGGTGTAAGCATGCCCTATGTGCGGCAGGTCGTTGGGGTAATATATAGGCGTAGTAACGTAAAACACGCCACCCACGCCCATCACCTAGCACAATAAAGATACTACCCACATATTATTCTTACTACACCTCAGAAACCCCTCAAAATGAACAACAGTAATAACCATGCAGTAAACGAATAACAACACCACAAACAACACCAAAACCCCAAATAAACTCCTATCATTTGTTCTCCTATTTCCTGCAGAGTAGCGTTGCCGAGCGATAAAGCCTCTTCTTATGAACTTTCAATTCCCTTTTTATTGAGGCTAATGGCTTTAGCTCTGAGAGATGTCAAACTGCTTTTAATATTTCTTGGTCTATGAATCGCTTGAAGTCCTCTGGGTACTGGTGTTTAGCCTCCTCCCACAGTATCCTTACCCGCGGGGTTCTGAGGAAAGCCTCCATTGATCTGAGCCACGCCTCCCACTCCTCTCCTACTAGTAGGCCGTACCTGCGGTGCTGGTAGTATATCTTTTCGAAGTGGGTTAGCACTGCGTGTATTACGAGTACTTCTGGCTGGTGTACCCCGAATATCCTCTCCGAGGCCTCGGGGTGCTCTAGTAAGAGCCTGCTTATCTCGTACGTCCTCCCGAGTATGTAGGCGTGGGTCTGGGACTTGAGCTGCCTTTGGAGTAGGTATAGCATGTAGATGTTGGCTAGCAGAGTGGCTATGTTCAGTACTAGGGGTATGAGCGCTAAGACCCCTACCTCTAAGGGGGTTTGAGACGGGCTTACAGTTGCTTGCATAGTACGAGTAACGCTTAACCCCTAGAAAAGGGCTTCCCGTCCCAGGGTAGTTTAACCCTCTTTTCCTGGCTTAACCAGTCTCTCCACCAGTACGGCTAAAGCCATGGTAACCCACAGCGAGGTTTTAAGCGCGGCTACGCCGCTAGCCCCAGGCGGGACAGGAGGCTGGCCAGAGGGAATGCAAAGACGAGTAGTCCGAGGGCCAGGGCTACGCCCTGGCTCCTCAAAGAGTCACCCACAGTCCAACGCGTTAAAGAGATAGAAAAAACGTGCCTAGGCCGGGGGATTCGGGCACGCCTAAGAGTCGATGGCGAGTGACGTGAGCCAAGCCCCTAAGTTAACCGCGGGGCCTTTACCAGCACATCTCCCCCGGCCCCTAACTTACCGGCTATCCTCCTTATTAGTTCTGTCGCCTGCTCCTCATAGCTCTCCTCCGGGTCTAGGATTACTGCGCGCGGGTTACCCTGGAAGTCCTTGTCGTAAGTGGCTATGAACACCCTCTTCCTCGTCTCGTCCTCCAAGCACTCGGCCCACCTCTCTATCTGGAAGTCATATCTGTACCTCGTCGGGAGGAGTAGCCACCCCGGCGGAACCCTGCCCACCCTAACCATCCACTTCCTCAAGCCCTCGCAGGATACGTCGAATATTATGATCGGCATAGCTATCCCCTAGGTTTTGGATAGAATACATCCTCCTCTCTATTTATGAGAAAATATTAAAATCTCTCCCCAGCGGTCTATACGTGGTGCACGCAATGGGTAGTCTTAGGGAGGCCAAGCTGATAGGCGGTCTCGGCGCCCTCCTCAGCCTCCTCGACTTCCTACCCCACGTAGGCATACCTTTCAGCGTGCTGGGCGGCCTCCTAATCATAGTGGCGGTCAAGTACATCGCGGACGAGGTGAGGGACTACACTGTCTTCAGAGACGTCCTGATCGGGGTCATAGCCAAAGTCCTAGGGGCAGTCGTAGCCCTAGCCCTAGTCGTGGGGACGGCGATAAACGCGATATTCAGGGGCTTTAAAGGGATGGACTTAATAGCCCTACTAGTATCCATGGCGGCAGCAGTAATAGTAGCCTGGGTGTTCCTGATAGTAGGCTCAGTATACGTAAAAAAGGGCTACGACAAAATATCCAGACACACGGGGGTAGGGCTCTTCGGGACAGCGGCTACACTATACCTGATCGGGAGTTTACTGCTGATACTGTTGGTCGGGGCCCTGTTGGTCCCGATAGCCAAGATATTGGAGCTGGCTGCCTATTTGTCATTACCCGAAGAAGTTAGGAGGCCATACGTCGTGGAGAGTTGATTATGTATATAGGCGACTAAAAGAGCGAGTTTTAAGAAGTTAGGAGATGCTCGGAGAACAGGACCGGCTATTTCCTAGCTACATACTTGTTGTAAAGCATAGCTATAGCCTCGTTTCTGGACATTCCTTTTCGGACGAGTTTCTGCAGATCTTTCTCCAGGGTAGCTGCCCCGCCCACTACGTTCATTACGTAGTACCTGTGTAGTTCGTCGTACATCTTCTCGATTCTCATGGCTTCGTATTGCTCCGTTAACTCTACGGCTAGTTCTCTGGCGGTTTTTATCAGGCTCCCCATAGTTTCGGCTGAGTGTACTATCCAGGCCTTCCTAGCTCTGCTGGGCTTTTTCACGGCTACGGTTATCGCGTACTGGTTGTCCCGTAACTCATAGATTATCCACGCCTCGACAACCGTCCTGGTCTGGGGCTTCTCCACCGTAAGGATTAGTACGGTGCCGTTCTTCGCCATTATGACTTCTAGGTGTTTCAACTTGTGGGTGAGTGCATACGTATGCTTCACGTATTGCTCCATGTAAGATATGTGCTGGTCAAGTACGGGTACTGGTATCTTCTCCCTAAGAGTTACTGCCTTATAAAATTCCTCGGGGTTGTAAGGCAACTCCTTGCTGACTCTCCTGATTGTTAGGTAAGGATTAACGTAGAGGTAGGTAGTCGCGCCAGCCACCGCCAGAAGAATAGCTGCGCAGGCTAAGTAGTACTCAGGGATCCCCGGTAAAGCTGGTAGTTGTAGCGCCCAGAACGCCGTGACCACTCCGTAGGATAGGGCTAAGAGACCAGCCCCTACAATCGTAGATAGGGCTAAGCTTTCCCCGAGTTCGCGTTGGGGGAACCCCTCCTCCTCTAAGCCTGCGATTATTTTATAGAGTGATTCGAGTTGCGCTGCGGCTACGTATGTCATCACTAGGGCTAGTCCCGTATAGATGGCGTGCGCCTCAGTGTAAGTGTTGGGAGATACCGTGAGCGCTCTTAACGGCTCTCTCAACCACTGAACCGTGATTAGGGGAGAGTGGGTTAATGTAGCTAGCATGTAGAGAAATAGCGAGGCTAGCACGATCCCCCTACACCTACCCTCCCTGAAGGAGGTACGCACCGTTCTGAGTAGGATTAAAGCTGTGAGTATTAAGGCGTAGCTGGCCGCGCCCCCCTTTAGGCCTATGCCTAGCGTAGATGCCAGGAGTGAATCTAAGAGTGAGATTAGCGTTGACGCTATGGTGTTAGTCGAGGCGTAGAGAAGGAGTAGGTAGTAGAGGGCTGCAGCTCCTAATAGAGCTACGCCTACTTCGCCCAATACCACGTACTTTTTCATCTTATCAACCTCAATAGGGAGGCTGCTACTTGTCCGAACCTAGTCCTGCCGACGTCCCACCTTATGGTTACTGCTCCCTGTCTTCTCAGCCTGCTGTGCAGGGATTTCTTAGCGTACTGTGAGTAGGCTAGGAGTAGTTCTCTATGCTTGTACTCGGCGGCTACTTCTACGTAGGGGGATATGTCTATGATTATTAGCGGTACTCTGGCCTTCCTGGTGGACGCCCTGTAGTAGGCCGCCAGGGAGGATATGAATTCCTCCACTTCGTCTGCATTGCTATAAGTTACGTTAGTTATTAGTACTACTAGGGGTACGCACTCCACTATCCACCGCTTAGACATCTTCAGGACTTCTCTGAGCCCAGCCTTGTTAGACACGCCTCTAACCTTTGAGAGAGTGTTTACTATTCTCACATACTGCTCTGACCCCGTGCCCGGAGGTACTATTATTCCGTGACCTGCAACTACCAGCATAACGTTGAAAGACCTCGTGGAGAGATAGTGAGCTAGCCCCGCGACGACCTTAACTCCTAGCTCTAAGGGATTCCCGATTCGAGGCCCCGGCAGCATGGAGTCAGTGGCGTCTAGTACTATCATCACAGTTTTCCTACCCTCTCTCTCGTATTCGTTGACTAGAGGGGTCTCTGAGGCCCTGCGGGCAGTCGCTTTCCAATTTATGAACTTCACGGGGTCGCCGTACCTATACTCTCTTATTTCCCTGAAGTCTGTGGTCACAGGCCCCATTCTAGAGGTGCTAGATAGCGGCAGAGGCACCTTAGACTTAGAGGGCGGTAGCCTTATCCTCCTTATGGAGAACGCTAATGGTAACACGTGTATAGTGTCCGCCTTGCCGACCCTAAATCTGGCTGGCTCTCTTGCGCCTAACACGTGTATAACCTCTACGTCGGTCGGCGGTATTACGTACTCGCCCCTCAAGGTGCACTTAAACGAATACGTAAGGTTCTTCTCAAGCTTCCTCAGCCCCTTAACCAGTATGTGTACGTTGCTCCCCTCAGTCAGCTCGAAGTGCTCGGGTAGTTTTTCCCTAATTACCACGAATCCAAGCCCTTTCTCCACCTTTACCCTGAGGCTAACTTCTACCTCCTCCCCCGTCTTACACCTATGCTTTGAAATTTTCCTCTCGATGTCTACCCCGGAGGGGGAGTCTACGAGTAGCGATGCGACGGCGAATACTAAGGGTACGGCCGCCAAGTATATTAGGAACGGTAACAGGAGGAACGACCCAGTTATGATGAGTACGAAAGCCAGGGTTAAAAACGAGGAGACGGGGGCCTCCAAGTAGGCTCGGGACAACCCCCTCACCTAGGCCTTAGCTTTAGCCTCCTTGGGGACAGGGACTTTATCTAAGGCTTCCTTCACTACTACGGCCGGAGATACCTCCTCAAACACGTACTCCGCCCTCAGTATTATTCTGTGGGCTAGCGCGTCGACGGCTATCATTTTAACGTCGTCGGGAATCACGAAGTCCCTTCCCATAATCAGGGCTATGGCCTTTGAGACTTTCATTAAGGTCAGCGCTCCTCTAGGGCTCGGCCCAGCCTCTACCTTCGGGTTTCTGCGGGCGGTCTCAACCACGCTGGCTATATAGTCCAGTATTGCTTCGTCGATGTAGATCTCGTGCTCAACCATCCTCTGAAGGGATAGGAATTCCTCCCTGGATATCACTGGCTTTATGTCCACTGTCGGGTCGTCCTTACCCCACTTCAACCTGCTTTTAAGTATCTCAACCATGCTCTCGTGGCTGGGATATCCCGTCGAAAGCCTTAGAGTGAACCTGTCTAGCTGGGCTTCCGGTAGGGGGTATGTCCCCTCGTACTCTAACGGGTTCTGGGTGGCCAGCACGAAAAAGGGCTCCTCTAGTTTGAATGTCTCTCCCTCTATGGTTACCTGTCTTTCCTCCATGGCCTCTAATAACGCGGCTTGGGTCTTAGGTGGCGCCCTGTTTATCTCATCGGCTAACAATATATGCGTGAATATGGGGCCCTTAACTAGCTCGAACGTGCCCAATTTGCCTCTCCATACCTTTACCCCTATGATGTCGGAGGGTAGGAGGTCGGGTGTGAACTGAACGCGCGTAAACTTACAACCTATAACTTTAGCGAAAGTCTTGGCTAGGAGGGTTTTACCTAGGCCTGGGTGGTCTTCGAAGAGTACGTGTCCGTTTACTAGGGCTGAGGCGAGGGTCTTCATGACCACTAAGCGATTGCCTATAAAGTAATTTGACACCTCGTCTATTATTTTCTGGAGCTTCTGAGACGCGCTAGATACTGCCATAGAACTCTCACCCCAAAATGATTTATCCTTTCTCTCTTAATCTATTAATAATACTTTTATGTATTTTATTAACCACCTCGACCCTCCTAGCCATTAAGGATCTCAAGGTTCTTCTCTTACTCCAGCGCGGGGCTAGTACCGGTACTAAGGGTTCCTCGTACTTTATCAGCGGAGCCAGAATCTCCCTGACGTCGCTCGGCGAAGCCTTAGTCTTGCCGAGGTAGTAGGATAAAGCTATGAGCAGTTCCTCTTTAACTCCCTCCCTGATAAACCTTTCAAGAGCGCTTTCTAACTCCTTAAAGCTGGGGTCTTCGTAGAAAGTCACTTTAGACTTATGGATTTCCCATCCCTCCTCTATGCATCTGAGCGTGAAAGTTCTGTTAAAATGTGTATATACACCGTCAGCTACTAACAGTATTACTATTATGGCTGCGGCTGTTTCGACAAAGAATAAATAGCTCTCTAACTGCTCGGACATTGCCACGTAGCTCTTAAGGGAGAAGTACATAGCCGCTAGGAAGGTTAGGAGCGAGAACGTTCCGGCTCTATCCCAGCAGTACTTACCCAGTAATGCTAGGCTCCTCCTCCTAGAGAAAGATAGGCACCCTAGGGAGCTTAGTATGAATGCTGCCACGCCAGTATACAATATGGCTTCCGGTAGGCCAGATACAGGTATAGGTTTCAGAGCATCACGAAGACCCAGAGCTATCAATAAATAGCCAGCGCCGCGTAAGGGGGGAGACGCCACGTTCAGTATAATGTCCCCCATGCTTTTCAGAGTTAAACCCGAGATAATCAGCAGGGAGGGTGTTCGGGCGTAGTCGAGTATCGGTGCTATGGGGGTTAAGCTCTGTCTAGCGTAATACGTGGTTTCTACGAGTATGGCTATACTCGCGTACTTAGAAACCTCCCGCGCCACCTGTAGGTACTCAGCCAGTCTATGCGACTCTGTTTTCTCAGATAACTCGCCGAGTATACTCGTTAAGGTTAGGACTGCTGTGAATAGGGATATAGGCGGGAAGAGGGCGGCAGTGTTTACCCCAACTTTTAGCCCAGCTTCTTTCATGGGCGGGGAGCTGATTAAGACTACGTAGTATACGATTATCAATACTACGCACACAGCTACCTTTTTAAGTATGACGCCTATTAACTCCCTCGTACTTGAAAATTTAAACCTCATATGCCTCACCTATAGGTAAATTTAACTTGTATAGGGACAGATAGAAACGAGCAAATTTCTCCCTAGTTATCGGGTGGAGGCTGTACTTTGCCTCCTCGAATATTCTTGTCACTACCTCAACGTTCTTCAACGCCTCCCTCCCGTCGCCCGACGGTAGGGCTTTCACTAAATTGGGGTTCGAGTAGAACTCTAGGAGTATTTCCGTGGGTGTTTTCTCGCCTACATCGTCTATGTAATCTCTAGCCCAGGAGAGGAAGACCTCGTTGTACAGCCTGATTACCTCCTCGTCGTACCTGGCTATCCTAACCAGTACTCTGCCCCTGACCTTCTTGCCTTCTACCTTTGACCTAGCCTCGAATACGTAGTTCCCTTCCTCTGGGAAGGAGCACTCGAACGCGGGAGACTTAGTAAGCAGCTTCCCGTTCACGTACACCTCGACCGGTGCCTCGATAGGCTCAGAGTCTTTTAGAATTTTGACCGCTACCCTGAACTTCTCGTTTGGCGCCCAGAGTGGTGGTAACGGGTGCTCCAGGTCAGGGAACTCGAACTTCACCTTATAGGGCTGCGGAGCCGCTACCGGTATAGGTAAGATTACACTTGTCTCAGCTTCAAGGCCGCTCCTGCTCTTCCTCCTTCTAGCGTAGTAGGCGTAGCCAGCTATAATCACTACTACGACTGGTACTAGGAACAGCGGTAATGGGGTTGGCTTCTTGACTTTAATGCTTAGCTCCTTCTCTGCGGGCAGTAAGTACTCGGAGCCCGGGAAGTAGGCCTCCAGTTTAAAAGTGTCATTCTCATAATTTCTCGGCACGCTGTAGGTGACAGTCGCCATACCTGTGGAGTTGAGCGTAACGGCTTTTCCGTTCACGTAAACTGTTACTCCACCTATCGTAATGTTCCTGTAATAGGCGTCTACTAGTTTAACAGTTACGGTAAAGTTTTCGCCTGAGATAACCTCTCGGGGGGCTGATATTAGGAGCTGCGTGGCCGCTTTTAAGGGAATCGCCGAGCTACCTATAGCTAGCAAGTTATCGCCCAGCTTTAACCATGCAATTACCTCGTAGGTTCCGAGGAGGGCCGACCCGTTGAACAGCAGGGGTACGGAGAAGGAGGGGCTTAGCAACCTAGACGTATTCGTTAAGACGTAAGACTTTAGCCGTGCCTCCAGAGTCACGTTTATACCTGCTGCCTCAAAGTCGCGCTGCTTCAGCCCGTAGACATAGCCAGTCACGTTACCCACGACTCCACGGATGAAGAAGCTGGGCATGTTTAGATCTACTTTCAACGTACGTGTAACGGCTTTAGCCTCCGACTCTAGGTAGTAGTCTGATCCTGGGTGTACGAGCCTAATTACCCATGTGCCGTACTCATCGAAGGTGAGGTTAAACTTCAGCTTACCATTAACCCCGCTGACCAGCTCCCGTATCTCCGTACCGTTCAGGTATACTACTATCTTTATTCCTTCAACCCCTATGCCGCCTACGTCGCGGACCTCGCCTTCGACCTCGTAAAGTTTGCTCGCGAGGGTTATCGAGGGTATATTGGCAGTTATTACTAGTTCCGATACTACCTTTACTGTGGGATCGCTCGTGCTGTTTAAATAGAATTCATCTCCTCGAAACACGGCGATTACCTGGTAATTCCCGACTTTCAAATTTACTGGTATTGTACAGTTAGCGATAAAAGTGCCATCTCCCAAAGTCTTGGCAGAGCCTATCTTAACAGCTCCCTCTAAGCTTTTGTTGGCGCTCAGGAATACCTCCACTTCCTTATCGCTTAAAGGCTCGCCACGCTTAGTGGTCAACTTACCCGATACGAGTATCCATCCGCCTTTCTTCACTACGCTCGGGTTTATACTCTCAACTGTAATCTTAGTTTCTGCTTTAACCTTTACCTCAATGATATTTTCATATTTAGCCCCGTCCTCCCCCTCACCTTTAATCATCACCAACCATATCCCCGGTTTAAAGTCTTCGGCTACTCTTATGGAGAGGGTAGCCTTGAAGGGGAGTTTGCCTTTTGACGGCTCAATTGATGTTTTCATACCTTCTGTCCAAGAGGAGGATAGCCTTACCTCATAGGGGTAGTAGCCTTGAGGTATAACTGACAGGTTCACGGTGGCACGGTGTCCTTGAATAATCTCTATACTTGAAGGTGAGACTTCTATCCTGAAGCTACCCACGATGAGCACTTTAAGGCTGCCCTGACCAACCCTTCCCATTTCATCGGTGGCCCACACAGAGATTCTGTACTCTCCAGGGGTCTCATGAGCCGTAACGTTAAACATGAAAGTCTTACCGCGTACTTCTATAAGTTTCAAAGATTCTCCCCATATCAATCCAAAGTCAACGTAAGCTACATCGTAGTCAGAGAGGAGTTCTCCGATAACCGTAGTTGTCTCGCCTGGTCTCAACACTACGGGGTTAGGCCTGAATACTATCCTTAAGACCTCGTGTCTCTCCGAGGGGTGCGTTTCCTCTCCTCTGAGCTGTCTCATCCCCCTAGACTCGCACATACAGCTGCCCGGTCCTGAAGCTGTTGCATCAAAAGACACCCAGCCTATACCCTCAAAGTACACCTCAACCCAGAGGTGTCTCTCCCTATCTGTGACTACTCTTTCACCCCTCCCCTGAGGCACTACGAAGCCGCTAACAACCCTAGCCGGTATACCTATCGATCTGAGGAGGAGCGCTAGTGCCGAATTGAAGTGCCTACACACGCCTCTCTTAGACCTGAACAAGAAATACTCGACAGGGTCTTCATCGGCTGGTGTCTCGACGTTCTCATCGTACTGATAATTGGACTTTAAGTACTCGACTAATCTTTTAACTTTATCGTAATCGCAGCTACAGTCGCTGGTTAGTGAGGTAGCCAGATCCCTCAATTCATCGGCTAACTCCTCCGGTACCTGTAGGTACTTTGAATCGAGAGCCACTGTGCGGCTTTTCCTCAAGTCTTCCTCAGAAATATTATAGTGATAAACCGATAGTGTATACCTTGAGACGTCCCCGTAGACGTCGGCGGTTACAGTTCCAGGATAATACTCAAGCCTGAAGACTGTGCCTTCGACTACCTGGATTATGCTCGTATATTTCGCCGTTAATAAGAGGTCGAAGAACCTTACGTTCTCTATCTCTATAAAGTCCCAAACAACTTCGTAATTGAGTTCGTATCTGGGTATTTCAGCACCGTAAGAGTGGTACTCTACTCCTTCCCTAAGTTCCTCCTCCCAGTAGCCATCGCCATATATGTACAAGACCCCTACTCTATCCCTTAAATACCTCGTAGCGTTACCTCCCTTAACTTTGAATATAGGTATACCCGTGGGCTTAGGGCCTCGGAGAGGTATCTTGTGAGGCGTTCTCTTAACCATAAGCTTACTTGGTTTGGCAACTGGCTTGGTGGGTTTCAATACAATAATCCTTTTGCCCAGCTTTTCCACAGATCCGTCTGGACGCACACCATATATTTCTACTAGACAACCGCCCTTAACGCCGGGAGCCGCGCTAATAGCCAGCTTAAATTCGTACCTCCCATCAATCCTACTATAGCTAATCACTCTAGCCTCAATGTCAGTCCTGTTGGTTACACAGTAAAAATCAATGAACGCCCCTTTCTTACTGCTTAAAACATTTATCTTCTCGCCATATGGGATTTCGATACACGACATGTAGCGGCTTAACAACAATAAGGCTAGGCACACGAGTACTAGAGTAGCCGTCTTCAGCGGGACATTAAAGTATTTGGTAAGTATCCCTTCCATTGAACTCCCCCGGGGCGGTGAGGCCGATTATATAATGAATATTTAAATAACCTTCCTTATTATTTATTCTCCAAAAATGACACTCAAAAACATTATCCAAAATATATTGGCAGTAACCTACCTCTAGGAGTTCTCATAAGAGCACTTCTTATAGGGATTGTTCTGGCGATTTAATTATCATATTTACGTTAATTTCCAAATAACATATGGCTATTTTGAGAGAAACATACAAATATTATTTCTTAATCATGCATACACGGGATTAAATGCCCGGTAAGAAAGTGGGTTGGGTGCACGTAGTTACCTTCGCCTTCGCCACAGCGATATCCTACGTTCTGGGCGTCGTCTCCAGCCTGATATTCCCGGTACTGGGCGCTCCCGGAGTCTCTGCTCTCTACGTGGCGGCGGCTGTCTATGTCCCCCTGGGTGTCTGGATGGGTATGTGGGGCGCATTGGCGGGGTACTTTAGCTGTTTCTTCCTAGGGTTATACCCGTCAGGGTACTCCGTCGTCCAGTCCTTAGTGTGGTCTTGGGCCGACTTCATAGAGGCCGTTATACCAGCAGTCATTTTCAGGTTGCTGGTTAAGGAGCCGGACTTCACTGTTAAGAGACCTAAAGCCGCTAAGTTACTACCGATACTGGTGTCTCTAGGTACGGCTCTCCTCCTGATAGGTATAGTGGTACAGGTGGCTTGGGGCCAGTACTACGGTGAGCCCTTCACGACAGCCTACGTATACCTGGTCTACGGTGGTTTGATTATAGCTCTGGCCGGTATAATCACGGGCCTGGCTGTGGGCGATGCTAAGACTTGGCTGGCGTATATAGTCAGCGTTATCCTCGCATCTCTGTTCTCAGGTCTCTGGGGTGCTGGCACTTTAACCATATTCAACTTCCCCCCTCCGCTGCCCAGGGAGGCCTTCTGGCCGGTCTTCGTAGGCTGGGTTATAGGGGACTTGATAGTGCTGTCCACCATCGGGACTGCCTTAGTGGTGGCTTTAACCGAGCTGTTCAAGAGGTCTGGGCTGTACGTTGAGGGTTGGTGGGCTTAATGCCCACTATACTGGGTGAGCTGGCAGGGGTTGAGGCTAGTAGGGAGTGGTACAGGGGCCTGCACGTATTAACTAAATTTTTCATCCCTTTTTCCCTCTCTCTATGCATATTGTTCGCCGACGACTTGGTTTCGGCTTTCTCCCTGGTCCTAGTCTCCCTGTTTTTAGTCTACGCGTCTGGTCTCCCCCTCTCAGGCCTTAAGAGGTACGTGGTTATAATTGGCAGTCTGACTAGCTTCATAGCCGTCTCGCTGTTCCTCTTCGCCAGGATCCCGGGCCGGGTTATTTTTGAGGCCACGCTCCTGAGATTCGAGGCCGAGAAGGGGGTTTTCGAGTGGAAGGTCTACGTCACGGACGCCGCTCTGGTCTACGCCTGCGTATTCGTGTCCAGGATTTTCGCCATGATTTTCTCGGCTATGCTCCTCCTCGGCTCCGTGACGGACAGGGAGATAGTGTGGGGGCTTAGGAGCCTAGGCCTCCCCTTCGGGGCTAGTATAGCGGCCTCTCTTTTCTTCAGGGGGGTTAAGATATTCGTCTCGGACTTCCTAACCATTAGGGAGGCTATGATGGCTAGGGGGGTTGACTTCGAGCGCTTCTCTCTGCGCCGCAAGTTCTCCCTCTACTCGAACGCCCTAATACCCCTCCTCGCCCTGATGATAACTAGGAGCTACGAGGTCTCCCTAGCCCTTGAGACCAGGGGGATAACTCCTCAGTCCCGCGCGAAGACCGTGTATCACAGGTACGGGCTGGGCAGGCTCGACCTAGCCCTGATACTGGCCTCCTTACTGGTAGTCGTAGCCTACGCGTCGTGGTGACGGGAGTTGAGCGTCGAGGTCAAAGGTGTCTGGTGGAGGTACAGGGGCTCCGGGGACTACGTGCTCAGAGGGGTGGACCTAAGGGTCGGGGAGGGCGAGTTCCTAGTCGTTATGGGTAGGTCTGGGGCTGGCAAGACCACGCTCCTCCTAACTATCAACGGCGTCATACCCAGCAGGCTGCCAGGAGAGTTCAAGGGGGAGGTGAGAGTAGCCGGGAGCAAAGTCTCGGACATGGACGTGGCCGAAGTCGCTGGGTACGTCTCCACGGTCTTCGAAGACCCCGAGATACAGTTCGTAATGTCCACAGTCGAAGACGAGGTCGTACTGGGGTTAGAAGCCCTAGGCCTCCCCAGAGAGGAGATAAAGGACGGGCTTGAATGGGCGCTAGACCTGGTAGGCCTAGGCCCCGAGTTCCTCGGGAGGAACCCGTACCAGCTATCGGGGGGTGAGAAGCAGAGAGTAGCTATAGCCGCGGCCTTAGCTAGGAAACCCAGGGTTCTCCTCCTCGACGAGCCGACCTCCGACCTAGACCCGGTCGGGAAGGAGGAGGTCGTAGGGGCTATACGTAGGCTCAGGGAGGAACTTGGGATAACCATCATCATGGTCGAACATAACCCGGAGATAGTGTATGAGTTCGCCGACAGAGTGGCCGTGCTATCCGGGGGCAGGATTGTAGCCGAGGGAGAGCCCTTAGAAGTCCTCGGGAACTTCGAGCTTAAGAGGGAGGGGGTGTACCCGCCGCAAGTCGTAGAGGTGGCGCGTGGGCTAGGTTTGAACGGGGCGCGCACGGAGGAGGAAGTAGTGAGGGCTATCAGGTCTAGGGGTTTCACTAGGAGGGAGGTCGAGTTCGGGGTTGGGCGAGGAGAGGGCCGTGTAATCGTTTCCTGTAGGGAGGTGGGGCACGTCTACGAGGACGGGGTAGTGGCTCTGAGGGGCGTAAACTTGGACTTGAGAAGCGGCGAGTTGGTGTCTGTGGTAGGCCCTAATGGTAGCGGTAAGACCACTCTGGCCAAGGTAATAGCTGGCCTCATAGAGCCCACTAAGGGTGAGGTCTTAATAGAGGGTAAGCCTCTGAGGAGTTATGACAGGCAGACCCTATCCTCCATTGTGGGCTACGTGTACCAGAACCCCGACCACCAGATATTCAACCAGACAGTCTTCGACGAGGTGGCCTTCGGCCTTAGGATAAGGGGGGTTAGGGAGGGAGAGGTGGAGGAGAGGGTTAGGCGGGCGCTGGCGGTCTTCGGGTTGGAGGGGAAGGAGGGCGAGCACCCGTTCTTCCTCAGTAAGGGTGAGAGGCGTAGGCTGGCCTTAGCCTCAGTGTACGTGTTGGACCCTAAGGTCTTAATTGTGGACGAGCCCACGACAGGTCAGGACATGGTGTTCAACGAGAAGTTGTTCGAGCTTCTGAGGGGGCTCGCGGGGGAGGGTAGGTGCGTCGTAGTTATAACTCACTCCACGGATTTAGCTTTCAAGTTCTCCGACAGGGTGGTCGTATTGAAGGACGGCTTTGTACTGGCGGACGAGCACCCTAGGAGGCTCCTAACCATGGACGATGTCCTGGCCGAGGCCGACCTAGTCGCCCCATCCTCGACCAGGATTTACAGGGCGCTGGTACCCGCAGACCCCGACGTTCCGCTAACTCCAGAGGAGTTCCTGGAGAAGGTGTTGCTGGGGTGACGATAGGTGCTGGACGAGTACAAGTGGAAGAGGTCTGCAGCGGCCACACTTCAATTAGCTTGTCACTGGGCTCTCTCCTCTGCCAGGAGGTACATGGAGCCTGTCGAGCTGATTAATAAGCTGGCCTCCGAGGGCGTGATAATATCGTCGGTGAACTTCAGTAGGTACGTGTCAGGCCGCATACTGCCCAGCCCCGAGAGGGCGAGGGAGATACTGGAGGCAGCCTATCGCTCCGACGTACTGGGGGAGGTGCTGAGGAGGACTGTGGTCGTGGACGACAGGGGGGTTGTGAATACGGCGAACATAGCCTTCAACATGGACATACTGACCTTAGCGGCCTCAATGGCTCTGATAAAGTTCTGGGACTACGGCGTAAACAAGGTCTTAACGGCTGCCGTGAACGGAGTACCCTTGGCATCCCTAGTCTCCCTCCTACTAGACGCTGGGCTTTGCGTGGCTAGGAGGGAGGCCGAGTCCTCCAGCTATGTGGAGGTCAAGTACTTCGCCCCTGAGCCCCCCAGGTACGTCAGCCTGTTTATACCCCGGGACTCCCTACGGGAGGGGGATAGAGTACTCGTTGTAGACGACTTGTTGAGGTCTGGCCGCACCTTGAGGGCTCTCCTAGAACTCGCGGGCAAGAAGGGGACGAGCGTCGTGGCGGTTTTCTCCCTGATAGCGGT
>CAZFWY010000012.1:26515-31240 GCA_964522715.1 uncultured Thermofilaceae archaeon | reverse complement strand
CTATCAACTCCGAAACCCTTTTAAGTTTTGCGTTTCTGAAAAAGTGTGATATCCCGTATTTAAACATTTCTCTAAAAAATATTTATTTCTTAACGTATTTCTCTAAAAATTCTATAGAAGGCGCCAAGCATCTAAATAAATCATTTATAGTTGATCTAATTAAACTGATAGCGTTCTTCCCTTCTCCATAGGTTCTATAGAAGAGGCTGTCTTCTTCTAAGGTAAGCTCGACGTGCAGGTCTTTAAACGGAGTATAGACGTCATCTGGCATTAAGGACTTCAAAAGCAGGCGTCCTTGGCCGCTAACGCTAATTCTTACTTCACACTTAACCTTCACTTTTTATTACCTCTCTCAGAGATTCTATGAACTCGTTATAACTTTGAGACGGTATTAATGCTCCTCCGGCTTCTCGGTGCCCACCCCCTGTCCCTCCCACTTTCACAGCTGTACGCGTAAGGATTTCGCCTATATTCACTCTGCTACGTGTGGCCGTTTTACGCGCGGAGACCTTAACGTAGTCTTCGCTGAATGACGCCGTTACTACTAGAACCTTAGCCCTGGTTTTAGTGGATGAGGACAGTATGGAGGCTACAGAGCCCGTTACTTTTGATGGTAGAGACGTCTTATAGTCGTACACGAGGAGGTATTCGTCTTCCAGTACTTTTACCCCTCCTCCCGAGGCTTGCTTCAGAGCTTTGAAAAGTAGACGCCTGTACTCCCTGATATAGCTTAGAGCTCTTGAAAGTAATTCTCCACGTATATGCATGAGGAGACCTATGGCGACGGCGTGGTGGTCCAGTCTCCCGCAAGCGTTTACCACGTAGGCGTATTCTCTAGCGTCGCTGAGCGGACTCAGGGGTGACTCTCTCCTCAGGTAGTACATGGCTCCGAATATTCTCTCGGCTTCGTTCACGGGGTAGCCTGCTGATATCATCATTTTGACGAGTTCCGTGGCTAATACTCTCCTTTCCTCTAAGGTTAGGTCACTGTATTTCCTCAACTCCTCCCCTTTTATGGGGTTTACCCCTATCCTTTTGAGGAAGGAGAGGCATGCGTCTTCGTTGCCAGCTAGATTAGGGACAGGAGGGTCCATTGTCAGTGAGAGAGCTCTAACCAATGGGCGTGTGTGAATACCGTATAGCCTTAATCCTATCTTTTCTTCTACAAGCCCCAGTTTAACCCCTTCATCAGCTATCAGTTTGTTTATACCGACCAGGCGGAACCTACGCCCTTGGTCTTGCCTATCTCCCAGCGCGCCTATCAACGCTAGGTGGATGTCTTCCTCTGCTCCTCCTGAAACCCCGTCGTAGAGCAGAAAGGATAAGGCAGATGAACTTACGTCCCGCGCCCCGTCAACCCCAAACCTATGGGGGTTCACCTCAAACACGTTCTCGGAGGGGTCTCCCTGGGGTAAGTGGTGATCGATAACGAGCACTTTCTTCTCCCTGCCGGGCTTTATGTAATCGAGGTATCCGCTGCCTAGGTCGAGGAATACTATAGACCTATAACTCATCCTCATGAGCTCGGAGATCAGCTTAGGGGTTAGTTGCTCGACCACTTTTAAGTGGTAGGGCACTTTCAATAGATTGAACATTTTAACCATCGCGGTAGCCGCGCAGAGTCCATCAGCGTCGTAATGAGATACTAAGAGCACCGGCGGCTTTAAGCTCTTAACCCACTCCACCCCTTCCACTACTCTATTCAATAACTCCTTATACTGTTCATTCGACGAAGAGACTAGGCGCTCTAACATTACTCTCCCATAACTCTAGTTTAGATTATCTATTTAAGAGGCTAGTGGCTTTGGCCTTACACGAATATCGTTATTTTACCCGGCTTATACTTCCAGTCAGGCGGGAGTACTCCCTTCCTCTTGTAGTACTTCGCTAACCTGTGAATCTTAGACTCAACTAGCTGTAACCCCCTAGCCGAGTGATAGTCTTTGGGGTGCTCCTCCAAGTGGCGCCTTATCCTAGCCGCCTTCTTCATCAAGTTGTACAGGTCTTCCGGTATCTCGGGCGCTAACCCGTGCTCTCTCAGTATTCTCGTTATCTTCTTGCCAGTAACTGCCTTTACGAGCGGTATCCCGTACTGGTCACGCAGTATGATTCCTATCATAGAGGGCGGGTAACCCTTCTTCGCCAATGATACCACTAGCTCCTCTACTTCGCTCGGCGAGTACTTAACCCAAGCTGGCCTCTCTATCTTCGCTGGCCTCGTCGAGTGAGACTTTCCTTTCTCCTTGCTCTTCCTCATACCACTCCCTCCTCACCCATAGGGCTTAATACTTTTCGCCGTCTCTCCACCACGTACCTTCCTCTCATCCTTATCTCCCTAATTTTATTTTCTACCTCTAGCCTCTTATCGCGCCCCCTAACTCTCTCGTAACCGTCCATCAACTTGCTGAAGAGTCGCTTGGCTAGGCTTGGGTGCGTGCTTTCCAAGGCTCTTAAGAATAAGTGTAGATCTACCCCCTGAGCTTCTAACTCATGAGTAAAATCTCCAAGCCCGAAATCTATCAGCGTGATTCGCTCGTTTCTTAATATCACATTGGAAGTAGTCAGGTCCCCGTGAATCATGCCAGCCTGATGTAACCTACCCACATATACACCGAGAGTCCTGAAGACTCTCTCAACCTCTCCGCCCAGCTTATCTATGGATTCCTTAAGCCTTTCCCCCTCCACTTTTTCTATCACCAATAAGCCGCGCTGTACGTCTACCAGGATAGGGGCTGGAACTGGTACTCCCACGGAGAGGGCCTTAAGTATGAGCTTGGCTTCCCGCGCGGTTCTCCGCGACCTCAGACGGACATCGAGTTTCTCATTCCTGTAGGGTTTGGGATAGCGGTACTTGGCCACTACTCTCCAACCTAAGAATGTGCCGTCTATGAGGGCGGCCTCCGCACCCACCGCAAGTACACCTAGTGGTTTAAAGCTAGGCAGTATCTGGCTAACGTCGTTTATTACCTTCCCAGCTAAGCTCTCCATTTTACTTCTACCTCGTCAAGTCTCCACAGGGGGCGTATGTAGCTTTTTTCAACAGGTACCGTTATACTTGAGGAGAGAGCTAGGGCTCCCGTGTAGGCTATCATAGCTCCATTATCCCCCGCGTACTCCGGGTCTACTGGTTTATACTTGACACCGCGCGCTTCGGCCATTACCCTGAGTTTCTCAGACAGCATTTCACTCCTAGCGACTCCTCCGGTCAGAGTTAGTTCTGTTTTACCCGTATGCGCTAGGGCCCGCTCAGCTACTTCAACCACCATCGAATAGGCTGTTTCAACCAGGCTATAACACACGTCTTCCAGCCTAACTCCCTTCTTAAGCAGGTTCAGTGCAGCTGTCAGGAGTCCCGAGAACGATAAGTCCTGCCCTTTAACTGTATAGGGTAAGTCGTAGTACACCTTTCCCTTTCTTGCTAATGCCTCTACCTTAGGTACGCCTGGCAGTTTAAGCCCCAACTCCCTCGCGAAAGTGTCTAGGCAGTTCCCTAGGGGGATGTCCAGCGTTTCCCCGAATACTCGATACTTCCCCTCCACGTAAGTGGTGATTATCGTGTTCCCACCTGCTATGTAAACTACTAGGGGGTCTTCAAACCCGGTTGTCAGCCTTGCGATCTCCACGTGAGCCACGGCGTGGTTAACGGGTACTAAGGGTAAATCGTAAGTCAGCGCTAACAGCCTAGCTAGGGTAGCGCCTATCCTCAAACAAGGCCCCATACCCGGACCTAGAGATACAGCCACTCCGTCGAGGTTTTCGGGAGAGATATTAGCTGTGTTCAAAGCTTCAACTATGGTGGATGCAGCAACCTTACTATGGTGTTCGGCGGCCTCCCTAGGGTGTATGCCTCCCGTCGCTGGCTTATACGTCTTGTTAACGTTTGCGAGTATCTCTCCCCTAAGAGAAGCGATACCAACTCCGAAGGTGTGCGCCGTGCTCTCTATTCCCAGAACTATTAGGTCTCTCATTTTTTCCTAGTCACGAATTCCGTGTAGCCGCAATTGCCGCAGTGCCACCTCTCTATAGGTTTCATGTGGTGGGCCATCACTCTGCCGCAACGCGGGCACTTCTTATTCTTCAGCTTTATCTTGCCAGTTTTATAGTCGTATTCGTACAGCTTGTGTACGTGCGCCATTATTCCCCGCCCTCCTCCTTCTCTTCAGGCTGGTTCCTCTTTATAATGTACTCGGGCTCTATCTCTAAGGCTCTCTCACTACTATTGTAAATGTGTGCAGTAACCCACGTGACGTTCATTCCATACTCGGTTTTTATGTTTCTAACATAGACATTATCTAACGGTACCTTAAATAGCTCCGCTATTTTCTCCCTCATCTCCAACCGCTTTGGAGTCCCCTTACCGAAGTGCTCTACCTTCAACGTCACTTCGCGCCTACCTATCAATTTGTTCTCTCTGACCTCAACCACCTCGATTGACTCCGACGCCATAGGCGCCCCTCTCCACACCCCTTTACGGAGTTCTTAAAAAAGGTCTCGGCGTTTAAGAATACCTTACTATCCCCTTCGGAGGCCTGGTTTCTCTTTGCAAGAAGATTTTCTGATACTTCATTAGCCAACCAAAATTACACGGAGTAAGGGCAAGAGCGTAAACCTATAAGCTCGTCCCAGGAGGAAGAACCCTGGTGGGTAAAGTGGCTGAGTATAGGGTTAAAGATGTGAGCCTTGCGCCGAAGGGTAGGGCTAGGATAGAGTGGGCAGAGATTCACA
>CAZFWY010000012.1:4426-26415 GCA_964522715.1 uncultured Thermofilaceae archaeon | reverse complement strand
GATGTGAGCCTTGCGCCGAAGGGTAGGGCTAGGATAGAGTGGGCAGAGATTCACATGCCTGTTTTGATGATGCTGAGGAGGGAAGTTAAGGAGAAAAAGCCCTTTAAAGGCGTAGTCATCGGGGCGTGCTTACATGTAACGAAGGAAACTGCTGTACTCGTTAAGACTTTAAGGGCGGGCGGCGCAGAAGTTTACCTATCCGCTTCCAATCCTCTCTCGACACAGGACGAAGTAGCAGCGGCCCTAGCAGAGGAAGGCATACACGTATATGCCTGGCGAGGTATGACAACGGAGGAATATTACGAGGCTATTGCTAACGTCATAGCTGCTAACCCAAAGATAACTATGGACGACGGAGGCGATCTCACGGGTCTCATACACAAGTTACACTACGGCGTTAAGGGGGAGGACGTAAGAATAGTCGAGGGTGTGGTGGGGAGCTACAAGTGTGGCGTTATAGGCGGCACAGAGGAGACTACTACTGGCGTAATTAGGCTTAAATCCTTAGCAGCGAGGGGAGAGCTGCTCTATCCCGTAGTAGCCGTGAACGACTCCTTAACCAAGTTCCTCTTCGACAACAGGTACGGTACGGGGCAGAGTTCTCTGGATGGCATCATGAGGGCGACTAACGTACTCTTGGCAGGCAAGACGATAGTAGTTGCTGGCTACGGATGGGTTGGTAGGGGGATCGCCACACGGGCGAGGGGGATGGGCGCTAGGGTAGTCGTAGTAGAAGTAGACCCTATAAGGGCGCTAGAGGCCTACTACGACGGTTTTTACGTCACATCCATGTCTAAAGCTGCCCCTATAGGCGATATCTTCATCACAGCTACCGGTAACAGGGACGTGATAAGAAAGGAGCACTTTGTAAAGATGAAGGACGGCGCAATACTGGCTAACGCGGGCCACTTCAACGTCGAGATTTCAATCCCAGACTTGGAGGAAGTAGCGGTCGAGAAGAGAAGGATAACGCCGCTAGTCGAGATGTACGTATTACCCGACGGCAGAAGGCTCTTCCTCTTAACTGAGGGGAGGCTCGTCAACTTAGCAGCTGCAGAGGGCCACCCGTCGGAGGTAATGGACATGAGCTTCTCTAACCAAGTCCTCGCCGTGAACTACCTGTTAGAGAACAGAGGTAAACTAGAGCCTAAAGTGTACACCTTACCTAAAGAACTCGATGAACAGATAGCCAGAATGAAGTTGAAGGCTCTCGGCGTGGAGATAGAGGAACTCACTCCAGAGCAGAGAGAGTATTTGGCGTCATGGGAGCTGGGCACTAAGTGAGGATATCGTCACCTCACGATCCTCCCGACTAGGTGATAGGCCTCTGCTTTCTCTATCTTTACCTCTACGATCTCTCCCACTTTTACTTCCTCAAATACTACCACAGGCTTGTAGTTCAGCCTTAACCTAGCGAAGAAACCTCCCTTCTTTCTACCTTCAATTAAAGCTTCCCCTCTAAAGCCTAGGTAGCCACGGTTAACCTCTAAAGAGACCCGCATGGCCACCTCGCTAAGTATAGTGCTACGCCTTTTCTTCTCAGGTTCGGCGATTAGGTTATCCGCTACGTAAGCCTTTGTGAAAGGTCTTAACGTGTAGCGGGCTACGTGAGTCTTATCGAAGCGGAACTTCTTTACAGCCTCCACGCTTCTCTTAAACTCTTCCTCTCCCTCTCCTGGGTAGCCGACTATCATGTCGGAGACTATGTTTAGCCTTTCCAATCTCCCCCTCATCAACTCAAGTATGGCTCTGTACTCAGCCACCGTGTAGCGCCTGTTCATCAGCTTCAATATCCTATCGTCTCCCGATTGTAGAGGCAGGTGGACGTAATTGTAGACCCTTTCATCCCTCATGAGTTCTGCCAATTCTTTAACGAACCTGCGAGTTAGGAAAGGCTCCATCATCCCTATGCGTATCCTATAATCGCCATCTACCTCGTCTAATAGGGTTCTGAGGAGGTCGGGCAGGGAGTACCCTATATCCGCTCCGTAGGCGGCTAAGTCCTGGCCGACGAGGAATATCTGCTTCGCTCCCTTCATGACCGCGTCCTTGAAGTGCTTAACTATCAGATCTGGCGGGTAGCTCACGAGTTTCCTCCTCGCCACCTTACCTACACAGAAACCACAGTTACCTAGACAGCCGCTCCCAACAGGTAAAATGTATGTATGCCCGCCACTATGGAGAGGCAGCCGAGTTCTCTTACCGCTATACCTCCTTACCACGATGACCTCACTGTCAACAGCTCTAGCTATCTCCTCTAAGGCATCTGGTTCTAAGAGGGAGGCTGTAGGCGCCAGCTTCTTTATCGACCAAGGTCTTACGTTCACGAGGCAACCGGTAACTACCAATCTACCGCCGCGTTTACTAAGTTTCTCCTCGGCTTCCTTTATGATTCTCAGCATGTTGGTCTCTGTATCTCCCCTAACGGCGCAGGTATGTATAACCGCGACGTCAGCGCTTTCGATACTATCCACTAACGTGAAGCCCTTTTCCACCAGTATCTCCTTTATTATTTCCGCTTCTCCCTTGTTCAGCCAGCAACCATAGCTCTTAACGTATACGCGCATGCCATTGTACGACGTTATCATCTGATTTAAAGTATGGCCTCATCGAGGAATTTGCCGCAGTGGCACTTCCTCTCCTCTGGTATCCTTGGTATTAGCTCGTAAACTAGTTTCCTAGCCTTCTCTATGTTTTCCTTCATTACTCTCTCCACTTCGTGAGCTGTCACGGGCCTCTCTGCCCAGACGTCGTAATCCGTGACCATAGCGATAGTGACGTAGCACATTCTAGCCTCTCTGGCCAAGTTGACTTCGGGGACTAGTGTCATACCTATTATATCGGCCTTCCACATCCTCCAGAGCCTAGACTCGGCTCGCGTGGAGAAACGGGGTCCTTCGATGCAGACGTAAACCCCCTTGTCGTGCATTGTTATCCCTAACGTCTTAGCGGCTTCTAAGCAGATCTCCCTGAGTTCGGGGCAGAAGGGGTCGGCCATGGAGACGTGCACTGTTACTGGCCCGTCGAAGAAAGTGTAATGTCTGCGTTTAGTCATGTCTATGAATTGGTCGGGACAGACGAAGTCTCCCGGCTTATAGTCTTCTCTCAGGCTCCCAACAGCCGATACGGAGATTATCCTGCGCACTCCCAGTTCCTTCAGCGCCCAGATATTAGCGCGGTAATTTATGGCGTGAGGAGGAAGCTTGTGTTTACGACCATGACGGGGCAGGAAAGCTACTTTACGCCCCTTAACCAACCCCACAGTTATGAAGTCCGAGGGGAGGCCGTACGGTGTATATATCTTAATTTCCCTGGGCTCTTCGACAAAAGTGGGGTCGTAGAGGCCTGAGCCGCCTATGATGGCTATATCAGCTCTCTCGGGAGGAGTTATCATAGCCCGCCCCCATCAAGCCTTAAGCGCGGCGGTCTTTATGGTTTTTTAAGCGTAAAGAAAGACAGAGCTTTCTCCAGGAAATAATCGATATTTACGTTTCTAAGGGCTGAGATTAGTATTAGGTCTTTCTTCTCCTCCCCGAGTAGCCTTAGAACCCTGCCCACGTCTTTGGAGGACGCTATGTCTATCTTGTTCGCCAGCAACATGAAGGGAATCTCTCGGAAATGCTCCTTAATTTCCCTGTACACTCTCAGCTGGTAGTCGAGCGGAAAACCGCAGGTTTCTGTGGGGTCGAACAAGAATACTATGACTCCTCTCAGGTGTTTCATCGCTAGTACTGCCTGTCTCTCTATAGGGTTCCTCTCTTCCAAGGGCCTGTCTAAGAGCCCGGGAGTGTCCAGAACCTGGATCTTCTTCTCGCCAATCTCTATGTGGCCTACTATTATGCTCTTAGTAGTAAACGGGTATTCCCTAACTTCGGGCTTGGCCCTCGAAATAGCCCTGACCAAGGAGGACTTACCGACGTTAGGCGGGCCGGCTATTATCAGGGAGTCTAGGTAGGGGTCTACGTTCGGCAACTTCAAGAGTTCCAATTGATACCTGCGCACCTTGACCATACAGTTTTCGAGGTCCTCTAGTATCGACCTCAACCTCCCGAAAAACTGTCGCCTATACCTAGCGGCTTCTCCCCTAGTGAGGGCATACCTGACCTTCCACCTTTGCTCAGCGGCTACCTTATTGATTATCCTAACGGCACCGTAAATCATAGACATGCATTTCTTATACTCGTCCGCGTTTATGGCCAGTTCGGCGAGATCTCTGTGGAAGTCGTGTAAATCCTCCAGGAACACGCTTCTCAAGGCAATATCTTTGAGGCGTTTAACGACGTAAGCCCTGGCGACTTCTATCCTCCTCTCTTCAAGCCTTTTAATCCCCGTTAGCCCCCTGCCTCTTTTCGTCACTTTCTTAGCTCTACTCAGGGCTGCTTCGAAGAGTTCTGCCGGGTTTTTCGGAGCCAGCACCATTTTCTTCAGGGTTTCCTCTAGCGACCTGTCCTTCAAGAACAACCACGAAAAGGAGGGGGAAAGAGTGTATAAATATCTCATCTATGTTGTTTGCTGGGGGTTTAAGTTTGGCTTGGTACTACTACCCAGGGGCTACTGCCGTAGGTATAAAGGCCAAAGACGGAGTTGTCCTAGCCGCTGACAAAAGAGTCACCTATGGTTTCACACTGATGAGTAAGGCTGGGAAGAAGGTCTTCAAGATAACTGACAAGATAGGCATGACCAGCGCTGGTTTCATAGCAGACATGCAAACCATAGCTAAAAACATAGAGGCAGAGATAAGACTATACGAGCTTGAAAGCGGCTTTCCGATGTCCGTCTACAGCACAGCTAAACTGATGTCCTTGATATTGTACAGTAGGAGGCTCCTGCCCTACATGGTGGAGACTATAGTTGGCGGGGTAGACGATAAAGGGCCGCACGTGTACATATTAGACCCGATAGGCGCCGTAATAGAGGACGACTACGCGGCTCTAGGTACGGGTTCTCAAGTGGCAATAGGTATAATCGAGGAGGGATACCGAGACGACATCACGCTGGAGACGGCGCAGCAGCTGGCTGAGAGAGCTATTAGGATGGCGTTCAGTAGAGACGCCGTCAGTGGGGACGGAATAGACATGGTAATAATAGATGAAAAAGGCTGCAGAGAGCGTTTCATCCCCGTGGCATAAAACGTTTCTTAAGATTTTTGTTGGCGAAAAAATAGATATTACCTCGTTACTGGTTATTCGATTGTTGGGGAGTTAGTCGTGGTTAACGTGAAGTTTTGGATACTAGACGTTAACTATAGTGTAGTTGGCGGGATACCCGAAATCAGGATGTGGGGTATAGATAGCGAGGACAGGAGGATAGTAGTTATCGACAGGAGCTTTAGGCCCTACTTCTACGTTCTTCCCGAGCCCGGCAAGGAGGAGGTAGTAGCCGAGAGGTTGAGGAGGATAGGTAAGAGATACAAGCTACTTAGCATCGAGGTCGTCGATAGGAAGTACTTCGGAGAGCCCGTAAAAGCTTTGAAGGTAACCTGCCAGATACCAGCCCAAATACCCGACTTCAGGGAGGAGGCCGCAAAGATTCCCGGCGTGCGTGAGGTGTTGGAGGCTGACATAAGATTCTACATGCGCTACATGATAGACCACGGAATATACCCCTCAGCTTGGCACGAGGTAGAAGCCGACCAAGTCGAGAATACCGAGGGGTGGAAGGTAGACGCGGTATACCTGGCCAAACACCCTCCTCGCTTCATTACGGCGGATAACCCCCCGGCCTTAAGGGTATACGCGTTCGACATAGAATGTTACACCGTAATGGGCGAGCCGAAGCCCGAGAGAGACCCGATAATAATCATAGCTGTGAGGCGCGGCGATGAGCCAGTCAAGCTCTTCGTAGCCGAGGATAAAGACGACAGGAAAATCATAATGGAGTTCGTCAAAGATGTCAACGAGTACGACCCCGACGTGATAGTAGGCTACAACTCGAACAGATTCGACTGGCCTTACCTCCTGACGAGGGCTAGGAAGCATGGGATAAAACTCAACGTATCCAGAGCTGGGGGTCAACCTGCCCAGAGCGTTTACGGCCACTACTCAATTGTCGGCAGGGCTAACATCGACCTCTACGACTTCGCCAGAGACTTGTACGAGGTGAAGGTGAAGACTCTTGAAAACGTTGCGGACTACCTGGGGGTCATGAAGAAGGACGAGAGGGCGCTCATAGAGCCAGCATTCATATACAGGTATTGGGGCGATCCCTCCCTAAAACCCCAACTGCTGAACTACGCCCGAGACGACGCCGAGAGCACGTACGGGTTGGCCGAAAAATTCCTCCCCTTCGCTATACAGCTATCCAGTATAGTGGGCTTAACTCTCGACCAGGTAGGAGCAGCCTCGGTCGGTAACAGGGTTGAGTGGCATTTAATGAGACAGGCCTACGAGTTCGGCGAGTTAGTACCTAACCGCGTAGAAAGGCCCTACAAGAAGTATAAGGGAGCCATAGTGTTGAAACCTAAGCCAGGGATACACAAGAGAATAGCGGTCCTCGACTTCAGCGCGATGTACCCCAACATAATGATCTCTAAAAACATCTCTCCAGACACGTACGTGCCCCCAGACGAAACGGTGCCGCTCGATCAAGTATACGTAGCCCCCGAGGTCGGGCACAGATTCAGGAAGTCTCCCCCAGGCTTTTACCGCAAAGTGCTCGAAAGACTACTCAAGGCGCGTAGCGAAATAAGGAGTAAGATGAAGAGCCTACCGCCTGATAGTCCCGAATACGTGGTACTTAACGAAAGGCAGAAGGCACTTAAAGTCATAGCTAACGCTACTTACGGGTACTGTGGTTGGGTAGGGGCCAGGTGGTACAAAAGAGAGGTCGCTGAGGCTACGACTGCTTGGGGTAGGCAGACAATAAAGGCCACTATAAATCAGGCCAGGAAGTTAGGGCTCAAAGTGATTTACGGCGATACAGATAGCGTCTTCGTAAACTACGAGCCGGAGCTGATTAATTCCCTGATTAAGTGGGTCAGGGAAACACTCTCACTGGATATTAAAGTTGACAAGGTATACCTGAAAATCTTCTTCACGGAGGCTAAGAAGAGATATTGCGGCTTACTCGAAGACGGCAGAATAGACGTAGTCGGTTTAGAGGCTGTTAGAGGCGATTGGTCTGAGCTGGCTAAAGAGGTTCAAGAGAGGGTTATCGAGATTATGCTAAAAGAAGAAAGCCCCGAGAAGGCGGTAAATTACGTTAGAGGGGTCATCGCGAAGCTGAGGGAGGGCAAAATCCCTCTGCATAAACTAGTCATATGGAAGACCCTGTCCAAGAGGCTTGAAGAGTACGAGGTCGAGGCTCCACACGTAGCGGCGGCGAAAATACTGGTGCAGCTGGGCTACGACATATCCAAGGGGGAGAAGATAGGGTACATCGTCTGTAAGGGAGGTGAGAAAGTAGCGGCGAGAGCTAAGCCTTACATATTGGTCGAGAGCTACGAGGACGTAGACGTAGATTACTACATCAGGAACCAAGTAGTCCCCGCGGCCATGAGGGTTCTCGGGTACTTCGGCGTGAGAGAAGCCCAGATACTAGGGAAGGAGAGGCAAAGATCGCTTACCGAGTTCTTCGGTTAAGAGACCATGTTCATCAGTACAATGTAGATGTCTTCAGACGCCGAGTACAAAGTATCCGACACGTCCTCCAGCATCTCAGCTATGTTCAAGAGTAGTATTATGGTGTTAGGCGAAAGGTTCGAAGAAAGTATAGCGAATGAGGAACTCCTAAACTTAGAGTCCGCGGACGCCTCGCTGAGGGAGAGCTTAGAACACTGACTTAGGGCCTGTGAGGGGTTTGTCACTATTAAGTTTAATAACTGCCTGAATGTTTCAACAACCTCTACTACAGAATCACACAGCTCGACCATGCTACTACGTACGGGCGGCGTTACGAGCCATCCCCTAGAGGCCAGGTATTCCAGCCTGTAGAGGATGCCGCTCAGCTTATCGATGACATTCCTAACCTTGTAAGTGGCTCTAAGCCAGTCTTCCCTATGGTAAAGTATGGGGGAGACCCTGGATATGTACCCCAACAAGTCTCTATGCGTTTTCTCGGCTTCCTCCTTAATTTTACGAGACATATCCATTACTTCCTTAAGTTGGCTCGGCTGTAAACCATCCAGCGATGCTAGGACTTCCCTAATCGTAGTCAGCATCTGGACGGCCTGCCTAGCCTCCTCGTCGAGATAAGCGACTATTTTACTGTCAGCTATAGCTCGCCTCCTTCTTTCGAGGTCTTCTCTCGTCAGCGACACTCTAAAGCCCCCCTCTCTCACACTCTAAGCTGTATATAAAGGCTAGGTCTCGCGGGCTCTCCTCACGGTCGCTATTGTCCTGTCCGCCAAGCCGTACATCCTCATTTCATCAGCGTTACACCACACCTCGTTTTCTGGCACTTGGTCTAGTGGTAGAACCCGGAACGTGTAGCGCTTCTTACCGGCCACCACAACTTCTATCTTGTCTTCGATGCCGAGGTACTCCATCGCTTTAGGATTCATCCTAGCCTGCCCCTCAGGCACGTCATCCCTACGCCTCAAACGTAGTCTCCTCTCTCTCCTCTGCATCGAGGAATGAAGAAAAAGAGTGTCTTATTTCCCTTTGCTCTAACCTGTCAATTCTTTAAGAAATCCACGCGTATTTTAAGCAACAACATATAATAGTCTCGGGGAGTTCTGTTTTTTAGAAACATCTTAAGGAAGTTTGAGGAGACGAGGATGAGCGCGAAAAAGACCTGCAGAACGTGTCTATTTTACTCCAAGAGCAGCCGGTATTGTCTCAAGCTAGGCCAGCATGTATCAGACCCAGATAATCCCCCCTGCCTATCGCCCTCTACCCCCGCCTACTCGTCTCCCTCCTTAAACCTTCCATCTGCTCCTCCCGCGGAACCCATGGCCGTGCCGAGCGGCCCAGGAAGCACGCAACAATACGTGGTCCCTAATCCACAGGTAGCTTACCCAGACTGGGGCACCCAAGTAGCTTATTATTCTCCTCCCCCTCCTCCCTCTCTATCAATGCAATACCCAGCCGCTGTCCAGTACCAAGTGCCTAATGACAGGGCCTCTACGGGTATACCTTACCTTGACAGGCTGGTTGGCGGCGGCTTCCTCCGGGGTAAGACTTACCTAGTAGCGGGGGAAACGGGCTGTGGGAAGACAATATTTTCAATGCAGTTCCTGAGGGCTGGAGCGCAGATAGGGGAGCCCGGAGTATATGTTGCAATAGATGAGCCAACAGACCAGCTGATAAGAGGTCTAGAGCGTTTCGGCTGGACGGATGTTCGGTCCTATATTAACGATGGTACGCTCACCTTCCTGGATATGAGAACTCACTTCAGCAAGATATACATGCGTGACGACAGGAAGCGTATTGAGCCTCGCTTTGTGATAGAGAACATCGAGAAAGTGATAAAGAAGGTCAGAGCTAGGCGGCTGGTCATAGACCCTATAGCTCCCCTGATTTACGGGGGGTCAGCGGACGACGTCCTGTGCGCTAGGGAGTTCCTCAGGGAGATGGTGTTCGCCCTAGAGAGGTTAGGTACTGTTACAACTATAATGACCAGCGAGATACCTACGGGGAGCAGGCAGCTGAGTAGGTTCGGGGTAGAGGAGTTCCTCGCCAGCGGTATCATAGTCCTCAGTATAGAGGAGATTAGGGGTCAGATATACAGGGTAATGTTCGTGAGGAAGTTCAGGTGGTCTCCCGTTAAGCCGAGTAAATACGTTTTCGAGATAGTGCAAGGGCAGGGAATAGTTATTAGGGGACCATTAATAGACTTTATGTAATCCTTCTTAACTCGGTGCTTTTGGATGGAAGTTCTCAGACGGGGACTTAGGCAGGCTATAGAAAGACTGAGGAAAGCCCCCGTAGTCGATCAACGCACCCTAAACTCTTTCATCAGGGACGTTCAGAGGGCACTCTTGAAGGCAGACGTGAGCGTGGACGTAGTTATGGAGCTTTCCGAAAGGATAAGGAGCCGAGTTAGGGAGGAGAAACTTCCTCCAGGCTTCTCGAAGAGAGAACTACTCCTCCGAATACTCTATGAAGAACTCATAGCCCTGCTAGGAGGCGAGAAACCCTCTGCCAAAGTAATACCTGACAAGAAACCTTACGTAATAATGCTCGTAGGGATACAGGGCTCAGGGAAAACCACTACGGCGGCTAAGCTGGCCTACTATTACAAGAAGAAGAGGCTAAGAGTCGGCTTGGTATGCGCAGATAACTACCGACCAGCGGCTGCAGAACAGTTAAGACAACTAGCGGAGCGGGCGGGCGTAGACTTCTACGTAGATTCTGACAGGAGTTCTTCGGTAAATATGGCCAGAAGAGGCGTTAAAGCCCTCCTCGAAAAGGGCGTCGACGTAGTGATAATCGATACTGCTGGCAGGCACAAAGATGAGGAGGGACTACTGAACGAGATGAAGGAGATGTATAAGGCCGTAAAGCCCAACGAGGTAATACTGGTAATAGACGCCACTATAGGCAAGCAAGCCGGGGCTCAAGCTGAAGCTTTCCACAAGGTAGCGCCTTTAGGGTCTATAATCGTCACCAAGCTGGACGGGGCGGCTAAAGGTGGAGGAGCGCTCGTAGCTGCGGCGAAGACCGGTGCGCGCATTAAATTCATAGGGATTGGCGAGGACATAGATGAGTTCGAGGTTTTCGACCCCCCCTCTTTCGTAAATAGGTTGCTGGGAATGGGTGATCTCCGAGCGCTTGCTGAGAAGTTCAGGGAGGCTTTAGCGGCGGAGGAAGCTCGAATGAAGGCTTTAGCAACAGGTAAATTGACGCTCCTAGACCTTAGAGACCAACTGCAAGCAGTGGCTAAGATGGGGTCGCTCTCGAAACTGCTCGAGTTATTGCCGGGGTCGTACAAGATCCCAGGCCTAGGGGAGGAGGCGGAGAAGAATATCAAGAAGTGGCTAGCGATAATGGACTCCATGACCCCCGAGGAGCTGAGGAAGCCGGAAATCATAGATAAGAGGAGGATTGTCAGGATTGCCAGAGGGTCCGGAACTACGCCGCAAGATGTTAGGGCTCTTCTTAAGGCGTACAGGAGGATGAAGAAGCTCTATAGGCAGGTACTCAGGCGGCAGAAGAGGGCCTGGAGGGGTATGGGGCTCCCGTACATGTAGAGATGAGGAGGGCTTTCATACTGGTTTCTAGGGGCGTCAAGGAACTCTCTGAGGATTTGCCACGCCTTTGTAGATGTCTCTCTTCAGCGTTAATGGTTTCTCACGGTTTGAGGAGGGATGCTGTTTTCGTTTTAGTCATTTCCGGGGAGGCGAAATACGTCACCTTCGACGCGCGGAGACTTCGCAGCGTCAGCCCGGACGAGAACTCCCTCAAGGGGGTTTTCAGGAGGGTCTTCCGCTATGTTAGGGAGGGGAGGAGTAAGCCTCACTGGGGGGTAAGGATATACCGGGGGACTCTAGAGGATGTCTGCAGTAGGTTCGTCGGGTGGCATAAAACCTATCAGGCGCGTATGGGCATGGACATCAGGAACCTGGATCTCCGGTTTAACCGCTTCGCGTTCGCAGCGCCCTTCGAGGAGTGGCCTCAAGGTGTTCAGCGCCTGTTGGAGAGCAAGGGTTTTAAACCCGTAAGTCCCTCAGTAAGGCTGTTAAAAGCGGAGTACTCTTTTGTCCTGGTGAACAATGAACTTGACAGAGCATGGCTTTCAAGGGGTGTTAAATAAGGCCGAGGAAGTACTGATGAAATACGCCTTGTGCGACGCGTGTCTCGGCAGGCTTTTCTCTACTCTAGGGTATGGGTTATCCAGCGCTGAGAGAGGCTTCGCTATTAAGGCCATGTTGCTGATGCAGGCCTACAGGCATCCTGAGGGGGTGACGAACCCCGGTATCATAGCTAGGTTAGCCGCTACCGGTTACGAACCTGCGAAAAATCTAGCGGAGAAGGAAAACATCCCCTACTCCGAGGAGGAGTGCTTCATCTGTAAAGGGCTTATGAGGGAGGTACCCCAGCTAGCTCGTAAGGTTTTGAAGGCTCTGGAGGGCTACGAGTACTCTACTTTCCTTATCGGGTGCAGGATACCGCGCGAATTCGTAGTACGGGAGGAAAACATTTGGCGAATGTTCAAGATAAACAGCGGTACCCTGCTGAAAACGGACATCACCAGGGAGGTCGGCAAGAAAATACAGGAATTAACTGGTAAGGCTTACGACCCCAAGAGGCCCGATATCGTAGTAATAATAGATCTAGCTACTGGCGAGCTAATAGTTGAGCCGAGCCCCCTCTTCATCTATGGTAGGTATAGGAAATTGGCGAGGGGACTGCCGCAGAACCCCTGGCCCGATAAATACCCGGATAGACCCTCGATAGAAGAGCTGATAACAACCCCCTTCATCGAGGCTTTCGAGGCCGAGGGGGCGAAGTTCCACGCTGCTGGACGCGAAGACGTCGACGTGCGCACCCTCGGGAGGGGGAGGCCTTTCATCGTCGAATTGAAGAAGCCTAGAAAGCGCAACCTGGACTTAAAGCCCATAAAGGAAGAAGTGAACAGGCGGGCTAAAGGACTGGTGGAGATAAGGGAGTTAAGGTATACGCGTAGAGACATGGTCAGTAAGTTAAAAGCCTTAGCCGAGTTCGCCAGGAAAACGTACAGGGCAGTGGTAACCTTCAAGGAGCCCGTAACCCAAGAGGACGCGGCTCTGCTAGAGGAGGTGTTCAGCGGGGTACAGATAAAGCAAAGGACGCCGGTTAGGGTTCTCCACAGGAGAGCAGATAAGGTGAGAATAAAGACCATCTATAGCCTTAAAGCGGAGAAGACGGGGGAGAGAGAGTTAACGATAACTATTAGTTGTCAGGGCGGCCTCTACGTTAAAGAGCTGATACACGGGGATTCTGGCCGCACAGAGCCGAGCATCGCTGGTGTGCTGGGCAAAGAGGTGGAAAGCATAAGCTTAGACGTGATCGACATAGAGGAGAAATTACCGCGAGAGGGTGGAGATGAGGAAGCGCCGTAGCCTGCACGTAGTTCTCGATACGAGCATTTTAATTCACGCCATAGACGAGGGCGTAGACTTGTTCGAGAGCCTCGAAGACGCAGTCGTGGAGCCGCTGGTCATCTGCATACCCACGGCTGTACTCGAGGAGTTAAAACGCCTTTCGGGGTCTGACGAATTCTCTAAGAGGAGGAAAGCGCTGCTGGCTTTAAAGTACATAGAAAAGCGCAGAAGGAACATAAAGGTGCTAAAATCGCCCAAGACCAAACCAGTAGACGACGTAGTGTTGGAGGAGGCCTCAAGGCTCATGGGAGCCGTAGCAACTTCTGATAGAGGCTTAAGGATTAAAGCGGTTAAGAAGGGGTTGAGGGTGTTTCTTCTCAGGCAAGGGAAGAGGAAAGTCGTAGAATATCTCGGCCCTTAAACCGCTATTCCCACGCTCCTGAACACGACCGCGATGAACATTACGGCTCCGTATACAGCACACCCCGCTATAACACCTTTCCACCCCTTCACCCCTCCCTCTCTAACTAAAAGGACAGATAAGAGGAACGACCATAAGAGGTAGAAGTAATTGAGCGTTACGATAACTTCATTTAGAGGCACACCGATGGTTTTTGCTACGTACGTTGAGCGGAGAAATGACACTAATTCTAGAGGGAGGGCGGGGTGCGCGCCAACTCTATGCCTAATCACCACCTCTAGGTGGGAGGATAAGACGCTGTAAAGGGAAGTTAACGTTAGGAGGGGTAGCCTTACAGTTACCAGGTATCCGGCCATAGATAGGGATGAGGACCCCAGCATAGATCCTCCGAGGGTGTTAACGGCATACCAAAAAGCGATGAAAGCTATAAACCACAGGGCGATGACGCCGGCTATCTGCATGAAAATTATGGTGAGCCAGTTCTCGCCTAACAGTGAAGCTACGGGTACGAGCGTGCCGTTAGGGTACCCCACATATACGCTCTCCGCCCTAGACCTGATAGATGTCCAGTTCAGAGCTATGCACATTAACATTAGAATTACAGGGCCGCTTATGTCGGGGTCTTTCACTATGTTACGCACGGCTTCTAGAGGGGATACGTGTAGCATTACTAATCTACGGGCAGTTTTAAGTAAGACGAGTGCGAGTTTCCTGGTTATCCTATCTAGCACTAACCTTTCCCTCCAGCTTATTATCTCTAAGCTATATCCCTAGGAGTGTGCAGGTCTTCTCAAGCCCTCTCTCCCTAAACCCTTCTCTAATCTTAGTCACTATGTTCCCTACTTCCTCCCTGCTCCCAGCCTCTATCTCGATGACCAAGTCCCACATCCCGAACGTTATGGTTACCTTCTTCACGCCCTTTATCTTGCCGATCTCCTCCGCCAACTCGTACTCCTTGTTAGGCTTAACTGTCGCCAATATGTACGCGGTAACCACTCTGCCACCGCTCAAACCGTCCACCAAGTGGTTCTAGAGCTAGTCTCATTTATTTCCTGTGTTTTATCTTCGCTTTTTTCGAAGATGGATATTAATAACATGGCATCGTTCGCTAGGTTAGGTGGGAAGTATGTCTGCTAGGTTTACCTTCCCAGAGGCTAGAGAGTGGAGATACATCATCTCTAGCCTGGCGACACTTATCACGGAGGCCAACTTCGTGGTTAATAACGAGGGGCTGAGGCTCAGAGCGTTAGACCCCTCACGCGCGGCTATGGTGGACTTATTCGTGCCGAGCGATGCCTTCGACGAGTACGAGGTGAGCGAGGAGAAGGTCAGTATAGGGGTTAGCTTCGACGACCTCGAGAAGGTCATGAGGAGGAGCAAGAGCGACGACAGGGTGACCTTCGAGGTTAAGGAGGGCAGGCTGAAGGTCATACTGATCGGCAAGGCGGACAGGACGTTCTCTCTGCCATTAATAGACATAGCGGGAGAGGAGCTGCCGACTCCCAAAGTCACTTTTAACGTTACGGCCAAAATGATGAGTGACACGTTTAAAGACGCGTTAAGCGACGCGGAGCTCGTTAGTGAAACGGTGAAGCTCATTGGGGAGGAGGAAGTGCTAAAGGTGCTTGCCCGGAGTGACAGGGGGGAGGTTGAGGTTAAGTTCTCCCTAGAGGCGGGCTCGCTCCTGGAGTACGAGGTGAAAGAGCCCTCCACGTCTACCTACAGTATAGATTACCTACTGAAGGTTCTGAGAAAAGCTGCCAAGGTGAGCGATATAGCTACGCTTGAGTTCTCCACGAATATGCCGCTTTCCCTGACTTTCGAGCTGACGGGGGGAGGACAACTCAGGTTCTTCTTGGCGCCTAGGGTTGAAGGCTGAAGACAGGTATGAAGGCGTACATAGGTAGGGTGTTGCTATCTAAGGAGGATTTAGCTAAATATCCCTTCCTCCCCGAGTCCCAGAAGTATATTGAGTCGCTAGGCTTCACTCTAGAGGATCTCTCTTCGCAACCGGGGTTAAAAGTACTAGAGAGGGCATACGCTAGGATAAGGGCGGCTATAGACAGGCGGGTAGATAGACGCTTATCCGAAGACTTAGACATAGAGATACTTTCGTTCCCTACCTCTATCGTACTGCTGAGGGTATTGAGCGATAAAATACTAACTAGGAGGTTCGGGGTCGCCGAGGGCAAGAGGGTTTCATCTTTCCTCTTAGAGGAATCCGAAGAGAAGTTAGCGTACATAGCCATTAAGGGCTTCGGCTGGAGGATTAGGGTTTTCAAGGGGTCGATAGGTTCGCGGGCATTCAGCTTCCTCATAAGGATGGAGGATTATATCCCTCTGGTCCCAGAGTACAGCGGACTATGGAAGCTCATTAATAGACCATTAATGAAAGGATGGGTGCCTGTGACGAAGACAGAGCTAGCCAGATTGTCGGAAGAGGCGGTTAAGAAGTATCTAGAGGATAGATGTTCAGCCGAACCTCCGATGGAAGTCCCCCGAGTCATCGCCAAAATAATTGATAAAATAAAGGAAAGCTGGTCTGCCAAGATGGAGGAACTTGGGCTTCCCAAGTCGGTTAAAGTCGAAAAAGTGGAGGACGCCTATCCCCCCTGTATAAAGGCTCTACTTGAAGACCTCAGAAACGGTAAAAACTTGCCCCACACTGCGCGGTTCGCTCTCGCCTCCTTCCTCCTCCACATAGGCAAGACCCCTGACGAGGTTATTGATCTCTTTAGAACAGTGCCTGACTTCAGGGAGGATATAGCCCGCTACCAAATCGAGCACATCGCCGGGCTGAGGGGGTCTAGGGTCAAGTACCTGCCGTTTAAATGCGATAATATGAGGTCTCTAGGCCTGTGTAGGTGGAAGTGTAGAGGTATAAAGCATCCCTTACAATTCTACAGGTTAGCGTTGAAGAGAGGGAAGGTGGAGTATGAAGAAATCTAGCGACGCAGAGTTACGCTGGGTTAAGCTGGCCTTTAAAAAGTACTACTCTATGAGAGCTAACGACATACACGTCCCCTCTAAGATAGAGAACAGGGAGTTTGCCTTCGCCTTATTCGGCGGAACTGGTATGGTTAGACACATAGCTTTCAAGAGCGGAGAGGAGCTGAAAGAATACCTTATCTTCAACGTCCCTAGACACGCCTTCCACTCGTCGGCTTACTACAGTTACCCGGCCGCAGACACTATGGAGGATAAAGAGTGGCTGGGCGCGGACTTAGTCTTCGATATAGACGTAGACCACATAGTTACTCCCTGTAAGGCGCTTCACGACACGTGGCTTTGCCCTAAGTGCGGCGCTACGGGGAAGGGTTTCGTACAAGCATGCCCTAAGTGCGGCGATGAGAACCTAAAGAGGAAGACTTGGGTTTGTGAGACGTGTATAAACGTGGCTAGGGACGAAGTGATAAAGCTAATCGACATGTTGCTGAGCGACTTCGGCTTTTCGGACAAGGAGGTCTACGCTGTCTTCTCCGGTCATAGGGGCTTCCATGTACACGTAGAGGCGGAATCGGTCTTAGAGCTAGGACAGGATGCCCGCAGAGAAATAGCCGACTATGTCAGGGGCTTAGGACTTAATTACAAAGCCTTCACAACTGAGGGGTCAAGAGCTAACCTTTACAGATTAACTGCCAAGCCCGAGGATCCGGGCTGGCACGGGAGAGTCGCGCGGTCGGTCATGGATTGGTTCCTCTCACTGGATGATAGGGAGGTTCTTAAGGTCACTAAGGGTAGGAGGGTTAGCGTACTCAAAAAATACTCTGCAATAGCTAGGAGCAGCGAGGACGCAGATTGGATCGAAAGCCTAGAGTTGACGCGGCGCGAGTGGGAAAACATCCTTTCACTAATCGCTAAATCAGAAGGAGTAGAGATAGACGAGCGAGTAACAATAGATATTAAGAGGCTCATACGGCTCCCAGGGAGCCTCCACGGTAAAACAGGTCTTAAAGTTGTTAAGCTGAGCATATACGATGTGGAAAACTCAGATATACTAAAAACAGCCAGGGTTTTTAGCGACGAAGAGGTTAGGGTGAGAGCTAAAGACCTCCCGGCTAAAGTCTTAGATGCAGAGTTCAAAGAGCAAGTAGACGGAGTTGTCCATGTCCCCCTATACCTAGCCGTATACCTCGTCGCTAACGGCGCTCAAATCGAACTAATCGATAGATTTCCCGTTAAGCTAGCGCGGGTCTAACCTCTAGTTTGAGAGACTTTAAAGTAGCTATAAAGAGTGGAATACTGAGGCTCTCTATAAGGAGGGCCTAGCTGGAAAGGAATGACAAAAGACCTATAAGTAAGTCTATAAGCTTGGAGACGGCTTTGTTCGGAGGGATTAAACCTTGTACAAGATAGTAGAGTTCGAAGATGTGATCAGAATACCCCCGGCCCTATTTAAGCTCCCCCTCCACGAGGCTGCTACAGAGGTACTCAGAGAAAAATACGAAGGGAAAATATTCGAGAACCTAGGGCTGGCGGTCACGATCCTAGACGTCTCTATAGACCCCGTGGGAATATTGGTACCGGGAGACGGGGCAACGTACCACAAAGTTAGGGTTAAAGCTCTGTTCTTCACACCGCTTAGACAAGAGGTCGTGGAGGGCGAAGTAATAGTAGTGGCGGAGTACGGCATGGAGGTTAGGCTGGGGCCTATAGACGCCTTCATACATCGGAGTCAGATACATGAGAAAGAGTCCTTCAGCTACAATAAAGAGCAAGGGATGTGGATGGGGCTAAAAACGGGCAGGCTTCTTAGGCGGGGCGATAAGGTGAGGGCGAGAATAGTCCAGGTAAGCTATGGTACCAAGGGGTTGAGGCTTAGAGTCGGATTAACTATGAGGCAACCCTACCTAGGTAAGCTGGAGTGGATAGAGGAGGACTTGAGGAAGAAGGCGGAGGTGGAGAAAGGTGCCGAAAAGAAGGGGTCTCCCTCTTAAGGCCTGTATAAAGTGCAAGTTGCTGGTTGACCCGAAGACAGAGGTATGCCCCAACTGCGGCTCTAGAGTCTTCTCCGACGACTGGGAGGGCTTGGTCGTCGTGTTGAACGCTGAAAAGTCTCTGGTTGCTAAAAAGCTAAACTTAACTAAGAGCGGAGTGTACGCTTTGAGGGTAAGATGAGCGCTTTCTCCAAGCCCTTTCTAAGGCTCCTTCCCGAAGCCAGAGAACTTTTAAGGATACCCTGTGGTATTGCGATATACCTCCCGGAAGAACGTGCCGTAAAGGTCCTAGACATCATAATCGAAGACTTCAACCCACCCCTAGTAGTCGCAGTCGGAGATGTAATTACTAGGAACCTAATAAAAAACGAGCAAAGAGTAGATGTAGCCATAGTAGACATGAAGACACGGAGGGACTTTCAAGTTTCCCCACCACCCAAGGGTCTCTTCCACTTAACGCTTGAAACATTCAATGAGGCCGGTACCATCTCTCTACACGCCTGGGGGGCAGTTTCGCTAGCTATAACTCTAGCGTCTACGGGTCTAAGAGTACTAGTACTAGTAAAGGGGGAGGAAGACCTCTTAGCCATACCCGCGATGTTATCGTCGCCCGACAGAAGCCTAGTCATCTACGGGTTAATGACTGGTGCCCTCGTCGCGACTCCAACATCCCGTTACCTACGTAAGTCTCTGACTATATTCATAAAGAGATACTTCTCTTTGAAAAAATAGGTGGAGGCCTTGGAAAGGGAGGAAAGCGTAGTGTCGGTACTTTACAGGTTGCTTCTAACTCCTCTATCGCCCTTTGAATACATGGCTCGCATCGTTAGGAACCCCAGCCCGATGGCTCCTCTGTTCTCCGCTTTCCTACTAATATCCGTACAACTGGTGCAGGCAGGAACTATTCTCGGGAAAACTAGATTAAAATTGGGTGAGGGTACATGGCTGAGGAACGTGACGGTAAGTGTAGGCGATCACTCAGTTACGATTATCTTAGCCAACCTCTCTAAGACATATCCTCTCCGTCCTCCTCTAGAAACTGCGAGTACTGCAGCGTTGATACACAGCGCAGCTATAACCCTAATTCTATGGCTCTCGATAACTGCAGGCCTCTACATATCCATGAAGTTATTAGGACAGGGCGTAGGTCCTCCTTCATCTATTACTGCTGGCTACGTGATGATGACTAGCGTCTACAGCGAACTAGTGAGGTACGCTCTGCTCTACTCGTCTCTGTCTGGAGTAAGCAGGGTAGAAATAGTGGCCATTAGAGGGGCTGACTACACGGTCTTACTAAACGCGATTAGACTAGTTTTGTCTAGGTTGGAGCCTTGGAGTACGGCTAACCTATTCGTTATGGCCTTTTTCTCCGTCTGGGGGTTCGTAGTCGTATTAGCGGCATTAACCTCAGCCTATAACTTAGAGTGGAAGCGCGCCTTCATGGGGGCTTTCATTACGGCGATCCTACAGGGAATGCTCATACAGCTTATAACGCTACTCCTCACAATTACCGTTAGACTACCGGTGTAGCCGTATGTTGCTCTATGAATACGAGGCCAGGGAAATACTCGCGAGATACGGAGTCCCAGTAGAGGAAGCAGGGGTAGCCAGTACCCCCGAAGAGGCTGCCGAGTTGGCGCGCGAAATACCCAGCCCCTACATGGTTAAAGCCCAAGTACTGACTACAGGTAGGGGGAAGGCCGGGGGAGTTATACCCGCAGATACCTCAGAAGATGTTTTCAGGGCGGCGGAGAAGCTGCTTTCGAGCAAGATACATGGCCTGTCCGTACGGCGAGTCATGGTGTCACACAGAGTAAACGTGAAACGCGAACTTTATGTATCGATATCTATTGACAGATCGTCGCGGGCCCCAATCGTCCTCGCCTCCACCATAGGGGGAGTAGACGTAGAGGAGGTAGCCCGGAGTAATCCCCAAGCTATTCTAAAAGTACCGATAGACCCCCTGGCAGGGCTTAAACCGTACATGGTCAGACTAATAACCAATCATTTAGGGTTAACGGGCACCTTGGCTGGGGAAGCCCGGAAATTACTTTCCTCCCTATACAGGGTGTTTGAGGACTACGACTGTCTCCTTGTCGAGGTGAACCCACTGGCCTTAACCCCTGAGGGATTAGTAGCGATAGACCGGAGAATAGTGGTAGACGACTCGGCGGCTGCGACGAACGATAGGGTCAGGAAGCTCTGGGAGGAAAGACTGAGCGAGCTGGGCGAGTCGGAAAAAGAGGCTAGGAAGTGGGGTTTCAGCTACGTAGCTCTCGACGGAGACATAGGAGTTGTGGGGAACGGCGCGGGCCTCACGATGTCAACCCTAGACTTGGTCATATCCCACGGAGGCAGGCCAGCCTGTTTCCTGGACATAGGTGGCGGCGCTTCCTCCGAGAGGGTGAAAGCCGCAGTGTCGATGCTTCTCAGAAACCCCCGAGTTAAAGTTATACTGTTGAACATACTGGCTGGAATAACCAGGTGCGACGAGGTCGCTGAGGGGCTAATAGACGCTTTAAGGGAGGTAGGCGTAGAGAAACCCGTAGTGATACGCCTCTCCGGAACCCTTGAAGAAGAGGGGAGGCGGCTCCTCAGAGAAGCCGGGATACCGTTCTTCTCCTCCGCCGAGGAAGCTGCTAAGAGGTCGGTGGAGGTGGCTAAAAGTGGGCGTGCTGGTGGGTAATGAGACGAGGCTCCTAGTCCAGGGGATAACGGGTAGGCAGGGCAGTTTCCACACGAAGAGCATGGTAGAGTACGGTACGAGGGTTGTAGCCGGGGTAGTACCGGGTAAGGGAGGACAGGAAGTACACGGGGTACCGGTCTACGACTCAGTCCTAGAGGCGCTAGACGAGCACCCCGAGATAAACGCCAGCGTAGTATTCGTCCCCGCCCGCTTCGCGGCAGACGCCGTCTACGAGTCCATAGACGCTGGCATACCCCTAATAGTGGTTATAACGGAGCACATACCGGTACACCAAACCATGAAGTTCGTACGCTACGCCAGGTACAAGGGAACGACCGTAGTGGGGCCCAACACCCCTGGGGTCATAACGCCGGGCGAAGCCAAGGTAGGTGTAATGCCAGCCCAGTACTTCAAACCCGGACACGTAGGAGTAGTCTCGAGAAGCGGAACACTTACATACGAAGTCGCGTGGAGCATATCGACCGCTGGGCTTGGAGTCTCTACGGCCATTGGAATAGGAGGAGACCCCATAACAGGTTTGAAAATGAGGGAGGCAGCCCTTCTCCTACAAGAAGACCCCTCCACCAAGGCCATAGCGGTAATAGGCGAGATAGGAGGAACAGACGAGGAAGAACTAGCCCAAGCGGTAATAGACGGAGAAATAACCAAACCCATAGTAGCCTACGTAGCGGGCGTCTCAGCACCCCCAGGTAAACGAATGGGGCACGCCGGAGCCATAATATACGGGGGAAGAGGCACAGCACAGAGCAAAATAGAGGCCTTCAAAGAAGCTGGAGTACCGGTAGCCAAAACACCAACCCAAGTAGGCAAACTCCTCAAAAACCTACTATAACACTCCACAGACCCCCAGAACCATGTATTAAGCGAAACCGAGAAATTTTTAACCACCAAACGAACTATACACAAGAAGAGGGCCCGTGGCCTAGATAGGTTATGGCGCCCGGCTGATAACCGGGAGGA
>CAZFWY010000012.1:0-4326 GCA_964522715.1 uncultured Thermofilaceae archaeon | reverse complement strand
GCCGGGGTCGCCTAGCCCGGTTAGCCACCGGGATCGACTGGCGGCGGGTTGCTAACCCGCTGGCGCGTTGCGCCGCCCGGGTTCAAATCCCGGCCCCGGCGCCAATTCTTTCTGTTATTTATGTGAGGTACGAGAAGTTAAACAATTAAGTTCCTGCACATTTATTACCCTGGGGCCCGTGGCCTAGCCTGGATAGGGCGGCGGCCTCCGGTTTTGTGGGGAGAGCCGCAGGTCCCGGGTTCAAGTCCCGGCGGGCCCGCCAGCTTCTAAGGGGGTGTGGGGTTTGTCTGGAGTGGCCGCTTGGGTTGCGGTGTTCTATGTTTTTCATAGTTGTTTCTGCGTGCTTAGGGGGACTTTAGCCCTGGTTTTTGACTATCCCTCAGACGTTTTCCTCGGGGGCTTGCGCAGGAGGGTGTCGGGATTTGTCGGAGGATTGGTGAAAGGCAAGGACGTCTTAGTCTTATTCTCGCATGGCCACGAGGATCACTACGGTAGGGGTGTGTTGGAGGCTGTAGACGGTGCTAGGAGTGTGCGCATTGTGGCTTCCGAAGACGTAGTTGAGAGTGAGGGCGCTTTCTTCGAGGATGCTGGGTTGGGAGTAGTCGTGGCGGAGCCCCGCCGGGAGTTCGAAGTGGCCGGTTTGGGGGTGAAGGTTTTCCAGAGCACGGACGTAGGGGTAGCATACCTCGTAGATTTGGGCGGAGTAACCCTGTACCATTCGGGGGATTTGGCGAGATGGGTTTGGCCGAGCTTCCCCGAGGAGTTTAGAAAATACATAGACAACGCCTTCAGGAGGGAGGTTGAGGAGATAGCCCGGGATAGGGTGGACGTAGCCCTAGTAGTAGCCGAACCTGAGCTACCGGGCTGGGGAGGGGTGGATTACTTCGCCGAGAAGGTATCACCAGCCTACTTAGTCCCGATGCACCTCAGAGGGAGGACGCACCTAACCGAGAAGCTCAAAGAAGAACTGGGAAGGCTATACCCCCATATACACTTTGTAACGTATAAGGATGTAGGCGAGGAAGTCCTAAGGCTAGAGCTAGGTGTGTAAATCAGTCTGGCATATCACAGCATTATTAAATCTAAATCATGGCTAAAACAATACACCTCTCCGAGTAATCATGCCGTAATGGGAAGGAAACATCTAAAAAACGAGCTGCTAAGAGAGGAATTGAAGCCCGGTGGTGTAGCGGCCAAGCATGGCGGGCTTTGGACCCGCAGATTTGGGAGGTCTAAATCTCCCAAGCGGACACCGGGGTTCGAATCCCCGCCGGGCTACCACTCTATTTACTTTCATTGGCACTTAGTTTTACGGGTTCTTAGAGAGAAAATATTTCTGTTAATGCGGTATGAGGGCTGGGTAGAGGGGTCATGAGTGATTCTCTAAGGATTGGCGTTGCGCAGGTACGCTCCTACTTGGGGGATGTTGAGAGGAACTTAGAGACCCACTTAGTCTACGTTGAGAGGGCTAAGAAGGAGGGTGTGGACGTACTGGCCTTCCCCGAGCTTTCGTTAACGGGGTATCTGCTGAGGGACTTAGCATATGAGGTCTCTGGGAGGTCTTACGCCGCGCTTGAAAGGCTTGCGGAGGCCTCGCAAGGTCTCTGCGTCTTGGTAGGTCTAGTCTACGAGCCGAGGGTCGGCATCTACGAGAACAGTATCGCCGTGATTCGAGACGGGGTGATTTCGGGTTTCGTATCTAAGCTCTACCTGCCCGACTACGGGTTGTTCGAGGAGAGCAAGTACTTCAGGGAGGGGTCGGCTAGGCGGAAGAGGGTCTTCGAGTGGAAGGGCTGGAGTTTCGGCTCGGTTATATGCGAGGACGCGTGGCACCCGGAGCCCGCGGAACTCGTGGCTAGGCTGAGGGCCGACGTCATCTTCATACATTCATCCTCACCTATAGGGGGGCTGTACGGGGTCGGGGATACCTTCATCGAGAGGGTGTGGGAGGCGATAGCCGTTACTAGGGCCGTCGAGAACTCGTCTTACGTGGTGTTCGCCAACAGGGTGGGCCCCGAGGACGAGGAGTACTTTTGGGGCGGGTCTCTGGTTGTAGCCCCCGACGGCGAGGTGATAGCTAGAGCTAAGAAGATGGAGGAGGACTTACTAGTCGTAGACCTGGACATGTACAGGTTGAGGTCTGTTAGGAGTTTCAGCTCTTTCAAGAGGCATAGGCGCGACCTTCACAGGTTGCTGGGTGAGTTGGAATGACTGGCGGAGTATTACCTCCGATAAACGCGAAGAGAGTGGCCGCCTACATAGTTAGGCGGCTTAGGTGGTACGTCAGGGAGTACGCCGGTAAAAGGGCTGGCGTTGTAGGTGTGAGCGGCGGTGTTGATTCCGGGGTTACCGCGGCGCTAACTGTCAGAGCCCTAGAGCCGGAGAACACTTACTGCTACGTTCTCCCCTCCTTCGCAACTCCTAAGGAGGACGTTGAAGACGCTTTGGAACTGATAAGAATGCTCGGGGTGCCAGACACTAACTACGAGGTCATAGACATAGACCCCATAGTCAGGATTTTCGAGGAGAAGCTCGGCGAGATGGACAAGGTGGAGAGAGGCAACGTTATGGCCAGGGTCAGGATGATAATCCCCCACCAGAGAGCCTACAGGAACAACGCCCTAGTCATAGGTACGGGGGATAAAAGCGAGCTATTGCTGGGTTACTTCACTAAATACGGAGACGGGGGAGTAGACGTACTACCCATAGGCGGGCTCTACAAGACCCACGTAAGGCAGCTAGCTGTACACCTCGGCCTCTCCGAGAAGATAGCGGAGATTCTAGGCGTAGATACGGGCGTCGTCGAGATGGTCATAGGTAGGGTTAAGAGGTCACAGCACAAGCGGTTAATGCCTGAGGTTTTCCACGTAGGCTTCAGAGACCTAGGGTCTGACTGGAGGTACCCTCGCGAGTGGTTTTAACCACTCTGGGATGCCCCGCGGGTAATAGGGGCACCTGGTATGCCTCCCTTTATATTTACACCACGTCTTTCTGCGGGAGCAGTAATACCGGGTTATCCATCCCGTGCCTAGCTTGGAGGAGAGGCTAGAACCTATGTGTACCCTTTTTAACTCGCAGTACCCGCAAATCCTCCTAGCCACTTAATCCACCTTTTTCCATGTCTGAGTATCGGAGAGGAGCCTTATATACGTAGTTTTCTCTCTGGTCAAAGTACTACGGAATTGTATGTTTATGCAGTAAGTTCTTAATCTTTATAAGAGCGAGTGGCTCGCGTAAGCTGAGGGTGAAATTCGTGTCGGGAGACAAGGCGACCCGTATAATATTGTGGTTTGAAGAGCTGACCAAGGAGGACGTGCCGATAGTAGGCGGGAAAAACGCCAACCTAGGAGAGATGATTAGGGCCGGGATACCCGTACCACCAGGCTTCGCGGTCACGGCCTACGCCTTCAAGCGCTTCATAGAGGAGACTGGTATTAAGGACGAGATATACCGTATATTAAAAGATAAAGTCCCCGCTGGCGCTGCGAAACCCGAGGACTACATAGAGGCGAGCAAGGAGATACGGGCGTTAATAGAGAAGACGCCCATGCCCAAGGACATCGAGAAGGCCATAAGGAGGGCCTATAGGGAGCTGTGCAAGAGGGTTGGTAAGAAAGAGGAGTTCGTGGCCGTTAGGAGTAGCGCGACGGCGGAGGACTTACCGGACGCCAGCTTCGCTGGTCAACAGGAGACTTACCTCAACGTTAGAGGCGAGGACGAGGTTGTCGAGAAGGTTCAGAAGTGCTGGAGCAGCCTGTTCACTCCGAGGGCTATATTCTACAGGGAGCAGAAAGGGTTCGAGCACGAGAAGGTATTGATAAGCGTGGCCGTTCAGAAGATGGTTAACGCTAAAGCCGCAGGCGTAATGTTTACGATTCACCCAGTGACCGGGGAGAGGGACAAGGTAGTCATAGAGGGTAACTGGGGTCTCGGCGAGGCTGTGGTGAGCGGCGCCGTAACGCCGGACGAGTGGGTTGTCGATAAGAACACCTTGGAGATCCTGGAGCGCAGGATAGTGGAGAAGACGGTGGAGTACATCAGGGACCCCAAGACAGGTAAGACCATACACGCCGAGGTACCCCCGGAGCGTAGGAAGGCCCCCTGCTTAACCGATGAAGAGGTTAAGAAAGTGGCCGAGCTGGGCGTACTCATAGAGAAGCACTACGGCAGGCCCATGGACGTCGAATGGGCCATAGACAGAGACATGAAGTTCCCCGAGAGCGTCTTCATAGTACAGGCCAGGCCCGAAACCGTGTGGAGCGTCAGAGAGGCCAAGCCCGAGGAGGTTGAGGCTGTCAAGGTCTCAGAGGCGAAAATCGTAGTCAA
>CAZFWY010000011.1:20007-31467 GCA_964522715.1 uncultured Thermofilaceae archaeon | reverse complement strand
CTCCTCTGCACCCAGTAGGAATAACGCTATTAATGCGAGAATTATCGCGCAAGCTGCGTATAAATCGTTTTTACCTCTACCCTCAGACATGACTCTTATACCTCTATATATAGGAGTTTTCGCTCCCTATATTAGTTCCCGTGCGTCGCTGTAAACACTTTAGCGCGAAGCCTAGGCTAGCTAAAAATAGTACGGTTGTTTTCTCCAATTTCCTTAATAACCGCTCAGAGTAATTAACGTGTACGTGGTGGTCGTGATGGCACCGCTCATTTTCGACTGTGATCCGACGATCTTCTACTCCTACAGAGACGTCGACGACTCTCTGGCTCTTGGCTACGCGATCAGGAAGTACGTGGGGGAGCCCAACCTCATAGGCGTAACCACGGTCTTCGGGAACAACGCGGTAGACTTGACATACCGAGACGCCTTGAGGGTGGTGGAGGCTTCGGGAGAGGACATACCGGTCTTTAAGGGGGCTTCCTCCCGGAACGACCTAGGCAAGCCGAACGAGGCCGTGGAATTCATGATAGAGGCTAGCAGGGAGTACGGAGAGATAGAGTTGCTGGCCACAGGCCCTCTCACTAACGTAGCTACGGCCTATACGATGGACGACGAGTTCGTGGATAGGGTTAGGAGGATAGTGATCATGGGGGGCGCGGTCTTCGTACGGGGCAATGTGTCGAAGTTCGACGCTGAGTTTAACTTCTGGAGCGACTACGTGGCGGCGAGCATAGTCATAAAAAGCTTCAAAAACGTGGTGTTAGTGCCGCTGGACATAACCACTAAAGTCAGCTGGACTGTGGAGACCCTCGAACTCCTCAGGGACTCCGAAGACCCACTAGCGAGCTTCCTCTACGACGCGGCGCTACCCTGGGCTGAGCGTTGCTCCTCCACAGGCGGCTTCCACCCCCACGACGTAGTAGCAGCAGTTTACCTATTAAGGGACGACCTATACTTCACGAGGAGGATAAGAATAACCGTGAACACGAAGGGTTATAGGAAGGGCAAAGTACTCGTAGACCCCCAGGGAAGAGAGGTCTTAATGTTAGAGGACTTAGAAAAAGAGAAATTCCTGGAGGAATATCTCTCGGCTTTCAAGTGCAAGCTAAATAAGTTTTAGAGCCCCCTTGGGGCATACCTCCAGACACTTACCGCACCCGTTGCATACAACGTCGTATAAGGGGTAGACTATATACCGAGGGGGAGGAATACCTGGGTTAGGGGGCTTCTTCTTCGGGGCCAGCATCAACACGCCTAGAGGGCAGGCCCTAATACACTCCATACACTCCTCAGGTTTCAGACATTTCTCCTCGTCGAACCTAATCTTCACCATACCTTTACACCAGCCTCCTCCCGGGATACCAGTCTTATCGCCTGGTTATCACACGCGTCCCTACAGAGTCCGCATCCGAAGCAGAGGTCACTCCTTATAGCAACTTTCCTGGAATCCCTGTCTACTCTTATAGCCCCAAACTGACACCTAGACACGCACCTCGGACTTCCACCACAGAAATCGCAGAGGTTCTCGTCGATAACGGCCACGTAGTGGGACTTCTTGTAGGAGTTCTTAATCCCGTAGAGGAGCCTGTTCCTCAAGGCCGTGCAATACCTCTTCTCGCAGTTACAGATAGCGATGACGTATGGTACCTTAGCCCAGAAAACCGCGTGTACATACCCCTTCTCATCCCACTCCCTAAGCAGTTCCTTGGCCCCGTTAACGTCTAGCTCCAGAATGTTGTCCTGAGGCCTATATTTAGGCCATAGCTCCTTAACTAGGCCGAAGTTGAGGCAAGTGAGTTCCTCCTTCCCACCAGTCAACCTCCTACAGTAGCAGGGTATGACCACGTGGTTGTGGGCTATCTCAACTATCTTCAAGGCGTCCTCCAAGGGTACTACTTGACCAGCGTGTAGGTCGTAAGCCATTTTGTTCGCCACAGCTGTTAACACAGCGCGTATGGGCTGAGGTAGCATGTTTACAAGCCTAGCTAAGCGGGAGCTATTGTAGACATAGTACTCAAGAGAATAGGCGGTTATTGACTCCACAACCTTCATCCTCCTCGGGTCTTTCAGAACTAGGTCGTCGTCGAAGTTCTCAGGGTTAAGGTACCACTTAACACCCTTCCCGTGCTTCTCACAGATATCGCACATCGATACATACACGCTGAACGAAGCTTTATACGTTCACACCCCGTGTTTAACTAGGAAGCACCACTATGTATGGTCAGAGACGTAGAGAGCTCTTCTTAAAAGTCTCTGCTACGTGGGTATGGCTGATTTTCGGCCCAGGCCTGATGATCCTCATTTTATCGAAAATGTGGAGCGTGGGCGTGAGCGAGGCGATAATTAGGCTCTACAGAATTCTCAGCGAGAAACCCTACCTAGCCTCGTACGTCGAAATAGTATACGCAGGCCTTCTCCCCCTCCTATTCACACTGGCAGATAGGGAAGACCCCAGGAAGTACGGCTTCCACAGGGAGGGAGCCCTCAGGAGCGTAGCCCTCTCAACCCCCCTAGCCGTGCTGATAGCCCTGCTGAGGGGTCCTCCCCCCTTCAGTTACGGTCTAAACTTCCCCTGGAACGTATACTACGCTGTGTTGACATTAACCGCGTACGGCCCTCTGGAGGTCTTCTTCGTGATATGGCTTGTCGAGAACATGGACTCCCTGCTCGACGGAGAGGGGTTAATATCCGACGGCCTACTGATAACGGTTTCAGTATACGGCTTGTTACACGCTTTCTGCATAACCTGTCTGAACATATCCGCCGCTACTCTCAACGCTCTGATGGTGACAGTCGTCCTCTTCGTACTAACAGTGATATACAAGTACACGGGGAACGCCTTAGGCTTCGTTATATCTTGGACTATAATAAACAGGCAGTCCCTCCTAGCTGCCATAGAGTGCTTGATGTAGCAGGTAGGGGAACCTATAAGTAGAGGCGGGGAGGGAGTACTATGGGTGGTACTATTATCTGGGCCACCCCTTCTTAAAGGGCGCTACGACCCAGTAAGAGTAGAGGAGTGGGTACTAGGCTTTTGGCGTGCAAACAAAGTTTACTACAAGGTTAAGGAGAAGAGTTGGAGCAATAAGAGCGCCCCTATATTCGCCTTCTTGGAGGGGCCTCCGACAGCTAACGGTTTCATGCACGTAGGCCACGCCAGGGGTAGAACTCTGAAGGACGTCAAGCTAAGGTACTACAGGTTGAGGGGTTACAGGGTCTGGGACCAGGCTGGTTGGGACACTCAAGGCCTACCCGTTGAGCTGGAAGTCGAGCGTAAGCTGGGCTTTAAGACCAAGAAGGACATAGAGAGGTACGGCGTAGACAAGTTCGTAGATGAATGCCAGAGACTGGTAGACTATTACCTGAACCACTGGAGGGAAGCTAGCCTGCGGCTCGGGTTGTGGCTGGACTACGACCACGCGTACGAGACCAGGAATCCGAGGTACCTCGATGCGATATGGGCCTTTCTCAAAGCAATGTGGGATAAGGGTCTCCTGTACGAGGACCTCAGGGTAGTCCCAGTCTGCCCTAGGTGTGAGACGGCGCTTAGTAGCCACGAGGTCGCACAGGGCTACAAGACTGTTGAAGACCCGAGCCTACACTTCAAGGTTAGGCTCGAAGAGGAAGAAACCTACATGGTCGTGTGGACTACCACTCCGTGGACTATAATAGCTAACGAGGCGCTAGCGGTACACCCCGACGAGACATACGTCAAGCTGAGAGTGGGTGAAGAGTACTGGGTGATGGCCGAGAAAAGGTGCTCCACAGTTCTCGAAGAGGTAGGCGTAAAGGAGTACCAAGTCGTTGAGCGCTTCCCAGGTAGGCGTCTCTTCGGGAAGAAGTACGTTCACCCACTGCTAGAGGAGGTGCCAGCACACGGGGAACATAGAGGCGAGTACGAGCACGCTGTCTTAATAGCCGATTGGGTTAGCATGGAGGAGGGCACAGGGGTAGTCCACGTAGCGCCAGCCCACGGACCGGAGGACTTCGAGCTAGGCAAAAAGTACGGCTTAAGAGTATTTAACGCCCTCGGAAAGAACGGGTACTTCAAGGGAGACGCTGGCAAATACGAGGGGCTGTGGTTTAAAGACGCCGACAAACTAGTCATAGACGACCTGAGGAGGAAAGGCCTGCTAGTCCACCTAGGGAAGATAGAGCACGAGTACCCCTGTTGCTGGAGGTGCGATACTCCACTCATGTACTACGCCGATAGACAGTGGTTCATAAGGATAGACCCCATAAAGCGGGCTCTCCTCCAAGCTAACGAAGAAGTCTCGTGGAGCCCCAGCTGGGCCGGTAAGAGGTTCCAGGACTGGATAGAGAACGCCCGGGACTGGTGTATAAGTAGAGAGCGGTACTGGGGCACACCCCTACCTATATGGACTTGCAGGGAGTGCGGGCATAGGGTCGCTTTCGGGAGCCTAGAGGAAGTTAGGAAACACGCCTTAAACCCCGAGGCCGCCAGAGACCACCACAGGCCCTGGATAGACGAGGTTAAGGTAAAGTGTCCCAAGTGTGGGGGAGAGATGCTGCGGGAGCCCTTCGTAGTAGACGTGTGGATGGACAGCGGCGTGGCGCACACGGCCTCCTTGAGTCAGTACGGGTGGGACTCTTTCTTCAACGAACTCTTCCCCTACGATTGGATAACAGAGGCCGTAGACCAGACGCGGGGCTGGTTCTACACCTTAATGTTTACATCCGTAGCGTGGCATGGGGTTAAGCCGTACAGAGCCGTACTGAACCAGGGACACGTACTGGATAAGCGCGGGAAGAAGATGAGTAAGAGCCGGGGGAACGTCGTCTGGGCGTTACAGTTCATGAAAGAGCACGGCGCAGACCCCCTAAGGCTATACCTGGTCTCCAAGAGCGCCCCGTGGGATAACCTGAACTTCGACCCAGACGAGGTAGAGGAAGTCGTGAGGCAGCTGAACATTCTCTGGAACGCCGTGAACTTCGCGTTGAAGTACATGGAGCTAGACCGCTGGACTCCAGAGAGGCTGGAGGAAGACACAGCACACCTTAAGCCGGTAGACAAGTGGATAATATATGAACTCCGCAGACTGATAAAAACCGTAGAGGACTCTATAGAGAGCGACAACCCCCACAGGGGTGCGAGGGCGGTCTCAGAGTTCATAGTGGAGAAGCTTAGCCACAGGTACATAACCCTGGTACGCCCGAGGGTATGGGTAGAGGAGGACAAGCCCGAGAAGAGGAGCGCCTACGCCACCCTATACCTAGTCCTGACAAACCTCCTAAAGGTAATCTCGCCGTACGCCCCCTTCATAGCGGAGTACCTCCACCAGGCATTCACGCGCAGGTTAAACCCCGACGCAAGGGAGAGCGTCCACTTGGAGGACTGGCCAGAGATTAAAGAAGAGTTAATAGACGAGGAGATGTGGAACGCCGTTACGCAGATGTTAAACGTAGCCGACCGGATATTATCGGTTAGAAGCGAAGCTGGGATAAAGAGGAGGTGGCCAATAAGGAGAGTAATCGTAGTCTCACCCCGCACGGTCGAAATACTGAGAGAAGCCGTGGATGTATTGAAGATATACGCGAACGTGAAAGAAGTCGAAGTGACAGGCGAGGAGCCTGGCGAAGACCAGCTTAGAGATATGAAAAGAGCCGCCGTAGGCGAGTTGAAAGTATACGTAGGCGTACGGTTAGACGAGGAAGTACTCTTAGAAGGCCTCGCCAGAGAGGTCGTGAGGAGGATACAAGTCATGAGGAAGAAGCTAGACCTACCGCTGGACGCCGTACTCAGGAGAGTAGAGATATACACGACGGACGAGGACTTAAGGAGAGCCGTGGAGAGACATAAGACATACATCCTCGGCGAGGTACGAGCCGAAACCATAGAGCTACTGGATAGCCCACCGGAAGAAGCACAGGCTTGGAATATAGAAGGGCGTAGATTACTAGTAAAAGTAGTCCGTGACTAAATTCGATAATTAAACGGAAATCTAAGATTTTTACTTTTTTGGCATGTTCCGTAAAGGTGGTGTGCTAGCATCAGAATTATGTTAAGAATCTCCTGTCATCTCTAGCTTCCTTTAACCGGGATACTCTACCTTCAAGCCATCCTATTCTAACTTGCAGTCTGCTGTCGAATTGAGGTACGTAGGGCTTAATGTCCAGGAGGGGCGTCCCGTCAACTATGTCTACGTCTTCGACGTGTAACACGTTGCCCTCTATCCTGAGTAGCCTGACTATGGATATCCCTATAGGATTGGGCCTAGCAGGCGCCCGGGTCGCGAAAACCCCTCTAACCTCGCTATCTAGGTACGGTACTACGAGTAGCCTACATGTCTTAATTAAATGGAAGTGGTAGATCAGTATTATGTGGGAGAAGCCTTCAAGGTCTTTAAGCCCCTCGGCGTACTCCGGGTATACCTCTACTATACCCTTAACACCCCTAGCCGCGGTGGGCTGAATGGGAACACCCTCGGCGTCCTTAAACGGAGTCCTTATAACGCCTATAGGCTTGTACACTATCTCTCCGTGTTTTCTCATGAGTGAGCAACCTCCGGGGAGGGAATGACGAAAAAATCTATAAGCTTATGCTGGCCTTACAAATCCCCACTTCTCCAGCGCTCTCCTCAGCTCTTTATGGGTTTCCGCGTACTCCTCTAGTGGTATCCCTTTGAGATAGGCGTCTATTGCTTGTCTCACGGCCATAGCTCCGGCCCTAGGGCCGTCCGGGTGTCCTAGTACTCCTCCTCCGACTTGTATCACTATGTCTGTGCCCATGTGTTTGATTACTTCCGGTAGCGTGCCTGGGTGTAGGCCGCCCGACGATGTGGGGAACGCGGGCTTTATGTGGTACCACTCCTGTTCAAGGTGGAATATGTCTCCATCCTCCGGCTTAAAGTGTTTCTCTCTGAGTATCCTGGCGTGGTTAATGACGTCCTTGGTCTTAGCTTCTAGCTTCCCCACCCCGGGGGTACCCACGTGTAGCTGGTCTACGCCTACCAGCCTGTACAGCTTGGCTAGGGTGTACATCGACACTCCGTGTCTCGGGTTCCTCGTGAAAGCGGCGTGGAAAGCCCTGTGGGCGTGTATACCCATCCCATACTCCTCGGCTACGTCTCTTATGTAGGTTAGAGTAGCCCAGCCCACTATGACTACGTCCACCATGACGAAGGGGTTCCCGTAGTCGTGTACGAGCTTCAACCTCTTAACCATCTCTCTGGCGTCCGCTGTTATGTTAGCCAGCCAGACCTTCCTCTCCCCCGTCTCGTTCTCCGCCTTATCTATGGCTTTCATTATCGCCTCAGCCCTCTTCTCGAACCTGCAGAACGGCTGGCTAGTCAGGTTCTCGTCGTCCTTGGCGTAGTCCATGCCTCCAACCAGGTACTCGTAGACTACCTCGCGCAGCTCGTCCGGGGTGTAGCCCACCTTGGGCTTGGGTACCGTGCCGACTATGGGCCTGTCGTAAACCTTGTATATGTCTCTAACCCCCTGTATACCCTTCACTGGCCCCTTGAACTGCTCGACGAACCTCGTGGGGAAGTATATGTCCTCTATCCTAAGCCCGTCCAAGGCTTTCATCCCGAAGACGTTGCCAGCCACGGACGCCATGAAGCCAGCCATGTTACCCTCCTCGAACAGGTCTACGGGGTATGCTATCTTCACGAGGTACGAGTTGTCCTCCAGCCTCGTTATTTCGTAGGCCTTAGCCATCAAGTTCCAAATCCTGTCCGGCAGTACGCTCAGAGTAGTCCAAGTACCAACGCTACTCTCCGAGGCCACCCTACCCGCGGCCTCCTCAATGCTGAACTTCCCAGCCGGGGTAACCCTGAAAACCACGATAACGTCGCGGTCGGGGTCAGGCACATAATCCTCCTTGACAAACACGGTATACCATTCGAACTTCTCGGGCAAGCAAGCCACCGAGAAGGAAGACGCCGCCCAGCTAAATTAAGGTATCCGCAGGCTTTACTCAGCGAGACTGAACCCCTACTAATGTCTCGTAATTACTCCTCGGACGAGCGAATATACCCTTGAAATGTTTAAAACCACCAAAACTCCTATCAATATCTCTGCTTATACATACTTGATAACTATGCCGTACTGGTTGTTAAGCGGGTCCCCTGAGAACTGGGAAGTAGCGCTCGAGAAAAAGGTCTGGGGTGTAAGTGAGAGGGCGAAAGGCCTCTGGAACAAAGTACAGCTCGGAGATATAGTCGTATTTTACGCTACTAGGAAAACAGGTATACTAGGCTATGGAGTAGTTATCGACAAGTACGTGGACGAAACGCCTTTATGGCCGGAGGAGAAGAAAGCGGGTAAGGCCCTGTGGCCGTATAGGATCAAGATACAAATTAAGAAGCTGTACTCCCAGCCTAAACCAAAACCAAAAAACCAACCAGCAGCGTTTGCCATAAATAAAATGGACGAAGAAACCTTTAGAGAAATAATCGGAAAGTGAAGCCTCTCCCATAACGGCTACTACTAATGAAATACCCATCTATCTTAAAGTTCTTCTAGCATACTGTACTCATCGACACATTTGGCGGCCTCTTTTAATTTGTACTCGTATTCTACGAGACGCTCCAGAATTACTAAGTCTTCCCATGCAGGATGCTCAGGAACTCTACCCTTCTCGATAGCCTCTTCTAACCCCTTAACACTACTTACTCCATACTTATTTAGAATTTCAGCTATTTCCGCTTCAACTATGACTAAGCGCTTCTCCAGCCATTCTCGCACAGCCTCTCTCTCCAACTTCTCGACTGAGATCCCAATACGCTTAGCGACGGCTTCGATAACTCTAACCACTCCTTACACCATACGTTAATCCTTACGAGCAAATCATATCCCTTTCGTTATTTTACCCGAGGATGGTCATAGACTGGGAGTTTTTATGCGGGAGCGAATAACTTATGACATGCCTGTCAGGAGGTAACGTTAGGAGATTACCTAGCTCTTCTCCAGGTCTTAGCTAACCATACCGCTACAGTTCCTGCTACCGCCGCGACTACCGCTACAAGTGAGGCGGTCTTTCTCATAACGTTTAGTATCGATATAGTCAGGGATAGGGCCAGAACCGCTCCCAGCATTCCCCTAATTATTACGCGGTATTTTTCGTCTATCTTTACCTTGAAGTGCTTAGTTACTTCGTGGCTGACCACAAGGCAGTAGAGTAGAAGTGTGTTAACTATTACCGAGCACAGGTAAGCCCAGTTTTCCACGTGTAATAGACCACTAACCAGTCCCCACGCGCTGGTTAGTAGAGAGGCTGTCCAAGCCGCCTTAACGCCTCTCCAGAAGTAGTACGTCAGGATTAGTACGGCGCAGCCCAGACATATGACCATGACACCAACAACTGTACTCTGACCCAGCAGGAGTAACCCAGCGGCGAACGACACTAGGGATAGGGAGAAGTAATAACCCACCAGGTACTTCACTAAGCGTGGAGCCCTAATACTCACCACCACTCGGTTACAAAGTTCCCGTGAATATATAATCTATGTAAAATATCCTTTAGTTAACAAAATTTTACAAACCGAGTAAGAACTTAACGATCAACCGGACTGCAATCCAGATAGAATACGTAGCGGAGAAGACCGCTAATTCTAATCCCCTAACTCTTTCTCTGAATAAGTACAGCATTGAGAGGGAGAATAACGCGCCTAGACAGTAGGCAGTTACAAGGGAGCTAAACTCTAAAAGCCCCCAGTAAAACATAGCTAGAGGAACTAGCACCGTTAGAAGGAACAGAGAGAATATAAACCTCTGGAGAACCTCGTTGTCGCCGAATAGGGCGGCTCCATAGTACCCCTCTAGCATTCTTAAAACAAGTTCTCCCTCACTACTCAGCCTGTACTGTCTTCCATCCTTAACTACGAGTCCCTCCATTTTCCCCAAATGATAGCTGAGTAGGCTGCTATCCTCTACCCTTAAAGTTTTCATGAGCTGGGTATACGTGTGCGGTTTCTCCGAGAGAACCTCCAGAATCCTTCTACGTAGAGGATGTCTCAAAACGCCGAATAAATCGCCTATACGGTCGCCCCTAGACATACAGTATTACGTCGAGATTGTACTCTAAAAAGCTTAAGTAAAAATTTCTTTACAAGACTCAAAGCCTAAGCCCAGCCTCCCTGTTAACCCTCATCCAGTAGGCGGCGAATAACGGGTTTAGGATGACTTTCGGCTTTACGACGCTTAGGTATTTCTCCAGGATTGTAGCCGCCTTGTCGAACGCTTCCCTGGTAAGTTCCAGGAGGTCTTCCTCTCTCGCCTCTCCCCTAACGTAGGCCTCTCTTAGTTTCAAGGCTTTCTTCTCAAGTTCCCTCTCTATCCTCTCTATCTCGGACCTAATGGGCGGAGCGTATTTACGGTAGCTCCCCAACATAGCCCTGTGTAGCCTTTCCTGTCTCCACCACAGCGTGCTGGGGTCGTATTTCCCGGTGGGCTTGGGGCCTATGTCTGGTAGGCCAGCTGGTATGAAGACTGGTTTATACACTGAGATGCAGGGCGTAGAGGTCGCGGTGAACCAGTTAATTGATAGGTCGGGGTAGAGTACACCTATGTAAGACCCCGCGGTCTGGCTCGGCCTCGTAATCCCCCCGGCGTGCATACATACGTCCCTCATAGACCCCCTGCTCGGCGTGAAGTCCGGGTCTCTGTGGTGGCTACGCATTATCGACATGACGTAGGGCACGTCTATCTCGCCTATCTTCTCCCTGAGCCTGCCCTCCGTGTACTTCCTCCTCTCCCTCCCCTTGGCGAAGAAAGTATAGAACCTGTCAGAGTAGCACCTGGCGAAGTCGAAGTCCTCCTCCCCTCTACACCACCCCTTCTCCACCGCATGGTCTACTACGCGTGGATGGCTCCTATCCCACTCCCTCCCTATGCTCAGGGCGTTCGATATACTGCGCACGTCCTTAACCTTCTCGGCGACCCAGTATTCCCCGGCTGTCTCTAGAACCCAGGCCTCGCGGGGGTCGGCTATTATGAAGCTATTGTGGTAGTACATTTCGTGAATGTAGCCGCAGTTACCCCCCTGACCGTACTTCTCTAATAGTTCAAGTATTACCTTTAAGGCTTCAGAGGCCGTCTTAGAGCGCTCAAGAGCCAGCCTCAACATGTCCATACCTGTAAGCCCTGTCTTCTCGTACGGTTCCTTAGTGAACACGGCCTCGTTCCCGATTGCCACCCCGTACTCGTTAACGCCCATCTCCGCGCCCCACATCCAGAATGGGCGGGAGATAAGGACTGCATAGGTCTCTTTGACCTGCGGCACCTTAACGTACGTGCACTCCACGTACTCTTCGTCGTGTGTGGCTCTTGGGTAGAACTCTAATACTTGTGCTTCATTGGGCTCCCTGTCACTATTCTTAGCGAACACCGGGACTCCGTACACCGTAGCTTTCCCAAGGGCTACTAATGTGTCACACATTTCCAACCAAGTCTAACACTCTAGGACTACTAAATATACCGTAACCCTATTTTCTC
>CAZFWY010000011.1:0-19907 GCA_964522715.1 uncultured Thermofilaceae archaeon | reverse complement strand
TCCAACCAAGTCTAACACTCTAGGACTACTAAATATACCGTAACCCTATTTTCTCAGCTTTGGGGCATAAACCTCCTTTCCGGCTAGGTATAGTCCAGCACCGTTATGAGGACATTTCTCCACGCATTTCAAGCACAGCGTGCACCTAACTCTCTCCGAGTACTTCATGTTAGGGAGGTCTATAGCGGAGGGACATAGACGGGCGCATAGACCGCACCTCGTGCACTTAGTGTTAGCTCTAACTCTTAGTAGGGGTTTAACCGATAGCAGGCCAGCGAGGTACCCCACGGGACATAGGTAACTACACCAGGAGTAGCCTAGCCTCGCCGACACGGCGGCGAACACCAACCAAGCGATAAACACAGCAATCAGTATGATGGGAGGCGCTCCGAAGAGGTACAGAGTGATTATCTTAAAAGGCAGGCCTACGGGGCATATGACGCAGAACACGGGGAACCTCAAGAGGAGACTTGACCCTAAAACTGCCAACAAGAGGAGCGGAGCGTACGTAGTCTTCCTACTCGATGGTTTACAGCAAATATGTACCACTACTCCCGTCGGGCACAGCCACCCACAGAAAACCCTGCCAACCACAAGCAGGAGTATTAATGTAGAGATTAAAGCTAGCGCTAGTTCCCACGTAAGCGTTAGCGAAGCTAGTATTACCTGTAGGAGTCCTAGGGGACAAGCTAGGCATACGAGACCTATCCTGAGGAAGGCTGGAACGCCGAGTATTACCCCCCTGGCCAAACCTAAGAAATAAGTAGCGAGGCTGGAGATACCGGTTAACACGCGTAGCTTATCCAATTTCAACTCTAACCTCACCCTTAGGAGTCAGGTAGAGCGCTTTGGGGTCGGCTGGGCAAGCGTAGACGCACCTACCACACCCCACGCATCTATCCTCGTGGAACACTGGTACTCCCCTCCTAACAGTGATGGCCCCTTCAACGGGACAGACTTCATCACAGACCAGGCAGTACCCACCCCTATACGCTATACAGTTCTCTTTCACCCATACTACGGAGCCCAGCTTCACACGGCTAGACTCCAGGAACACTAGGGCACTCGTGGGGCAGGACTCCACGCACGGCCTGTACTTTTCACATCTACCGGCAACGGCCTCGCAGGGCGCCCTTAAGGGGTCTACCTTGGGAGTCCCCCAAATCGCTAAGCCGTCCTCCAACGTACACGGGGTTAACGTCCCCGTCAAGCAGTTCTCAACGCATAGACCGCACCTCAAGCAGCGAGATAAGAACTCCTCCTCTACTAGGGCTCCCGGAGGCCTGACAACCTTACTTTTAGGTAGGGCTCTTACTGCGACTCCGAGAGCCGCCGATATGGCCGAGGCCAGCAGGATCTTAACGAAGTCTCTGCGCTTAATCTTCAACTTATCAACCCGTCACTACTTCTACTTCCTCCCCCATCAACCCCACGCCTAGCTGAGCCGTGTACTGGAAGTACTCGACTTTTTTATAGTTAAAAAGTCAGGAGTAGATGTCGACTTCTACGGCTTAGAGACCGACGAATGCGTGGTCTTCCCGTGGGAGTGAAGAGTCTCTCTCCTCAGCTCAAACACTATAGTCCCTCCTCTAGTATAAGGCTTCCCGGGGTCGGGGCACTGCACGTAGCCTATGTCGTCCTCCTCCCCTATCCCTAAATCCCTGGCCGAGTAACCCTTCAACAGTGCCGTTAATACGGTCATCATGGAGTTCAGCGCGTGTAGGCAAAGTCTCAACTCCTGGTTGGGCTTAACGTAGAACCACTCACACACGAACTCGTCCCCCGGCTTGTAACCAGCAGCACAGTACCCCCGCACTTCCACTACTCTTACGGTAACCCTGTACCTGGTCATAAAACACGCCCCCATCCAATGGCATTTAATTATTTTCATAATGTATTTAGGTTGGCGAGAGGAGCGGTAACTATATTCCCCCCTTCGCCGCTTATTAAACCATGACTGAGCTCCTCTTCCAGTACGATAGCTACCTTAAGGAGTTCGACGCCAGGGTAACGAAGGTCGTGGAGAATAAGGTCTACCTGGATAGGACGGCTTTTCACCCTGGGCCTAGCGGAGGTCTAGACACTGACACGGGCTGGCTGATACTGCCCGACGGTACAAAGCTGAGGGTTGAACGAGCCGTAAAAGAGGGAGACGAGGTGGCTCACATAGTCTCCGGGGAGCCTCTACCCGAGCCCGGCACGTCTGTTCGCGGCGTTATAGACTGGGATAGGAGGTATAGGATGATGAGGCTTCACACAGCCAGCCACATAGTAGCCGCTATTCTCTACAAGGAGTATGGAGCCTTAGTCACGGGTGGGCACATAACTCCCGAGGCGGCCAGGGATGACTACGACCTGAGGGGTGTACCAAACTGGAAGGAAGTCCTCAGACAGGCCGTCGAAAAAGCGAACGAGATAGCCGCGCGCTGTATACCCGTGAAAATATACTGGCTGTCTAGGGAGGAAGCCCTCAAAATACCCGGCCTTGTCAAGCTCGCCGAGAGACTACCCCCAGAGGTACCCAAAATCAGGATAGTCGAGATACCCGGCGTAGACATACAGGCGGACGGAGGGCCCCACGTCAAAGATACGTGCGAGATAGGCACCCTCAAAGTACTGAAACTAGAGAGCAAGGGGTCTAGGAGAAGGAGGGTCTACTTTACCGTAGAGCCTTGAAATAGGGTTCTCGACAAAATGATATGCGGCCCTGAGGATTAATGAGCGATGGCGGAGGAAAGCCCTGAGGAGCTTTACGAGAAGCTCATACTCCACTATCAACGATGGTTCTCCAACTCGAAACACGTAGTCGACGCGAAGATACGGGCGTTAATGGAGTCCGAAGGGCTGAGCTGGGAGGAAGCCGTAACCAGACTATGGGAAAGCGTTGAACGCGGCTACGCCTACGCATACACCTCGCCGCGCATCGGGGTAGGGGAGGCTTTCTCTCTGGGGATAAACAGGGTTAAGAGTAGTCCCGCTCTATTCGCACCCGTACTCCTGGGCTATTCCGCCTACACCCTCTTCGCCGCAGTGTTCGTAGTAATAGGAACGATATACGTAGCTCTAACTGGGAACGCCATAGAGATAACCTCTACGGAAACACTGTACGCCGGTTTTACTCCTGGCAACGTACTACTCATCCTCGCGCTGGGCTTAGAGTACTTCGTGTTCGATTCCTTGGGAGCTGCGTTACGAGGGTCGTATATCTACGCTATGGCTAGAAATGCTCTTAATGGTCTAAAGGCTAGGCTCGAAGACGTAGCAGAGGAGGCGAGGCGGGGATTCCGTAGAGTATTCGCAACTTCACTATTAAGGAACTGCATTATCTACGGCCCTATTTTCTCAGCCGCCGTCCTATTCTCCTCTAGAGTTCTCGGACCTGAGTCGCCCGAGTCCACATCGATGTTAACGTTACTCCTTATCCTCTACACTATACTGGCGAGAATACCCCTAGCATTCGTGCTGCCCTCGGCAGTAATTAGAGGTGAGAGTCCAGTTAGAGCTCTAATTGACGGGTTAAAGCTAGCTTTGAGGTCTATCCTATCCCTAATAGGGTTCTTCCTAGTGCTACTCTTATACTACGTAATCGCTCAGCTCCTCATAACCGTGTTCTTCCTCTTACACCCCGTCGTAGGGTTCTTCTTCATGTTACCAGTAAGCGCCTTGATAGACTCGGTCTCCGACGTCGCATTAACAGCGCTGTACATGGATCGCAGCGGCCTAAAAGTAGATAGAGACTACCACAGGGAGGTTCTATCCACGAAGTACCTGAAAAGAGTGTTAAGGAGAGGCTTCGAAGAAGTTAGGGACTCTATTAGTAAACCAGTTTACCTAGCCGTCTCCCTAGCAGTCCTGTTATTGGGGGTCTTGGGAGGGTTATATTTGGCGTGGACGAGTAAAGGCGTTATCTTCCTCCTGGGCAACCCCTCCTGCCCTACTTGTGGGTGTTGCTCGCCTCCCAGCGTAACGCTCCTACCCTCTTTCTCGCTGAACATACTGCCGTTTGACTGGTCTACTGGGCTGTCTACGTGCGTCCTAAGCCTCCTAACCCCGCTCATCCCTCCCCTAGTCTTGTTCGCGTGCGGGATAAAGATGGGAGTTATCGCCGCCTTATACACGGAGGAACACCTCTACGCGTACGTCCTCCCCGGTAAATGCCTGGGAATACTAGGTATAGTAGTGGCCGCATCGGCCGGGCTGAAGCTGGCTAGGAGCCTGAGGGAAAGCAGGTATAAGGTCGAGGTCCTGAAGAGAGCCGTCACAGTAGTGGTCAGCTTATCCCTCATCTTCCTCCTCGCCGCAATCGTAGAAGCCGTAGTAACACTGACAGTATCGCCTGAATACCCGACTCTCCTGGTCACGTAAAATGGATAAACATCTTTAGGGTCGATACCCCATGCGTTCGCCCAGGCTTAAGGTAATTACACTACCTCTCTACTACTTTACCTCTTACCTGTGTAGATATAGCGTAATCCCCGTGGAGGCTTTCATATTCGAGGAGACAGGCCTATCGTACTCGGAACTGGGCTTATCCCTCGCTCTCCTCTACATCGGCTACGCATTAGCTCTGTTCCCGGCGGGAGTCATGGCTGGCATCTACGGAGCTAATACCGGGTTGTTGGTGGGGTGTCTCGGCACTTCCTTAGCTAACACTTTGTTATTCCTGGAAGTCAGACCACCCTATCTTCATGTTTCGTTATTCGTTAATGGACTGAGCCAAGGCTTTATGTGGCCATCACTAATGCAGATCGCATCTCTCAACTATCCCTCAGACTACGTTGACCGAGTAATAGGTTACATGTTAACTGCTGCAATCCTAGGGCCTACAGGTGTCTTCGTCCTGAGCTGGGCAATATCGCTACATCTATACTGGCGCTATACATTTCTGATATACCCCAGTCTCTTGATCCTACTAACAGCGTACTTGCTCCCGAGGAGTAAGTTATCGGCTCGACTTAGCAGCCACCGAGTTGTCGTAATGAAGGTCTTAACTAATAGGTACGTGGCCGTGCTCGGGATGAGCTACGCGTGCTTCTACGCCGTGCTCAGAGGACTCTTGAGTTGGCTTCCCTCCATACTCTTGGAGACTGAGGGTTTAACGTCTCTAGAGTCGCCGCTTTACAGCGGGTTTTTCCCGCTGATAGGGGCTTTCAGCGCTGGCGTAGGCGCCTACTTAGCACGTGAGAGAGTAGGGGTCAAGCAGCTCGTGATGGGGTCATTCCTACTAACCTCCCTACTCCTCTCCCTAACATTACTCTTAGAAGTCCACGGATGGAGCATAGCACTCGTATTCCTCGTATTAAGCATGCCGGAATGGCTCTTCTTCACAGTTCTCCCTCTCGTACTGACTCCAAGCGAGGTTAGCGTGGCTTCCGGGCTAATAGACGCCATGGGGTATCTGGGAGGGGCGCTTGGCGCCTCCCTAATAGGAGTAGTCTATGACGCATATGGAAGTTTCGAGCTGTCTCTGACTGTTCTAGCCTGCCTGGCACTATTAGGCGCTGTTCTTTCACACCTACTACCACCAAAGGTTGACCGTGCTTAGCTACGCCACTAATAGGAGCTTCGTCTCTTCGAGTATCTTCTCCGCCGCCTCACGGGGCATACCGGTCACTGAGGAAATCTCTTTGGGGCCTAACCTCCTCAAGTCCTCCACGGTTACCACGCCCGCCTCTAACAGTCTTCTCCTGGCTTCCTCCGTGAGGCTGAACAGTACGGTTACCGGGTATAGCCCGGTTCTCTCAACTATTTCTTCGAGGTTCTCCCTGTAGGGGTACCCCCATGCTGTTACTCTCATCCCGACACAGCTCGCGTATTTGGCAGCCTCATTACTTATCTTGGTATTAGTCACTATCCAAGGCATATCGAAGTACCCTGCTAGGTCTAGGAATCGGGCATAAGTGTACAGGGCTACCTGTACTCCCGTGTAAGTACCAGGCGTATTATGGTACTTGCACTCAATCATGTACCTCACGCCGCCTTTGACAGCTATTACGTCGATCTCGTGAGTGACGCACCTACCCTCCAACACCACGTTAGTTTTAGTTGAGTAGCCCAGAGCCTCAAGTAGCTTAGCGAAGTACTTCTCGAAGGGGTAGCCAGAGGGGCCGAGCTTCATTATGCCACGCCTTAACGAGTATTTTAAGGCCTCCTTGGGACTCTCCCTTCTAAGTAGCTCGACAACTCTTCGATGTATCTCGTCCGTGGTTACGCGCTCGGGGAGGTCTTTCTCCAGTTGGCGTACCAACCTTAGCGCTACGCGCTCTTCCACGCCGCTTTTGACAATACTCGCTACGACTTTGTCCCTGCTGTAACTCTCAATTCTGCCCGAAGCCTTTACTACTTTAACCATTTTCCCGCCTCTAAACCGCGAAGCAAGTAAATGACGTGTCCCTCTCAAAAATATATCACTACTATGGTAAAGTTTGCTCTTAAGCGAATTTTCACCTTGACTTTTTCAACTCTCTCCTTAAAGATTTTATATATGTCTATACCGTTACATAGTAGTACCAGACGTTACGGGGCGTGGTCTATGGTCAAAATCGCCGTTTTACCTAAGGACGCGGTTGAAGTATTCGTGGGGAGGTTAGTGGAGGATTACCAGGTCATAGCCCCTGTGGAGCGCAACGGACAGGTGCTCTTCGGCTATGTTTCAGATCCCCGCGAGGTAGTGCTGGAATACAGGGGGGTTACCCTACTCCCGCCCAAGCGCTTCTTCTTCCCTGAGAGGGAGATACTCTTCACATACGAGATTAAGGGAGGAGAGGTCTACGTTTACGATAAGTACGAGGATATCAGGGGTATGAGGCGCGTTCTCATAGGGATAAGGCCGTGCGACGTCCACGGCTTAAAGGTGTTGGATAAGGTCTTCATAGGGGAGTTCCGCGACCCATACTATGCGGCGCGTAGAGAGGGGACTCTAATCATATGTCTGACTTGCACTGAGCCCGGCGAGTATTGTTTCTGTGCATATACGGGTAGCGGCCCAGACCTAAAGGATGGCTACGACTTGTTAATGACAGACTTAGGTGAGAGCTACCTGGTAGAGGTGGGAAGCGAGAGGGGCGGCAGGCTGGTTAAGCTTAACCTAGATATCTTCAGGGAGGCTTCTAAGGACGACCTAGAAAGGAAGGAGGAAGCGGTGAGGAGGGCGGAGGCTAAGATTAGAGAGCAGAAACTACCTAATCTGTCGGAGATGTACGAGCCCTTGATCAAGCTCTTCGACGCCGATTTGTGGAGAGAGTACGGTAGGAAGTGCGTCGCCTGCGGTAAGTGTAATTTCACCTGTCCAACCTGCAGGTGTTTCAACGTCTATGACGACCCAAACCTGGACTTGAAGAGCGGTAAGCGCGTTAGGGTATGGGATTCCTGCCACTTCCTGAGCTTCACCAAGGTGGCGAGCGGGGAGATCTTCAGGAAGGAGAGACACTCGAGGGTTAAGCAGAGAATATACCACAAGTACTGCTACTCCGTGGATGAGATAGGCTCTATATCGTGCGTCGGTTGCGGGCGCTGCGTAAAGGTTTGCTCGGCAGGAATAGACATTAGAGAGGTTGCTAGGAGGGTGATGGAGGCATGGGGACGGTAGGGAGAAACCCGTACATCCCTATGCTAGCCAGGATAGTGTCGGTGAGAGAGGAAGCGCCCAACATCAACACGTTTAGGCTGTGGCTGAAAGACGAGGAGGCTCGTAGAAACTTCAGCTTTGTACCGGGTCAGTTCCTGGAACTCACTGTCTTCGGATACGGCGAGGCGCCTTTCTCCATATCGTCCTCCCCGCTCGAGAAAGAGTACTTCGAGGTAACTGTGAGGAAGATGGGTACCGTCACACGTGCTCTCTTCAATCTGGGAGAGGGGGGCGTAGTGGGTGTTAGAGGCCCCTTCGGCAGGGGGTGGCCAATAGAGGATATGAGGGGCGAGAACGTACTGATAATCGGGGGAGGGATAGGGATAGCGCCCCTAAGGTCGCTGGTAGAGTACATAATAGCGAATAGGGATTCATTCGGAGAAGTAATACTCCTCTACGGCGCTAGAACGCCTAAAGACATAGTCTACAAAGAGGAGCTGGAGCAATGGAGGGACGCTATAGATGTCCACCTGACGGTAGACATGGGGGACGAGACCTGGAAGGGCAGAACAGGCGTTGTGACCGTGCTCTTAGACGACGTGAAAGTAGACCCTAGAGAGACGTACTCTATACAGTGCGGTCCCCCCATAATGATGCACTTCGTAACCAAGAAGCTCTTGGAGATGGGCTTCTCAGATGAACGGATAGTGTTCTCGCTTGAGAGACTTATGAAGTGCGGCATGGGCTTCTGCGGCCACTGCATGATAAGCGGTAAATACGTGTGTAGGGACGGCCCCGTCTTCAACTACAGCGAGGTTAAAACCCTACTCGAACCAGCCGTTTAGAGAGGTGGTCTTTCGTGTATAGAGGTAATGGCAAGTTAAAGGTCGGGATATTCTCCCTCTCGTCCTGCGAGGGCTGCCTAGTGCAGGTCTTAAACCTAGAGGACGAACTTATAGACATATTCAAGGCTATAGACCTAGTTTCCTGCAGGCTTCTGGGCGTAGAGAAAGAGTACGACGCGCTGGACGTTGCCATAGTAGAAGGAGCCGTGACGAATAAGGAGGAGGAAAAAGAGCTGCACGAGATAAGGGAGAAAAGCAAGCTACTAATAGCGTTGGGGGACTGCGCGTGTCACGGGGGTAAGTTCATAGTCAAAGACTTCCACGTCAAGGAGATAGCGATGTGGCTTCCCCGCGGCGTGGATAAGTTCAGAGCTGACCCCCTCGACAAGTACGTAAACGTGGACTACCACGTCTATGGATGCCCGATAGATAGGGAGGACTTCATCACCCTACTCAAAGACCTCCTCTTAGGAAGGGTTTACAGGCCTGTTTCTTACAATGTCTGCGCCGAGTGCATATTAAAGGAGAATGAGTGTCTCCTAGACGAGAAAATACCGTGTCTAGGCCCTATAACGAGGGGCGGCTGCAAGGCCATATGTCCATCCCACGGCAGGGAGTGTATAGGCTGTAGGGGACCAGCAGAAGACACGAACGTAGATTCCCTGATAGACATATTCAGAGAGAAAGGCATCGAAATACCTCCTTACTTGTTAAGCCTCATAAAGAACTTAGGAGGTGCTAAGCGTGTCTGAGGAAATAGTGGTTGTAGAGAAGATACCCAAGATTGAAGGGCACATGAACTTCTCCGTCGTAATCAGAGGAGGGAAAGTCGTAAAAGCCAGGGCAGAAGCCCTCGAAGGAATCAGGCTACTCGAGCGACTACTCGTAGGTATGTCGTTCCGAGAAGTCCCTGATGTAGCGTCCAGGATGTGCGGCGTCTGCCAAGCAATACACAAAGTCACGGCGGTACAGGCTGTCGAGGACGCCCTCGGGATAGAGTTGCCAGAAGAGTTAGAGATGCTGCGGAAGTTGGTGGTTATAGGGGGTCACCTGCAAAGCCATATACTCCACCTGTATTTCTTCGTACTACCCAACTTCCTGGGGCGTAGGAGTATCCTAGACCTGCTTCCGGATAATGAAGAGCTAGTCAAGACGGTCTTAAAACTTAAAAAGCTCGCTAACGCCCTAACGGAGATAACGGGTGGCAGGGCTGTCCACCCGGTCACGCCTGTAGTGGGCGGTTTCTCGAAGATCCCCTCTAGACACAGCTTGGAGAGGGCTTTAGCTCTAATGAAGAAGTTCAAGGAGTTACTGGGCGAGCCCCTAGACGTGATACTCTCCCTAGACATGCCAGACTTTAAGCGTAAGACGACCTACGTCTCTCTCTACACGGGGAGGGACTTCCCCCTCCTGAGAGGAAAAGTTAAGATATCTGGCTGGAAAGTCTTCGAGCCACATGAGTACGAGAACTACATCGAATACGTGACGGAGAACTACTCGTCGGCCAGGCACTACGTACTCAGGAACGGCTCAGAGTACATGGTTGGCGCTCTCGCACGCCTAAACGTAAACTACGAGCTCCTATCTGACTCAGCTAAGGAGCTAGCCGAAACCTACGGACTAAAATTCCCTAGTAACAGGCCATTCGACAATAACAAGGCGCAAGCCCTAGAACTACTCCACTTCTCTGAGGAAGCCATAACAATACTAGAGGAGTTGCTTGGAAGAGCCATTAAGACGAAGAAAGTCCCATTTAAATTATCAGAGGGGGAGGGCGTATCCGTAACCGAGGCGCCCCGAGGACTACTAATACACCACTACAAGCTAGACAGTCGTGGGAGGGTAGAGAAAGCTAACATAATCACACCGACCGCTCAGAACTACAAGTGTATGGAGGCCGACGCCCTAGACTACGTAACTAGTCTGCTAGGCAGGGAGGACGCGGATGTAAAACACGAACTAGAAAAACTAATCCGCGCATACGACCCCTGCGTCTCCTGCTCTGCGAGGTTCTTCAGGGAGCACTAACCTTAGCCTCCAAGAAAAATATTCTATTTTTATCGCTTCACCATGAGAAATATTATAGTGTTATTGCTCGTTAAGCGATATAATATGCCATTCTTCCCTATTCTTCTCAGAAAGCTTATTTTCCAACCTCTCACCGTACATTAACTGCATGAGGAAGATACCTAAGACTATGTCTACACAGCACCCAGATAACGCCTCTAAACCGAGGTGGGCTAAGGATGAGGTCATAGCTTGGGAGGACGAGGTATACGAGACCTACTACGTGTTCAGCGTCTTCGGCGCTCAGGAGCAGATGTGGGACTGGGAGGGTAAAGACGTAGACCCGCACGTGGTGAGGAAGCTCTTAGAGTCGTTCCCCGATTTCTTCCGCGACCACGTGCTCGGCAGCGACGTCTACCTGACGTACAGGATCCCTAACCCCTCAGTCGAGCGGGCGGAGAAGAAAGGAGTTGTTGAGGCGCTCGAATCTATACCTTCGAGCTACGACGTGGCGGTTAAGTTCTACGGAGACCACGTTTCTCCTCCGGTATTCGAGGTAATACTCCCCCTCACTAAGAGCCACCTAGAGCCCCTCATGGTGCTAGCCTACTACAGGAGGTTCGTAGCCGGTAAGGGGAGGCTGAGGCTGATAGATAGGGGTGCGATTTCCGTCTCAGACTGGATAGGAGAGTTCAAGCCTAAGAGTATAGAGGTGATACCGTTAATAGAGGATATGGAGAGCATCTTAAACATCGAGGAGATAGTAGGAGGCTTCGCCAGAGCCGCTAACCCCCCATACCTTAGGGTATTCATAGCCAGGTCAGACCCCGCGCTGAACTACGGCTTACCAACAGCGGTCGTACTCTCAAAACTAGCGCTAGCCAAGCTCGCCGTACTTTCGAGAGAATTGGGTATCCCCATATACCCCATAATAGGGTCGGGCCCACCGCCGTTTAGGGGGCACCTCAACCCCCACAACGTGGACGGCTTTCTCAGGGAGTATAAGGGGTACTGGACGGCTACTATTCAGTCGGCCTTCAAGTACGATTACGAGGAAGGGGAGGTGAGAGAGGCAGTACGTAAACTGAACAGAGAGCTGGGCGCGGAGTCCCTGGAGCTTAGCACAGAGGAGGAGAAGGTTAAGGCTTTAATCGCTAAGTTGTCCAGGGCGTATAAATCCAGAGTGGAGGAGATACACCAACTGGTGAATGAGTTCTCCAAGCTCATACCCCGTAGGAGGGCTAGGAGGCTGCACATAGGGCTTTTCGGGTACAGTAGGGACGCTGGACGCGTAAAGCTACCCAGAGCCATAAGATTTACAGCTACTCTCTACTCCCTCGGAATACCCCCGGAGATACTCGGAGTAGAGGCTTTAACCGAGCTAAGAGAGGACGAGTGGGACTTGTTCGAGGAACTATACGTGAACTGGCGCTACGACTTGGAGACTGCGGCTAGGAGGGTTTGCTGGGACAACATCAACCTAATGCTGAGCGAGAGAGAGGTCTACGAGAAAGTCGTCCTCAAGTTGAGGGCTAAGCACGGGCTCGCAGAAATAATGAGAGACCTAAAAGCCCTGGAGGACGAACTCGGAATATCGACGGGACCCCGCACACTCAGCGAGAGGAGGTACGACAACGAGGTAAACAACATCCTCCTATCCTTCGCCGAGGGAGACCTGAGTGCCACTAGGAAAAGCATTTCGACCGCAGCTAGGATGAGGAGGTTCCTAGGATAGCTACCTCAACTCTTTGACTACCTCGTCCATGAACACCTCCAAGTCCCTCAACTGGTAGGCATAGGGGAAGAACACGTAGACCTCTTTCACCCCTAACTCCTTAAACTTCGCCAGTTTCTCCACGGCCTCCTCCGGCGTACCTATAAGGTGCACTTCTCTCCACCTCTCGTACTCGAAGCCGCCCACCCTAACGGCCTCGTACTTCTCGAACCTCTCCCTCGCCTCCTCCTCCGTCGGGGCTAGGATAGCCGTAGCTGCCCAGGTTAAGGTTATCTCTTCGAACCTCCTACCCACAGCTTCGCAGTGCTTCTTTAAAACCTCGACTTTGCTGGAGTACTTCTCGTAGCTGCCGCCCACGTTCCACTTATCCGCGTACTTCGCGGTTACTCTCAACGTGTACTTCTCGCCCCCGCCCCCTATCAATATGGGCGGGTGGGGTTTCTGCAGGGGTTTAGGGTCGTTGAGGGCGCCTTTCAATCTGTAGTACTTCCCCTCGAAGTCCACCTCGGGCTCGGTCCACATCTTCTTAATTATCTGGACTGCCTCCTCTAACATCCCTATCCTATCCCTAGCCCTGGGGAACTCGTAGCCGTAGCCTAGGAACTCATGTTCGTACCAGCAGGCACCTAACCCCAGTTCCAGCCTGCCACCACTTATCACGTCAACCATACTACTAATCTTAGCCAGGTAGGCGGGGTTCCTGTACAAGACACAGGTCACGAGCTGGCCGAGCCTAACCCTCTTAGTGAGCGTGGCGAGGGCAACCATTAGAGTCCAAGCCTCAAACACGCTCCTACCCGGTAAAGGCTTGGGAACGGTGTGGAAGTGGTCGTAGACCCAGATGTGGTCGTAGCCGAGTTCCTCGGCCTTTAAAGCCACGTTCACGATAGCGCGCCATTGATCCTGGGGAGTCATGTCTTTGGGGAGGTCTAGCCTCCACCCCTGAGGCACGAAGACACCGAACTTCACGACACGGCACCAGCTATTATCACGCCGAGCATATTCATTAGCTCTTCTAATGCCCAGCTACTCCCACAATGATTATGTCGTCAGACCATACCATGCCGTGGCTCCCAGCACATCTTAGGAAGTCCTCCATCTCCCTTACGTAGCGGTCGTCCACAGACAACCTCCTCCACTCCTCAATAGTACTCCTGACTATGTCTCCCAGGACGCTTGGAGGTAGAGGGGCCCTCCATGAGACTCTCCTAGAGATAATTACTTCAAAGCCAGATTCCTCCACTAATTCCCTCCAATAACTTTCTGGCCTATAGTCCTCGAACCTACTTATGCTGTGCATAGCGTATCACTTTTCGGGCCACCCTACGTCTAAGTGTAGCGAGGGGTCTACCTCGTGGAGGGTGAAGTAAAACACGGCCAGATCTATAGAGCTAGGTCTAAAGGAGAGGTGGGGTAGGTAGCACCTAACCAGGTGAGGAACCCTGCCGCGCTGTTCTCGCAAAGCGTTGCCATCCACGTCCACCCCTATTACATGCGCCCCCATCTCGACGAGCGTCCTAGTTGATTCGCCCACTCCGAAATCCACGACCAGCAGTCCTTTGACATCGATAGACGACCAAATCTCCCTCTTAACCCTCTCTAAATCCTCCTCATAGCTTACACCGTATTCATCTAGGCGCTGGCTCCGAGCCACGTTAAATGCCTCCCCTAAGAGTGTTTATTCCGTCGACGTTTAGGAAACAATTTTTAATGAATTTGTTCCCCGTAGAACCCTACTTTTTGCTCTGCGGAGGAGCCCCTTATTAAGCCTTTTTCGTTAAGATATATGAAAGTATAGAAATATACAGAATGATATTGATAAAACATATAGCCATACTACCTCTACTAGAACAGCGAAAAATTAAAAACAGACGCGCTCGTAGCTATACCTGGATAGAAAAACATGTCCGAAGAGATAATCGTCGAAATTTGGGGTATACGGATAAACAAGAGATGTGCTTCTCTCCTGAGAATATGCTTTGAACACCCCCAATACCTCTACCAGAGCAGGGCCCTTCAGGGACTCATAGATAACGGGTGCGTGAAAGCGCTGGAATACGTCTGCTTCAAACACCCGTCCGACCAGTTCAAAGCGAAGGCTTTAGACGCACTGATAAATATGAGAGCCTACGGCGCGCTGGAAAACATAGCCCTCAACCACCCATACGAACTTTTCAAACTAAAGGCTATGCGCGCCTTAAAATAAGAAAGGGGGCTTATCCCCCGTCTTTTTATACCGAGATACATGCTAGTATACTCTGAGTCGTCAGGTCATCTTTAGGTATGAAGTTTAAAGGGTGAAAGCGATGGGCGCTTTGTATGCCTACATCTACGTTTTAACTCTAGCTTTCATAGCCTTTGAAGTATTTGTATTGCTTAAAACGAAGGAGGCTTGAGAGGGAGAACCTACCGGTACACGTAGCGCGTACTGGTGGATACTTGACGCTGGCTGATCTCTATTAGTCATTATTCTGCGCTGAGAGGTCTATGGCTGTTACCTGTGAAACCAATACTTGCAATAGTGTGTGGCGGTAATCTTGCTGGTGGCTGGCCTCGTACTAATACTGGTCGGCGTATTAGAGTTCAAGTCCATAAAGAGGATGTCTGACTTGACGCTTCTAGGCTTATAACGAGCGGTGTTTACAGGTGGAGTAGGAATCCTCAGTTCCTAGAGGCGTATTTGTCCTTCTTAGGCATTTCCTTAGCGGGGAGGTCTGGCTACGCGCTCCTACTCTCAGCCATAGCTATAGCCTACTGCCACTATTACATCGTAAAAGTGGAGGAGCCTCATTTAGAGAGGTGTTCGGGGAGGAATACGAGGTACATAAGTCGAGGGTTCCTCGGTACTTCTGGAGACTCTAGCTGAAGTGCTTAGCCATTTCCTTGTTCTCCGATAGGGATAGCAGGGCGTCTATTACTTCCTCTACCTGCTTCGTGGACTTAGTCCTAGTGTCTACTATTAGCCACTCGAAGAGCAAGTCTCTACCCCCCTCTAGGAAGGCCTCTAGGGCCCACTCCATTCTGAGCATCCTCGGGTATATTACGTGCTTCATTATCCTGCCCGGCAGGCTCTTACCCCTCAACCTGTGCACGCCCTTACCGTCTATCAGCGCCGGAGCCTCTACGGCCACGTTGTCCGGTATCCCGTGTATAGTCCCGTCGTTAAGCACGTTCACCTGGTAAATCCCGGGCTCGTCGTTAACTATGGAGTTAATTATGGGTACGACCTCCTCGTCGCTCCTAACCGGGGGGTAGAGGCTCGTGAGGGGTATTCCCTCGGCCAGCGCCCTCTTAATCTCTTCTATCTTCCTCTTCTGCCTCTTCAGGTATATCCTCCACCCCACCTCCGAGTCGGCGCCTCCCGTAGGCCCGTACCACTTCTTCTTAGTCTCAAGGTTCCAGTGATACTTCCAGGTTCCGCCCCTAACCGTGTCTCCTATGGGGAACAGCCCGTACGTCCTGTACATGTCCACGGCGGCCGGGGACATCTGGACGTCGAAGGGGTCTTCCTGCTCCTTGTACCAGCGCTCCCAGTACTTCTCGGCCTCCCTCTCTATCCACTCGTCGAGCAGGGGGTAGGCGTCCTCGCCTTTGTAGAGGAACTTAGTCATCCATATGACGTGGTTAAAACCTATAGATTCAACCTCTACGTCGGCTAAGTCCAGTCCCAAGACTTTGGCCATTTCCTTGTAGCCTAGGTGTCCGTGGCAGAGACCTATGACCTTAACCCTGCACTCCCTTGAGATGAGGGTGGTGAGCTCGAAGACTGGGTTGCCTAGCTCTATGAGCCAGGCGTCTGGGCACAGCTCCTCCATGTCCCTAGCTATACCCATGGCCAGCTTAAACTGGTAGTAGCCCCAGATAGTGTGGTAGTCCGAGACCATGTTCCACTCGACGCTGTTAATCCCTCTATAGTAGCCGTACCTCTCCGAGACTGCCCTCATCTTCTCGTAGTAGCCGTGACCCTTAGCCATAGCCATGTTAATCACGAAGTCTGCGTCCCTAAGCGCCTCTCCCCTATCCATAGTCCTCTCAACCCTGATGTCAGCCCTTACCTCCTCGGCGTACCTCTTAGCGAAGCCGTGGGCAAGCCCCAGCCTCCCCCTGTCTATGTCCATTAATACGACATTACTGCCGCTGAGACCCGGGGTAAGACATATATCACATATAACCTTAGCAGACCAAGCAACACTACCAGCACCTATAATAGCAATCCTAGTGCTCGTCATCGTTCAGCCCTTAAACAGAAAGGTAGCCACATATAAATTCGCTATTAAACTTGGTACTTCATTACGGGATAATAATTATTTCTTTGATAAACCTGGTTCTTTACAACTAGCAGACTCCTCGCTATAGAACTGAAGATTTTTGAGAAATACCATCTCTAATTTCCTTAAAGTTTCAGCAATAACGATATACAGATCACCATAACAGCTCCGTAAAGTATAGAGACGAAGGTGGCAGTTCTACAGTATCGCCATAACCTGCCTTCCTTCAACCGCGCTACGGGGGCGAATATATATTCTTTGTCTATGTTCAACACGAGCGCTATTTTCTCCATCTTCTCCATAGTCTTATGGTACTCATAGCTTAGCTTAACCGCGATCGCTATACCGATAATCGAAAGGAAAATCAGGAATATTAGTAAGGCCCTGAATACGTCGCCACCTATACCAGCCTGACTCGTAAAGCCGAAAACCCCTGCAACTATCGCAGCGTATATATTCGTAAACCACAGCCTCTCATTCTCTAAGTGCCTTATATGCTCCCAGTTCTCCTTTAAAACCTCGATTAAAACATCCTCAGACGGGTTTCCCACAGTATCCCCCTCTTAGTATAGACCAATCATAGTATATTTATTTTTGTTATAAATATTACCGTACCTCTTTCAGGGTTATTCGTGCTTTAATATGTTAGACTTAAGACTCAAGAGTTCGCTTATCTTAAGCTTTGAAATTCGCTTTATTTAGTCTTTACGCCGAATTCATCACAATGCACCTATATTTAACGCAATTAAAATATATTATTCCATAGTTTTTATCTACGGAAATAGAATATAATACCTAATATTATGGTCATAGTTATAAGGGATATGGCGTAAGATATCACAAGCGGTATGTTCCATATTTTAGTCATTACTTCGCCTAAGTAAAAGGATGATAGCATCACAGTAAGAATGTTAATAGATATTTGTTGCCAGTTACTCCGCTTTGCTAGGTCTAGGTTCAGCCTATTGAGCTGGATATCGAGAGCCTTGTCTAAGATCTCCATCTTACCGTTAAGGAGCGCGGCGAGCCTATTAACACCCCCTCTCTTCCTGACTTCATCGACGAACTTCTCATACTCGGGGTAAGAGCTGCCGAAAGCCGACCAGTAGAACCAGGCGTCCTTCGTATACTCGCTTTTAATCCTGTTTAAGAAATCTATGATTTTCGAGTATTCCCCCTCGCCCTCGCCGAATTTCCCGAGCATCCTGTCTACCCTCGCCGATATAGCGTAGAGGACGAATCTCACCAAGAATATCAGCTCGCAGAGCCTGGCTAGCTCCTGAACGTACCAGTAGTCCTCGTATGGAACTATGAAGAGAGAAAATCTCTCGTTAACCGAGATGAATGCCTCTGAGAGCCCTACACTCTGAGCAATGTTATCCTCCTCCAAATTAACCCCGCGCTGGTAGGCCTCAACCCAGTCTGCCCCCAGGAATAGCGTCGTACGTGGGTTGACGAGCATGTACAGTTCTTTAGAGGCCCTTAAAAGCTCCTCCATGCCTATACCATAGGGTTTTACTCCCGTAACTAAGACTATTGTATGGAATGTGGAGTTATCGGGTGCAACCTTGTTTTTGGAGCCAGCGGTCTCCAGCAAGGGGTTCACTACGTATTCCTGTATGAAGTCCCTGAACCTTACCCCTTCTAAACTGGTTTCTCCAACTTCTATATTGCATTCGGGCATAGAGGGGTCGTAGAGCTTGCTGAGGACTGTAAGCGCCAGGGGACTGGCATCCTCGAATTTTACTACGCAGCGGATAACGCCGTACCCGTTAGCGAAGATTATCACTTGGACTACTACGCGTAGCAACAGGTTTTCGTCACAAACTTTTAATCTGACGGTTACGGCCGGGAACTCCACCAGGATGTTTTCCTCTATATTCCTCAGCATCTGCTCGGTGAGTACGTCTTCTGATATGTACTCGAAGTTCCTCGTAATCTTAACAGTACCGAAAATCCTTAAAGGCGAGCTTTCCTCCGCCACGCTGGCAAGTATGGTTTCCCCGATTTCTTCGGGGCTTATATCCCCGCCCAGGTAGAAGAAATCTGTAATTACGATTTTACCCTGCAAACCTACTTCTCTCCTAGGCTCGATCCTAGCCCCCATTAGCGACTGGAGCTTTAGAAGAGTAAAGCTGAGGGCTGAGTAAACCTCGGTTAACCCTCTACACTCTTCCTCTCTTTCTTTAAGGCTTACCAGTGCGTCTCCCAGACGGAGATCCTCTATACTCCCACCGCCAGCCATTGCCTCCAAGGCTTTACTCAGGAGGGCGAAAGCTTCGTAATAAGTTGCCATACACCTCAAGAGTCTAATGAACGTCGAGAGCGGTGGATGCGGGAAGACACCGTCACGTGTAAGCCAGTCGGCTGCTCTCAGGAGTTTCTCTTTGGCCGAAGTGAACTTCTCGTACGCGGCGTCGTAATTACATAGGAAATCCTCTTTATTGGCATCTATACCGAGGGCTAGGCCTTCTAGCGCTTCTGAGAGAGGAGGGGGCAGGCTCCGCGCTGTTTCCATGAGTTCTTTTACAAGGGGGTCGTACTTCTGGCTCTCGAGATCTTCAGCCATGTAGTATACGTAGTAGTACAGGAAGTCTAGGTGCTCTGTGGATTGTAAGCCTAAGGCTTTAACGGCGTTACGTACCCCCTCTAACAGCTTTGAGGATTCCCTGTAGTTACCGAGTTCTACGTAGTGCATTGCGCTTCGTAGCAGGTAGGGGTGTTTGACTAGTTTAACGAGGTCGATGTATCTCACTATACCCATGTAACGTTTGGGCTCGTTTCTCAGCGGTACATAGCCTTTCTTAACGAAGAACCCCACGACTCTCTCGTGTGCCTCTACGTATATTACCTCGATATTCTCTCCGCGGAGAACGTTCTCCGCATAACTTAGTAGCTGGCTACCAATGCCCTGATTCCTTAGCGCCTCTCTAACGTGGATCTCCTCGATATACCCGAACCTGATATCGCCCTTTGTAATAACGCTGAACTTGACGAACCCGACGACATCTCCATCTATTTCGGCGACAAACATGTACTGGCCGGGCTTTCTCCTCTCAATCCACTTGCGCAAGTTTTCTTCAGAGATAAACGGGTAAGAGTCTCCGTAGATCTTCCTATCGTACTCCGCGATTTCCTCGTAACTCTTGCTGGGTAGAATGTACTCATAACTCTCCTTGTAAATACTCATTATAGCCCCGGCGTCTCCCTCCTCTACATCACGAATCTTTACACATATCATCCAATTCTACAAGTCAAATCATTTTTAAAAGTGTTTAGCAAGTACTCCTCTCTAGGCGTTCCCTAGAGTATCGGGTCTCTTAACTAGCTAAGCCGTGCATACTAGTCGATTACTAGTCATTTAGCGCTTCTTCTTTCTCCTCCTCGCTAGAAGCAATATTATTACTATTAAGACTATTATGGCGGCTATGACGATGAGGAGTAAAGCCCACATCGGTATTATTTCAACCTTAAACTCCACGGTT
>CAZFWY010000010.1:25937-32909 GCA_964522715.1 uncultured Thermofilaceae archaeon | reverse complement strand
AGCTTGCGCGATAATTCTCGCATTAATAGCGTTATTCCTACTGGGTGCAGAGGAGAGACTAGGCGATTTCTCGCTACAGATAGTATTATTCTCGGGAGGCGCATTAGGGGGATTCGCAACCACCCTAGCCTCGAAACAGGGGGAAATAGAGACTCCAAAAGAGACTGAGACAGGGTACGACTTGGGATACATAGCCGATATACTCACGGGCTCTATTGGTAGCTACATAGCCTACTTCCTATTCACCCCGTACATCAAATGGGAAAACATAGTGGGCGCCAGCCACACCGTGACAGTACCAGCGGCTATCTCGGCCCTCGTCTTCGGGACTGTAGGGTCATCCTTAATCCTACACGTGAAGACCTCCTTAGAAAACGCGGCTTTAAGGGGAAAAGTAGCTACGACGAGAGAGAAAATAAATGAATTATCAGTTACCGTGAGCGAGTTATCTAGCCTGACTAAGAGAGAAAAAGAGGAGTATAAGCCTCTATCGGCGCTGGAAGTGCGAGAACACATAGATAAGCTCGCAAAGACGATAGAAGAATTGAAAGAGGAATTAGAACTCTAAGCAGATAAGGGCAACACCTAGAAGCGTTTAACAAACACAAAGAAGAAGTGGAGGTAAACGAAAGCCTAAGTGCACATCCTAGAGGTTACTAGATATCTTTTCCTCTACCACCTTACGGGCCATATCAAAATCGGCTTTGCCTCTCTCATTAATCGGTACCCTCGTGAGCAGGTGTATTATTGTTCCGTCATCTTTCTCCAAGAAGGCCTGGGGTATGTCTGCTCCCCCGGTCTCGCTTTTCTCCCCGTACTTACCCAGGAATACCCAGTCTTCCTCCCTTACTTCGAATTCGAGCCCTTTCTCGCGGGCCACTTCCTCGCATAGCCTCCTTAGCTTTTTGTCAAACGGCGCCCAGTTGGCTGTTACCAGTATTATTTTTGCCATATTTTCCGCCTGATCCTTAACTAAGTAGGAGGTAGATAAGCCTAGTGTTTTCCGCATTATCTCCTTTTTACGTATTTGTTGCGCGCGCTGAGGAACGTTCCTGGCTAGGCCCGACTCCGGAGGGTTTACATAGGTGGTGTGGATGTCACCGACGCGCCGCCCTACGAGAGACCTGTGAGCATGGTTTTCCAAGACTTAGCGTTGTTCCCTCATCTAACCGTGTATAGGAACGTGCTCTCCTTTTTGGGGCTTGCGAACACTTTTACTGGTATGATGATAGGCATGGTCTACGAGTACCTTCCCTTGATGCCTCTGCCGATATACTCCTCCTTCGAGAGGATAAACAGGAGCCTGCTCGAAGCGGCGGAGACTCTGGGGGCTAGGCCCTAGCTGGGTACTACTTCTCCCGGGTCAGGTACATCGTTAAGACTAGCTTCATCACGGGGCCGTGTTTAAGACACTCCCTCTGGTGATATGGGTCAGAACGGCTAGGGTGACCCCCGAACTGAACGCCTTAGCGACGATAATGATAATCTTCTCCATGGTTAGTAGCTACATCTACACCAGGTACGTGCTCAGCCGGAGATAGGGAAGTATTAGTAGGCGGGCTCCAATAAAGTAATCGGTGGTGGCCATACCCCCGAGAATTCTAGTTGTCGGGAGCGTCCACATGGACTTCGTAGTCGTTATGGACAGATTCCCCGTGGTCGGGGAGACCGTCATAGGTAGGAACTTCAAGATGACCCCCGGAGGGAAGGGGGCTAATCAGGCTGTTGCTGCGGCTAGGCTGGGAGCTGAGACCTACATGGTCAGTAGGCTTGGCCGTGACGTTATAGGAGAGAAATTACTGGAGAACTTGAGGAGGAACAACGTATCGACGGACTACGTAGTTATAGACCCCGAGACGTACACGGGCGTGGCCTTGATATTCGTGGATTCCGAGGGGCGGAACATGATAGCTGTGGCTCCCGGCACCGATATGAAGGTGTCGCCGAGCGATGTTGACAGGGCGTTTAACTCGCTCTCCTCCGTGGACGCCGTCCTCCTACAACTAGAGATACCGATTGAAACCGTGCTGCATGCCGCTGGGTCGGGGTTTAACGCCGGGGCTAAAGTTATCCTAAACCCGGCTCCCTTCAGAGAGCTACCCGAGGAAATATTCCGCTACATCTATGCGATAACTCCCAACGAAGTGGAGGCCGAGCAGTTGACCGGAGTCCCCGTAAAGAGCTTAGAGGACTGTAGGAGGGCAGGTAGGAAGCTACTTGAGAAAGGGGTTAAGGTCGCCGTAATAACGCTAGGTGAGAAGGGGGCGTATGTGGTCTCTGAAGAGTATGAGGGACTGGTTGAGGCGTTTAAGGTTAAGGCTGTTGATACTACTGGGGCGGGCGACGCGTTCAACGGGGCTCTAGCCGTATCCTTAGCAGAAGGAAGAGGTATAAGGGAATCCGTTCTGCTGGCGAACGCCACGTCCTCTCTAAAGGTTACGCGGTTGGGCGCGCAGGAGGGTCTCCCCACGAGGGAAGAAGTTGAAAGGTTCTTAGCCGAAAGGGGTGTACGGCTTGACTAAGCGGGTAATTTTGGACGTGGATACTGGTATCGACGACGCGATAGCGGTGTCCCTAGCCGTGCTTTCGCCCGAGTTGGAAGTCGCCGCGATAACTACGGTCAGCGGGAACGTCCACGTCGATAAGACCAGTATTAACACGTTAAGGGTCTTGGAGAACATAGGTGTTAAAGGGGTACCTGTGGCTAAGGGTATGAGTAAACCCCTGGTTAAGCCGCTGGTCACAGCGGAGGACGTACATGGAAGTGACGGTCTAGGGGATTTAGGTCTCCCTCAGCCTAAGTCGTCTCTTGATGCCAGACACGCCGTAGATTTGATAATAGAGGAGGTGCGCGAACACCCGGGAGATACCTGGATTATTACGACGGCGCCAATAACGAACTTAGCCGTAGCCCTGTTGAAAGAGCCGGAGACAGCCGACGGCATCTCGGGCGTCATATCCATGATCGGGGCTTTCAATGTAACGCCCTACGGGTACGGTAACGTGACCCCCGTGGCGGAGTTCAACGCTTGGAGTGACCCGGAGGCTCTCAAGGTAGTCCTGGAGAGTGGAGTTAAGATCCGCATGGTGGGGCTAGACGTAACTATGGATCCTTCAACAGCGTTTAGTGCCGATGAGTTAGAGGGGCTTGAGAACACTGGAGTACCTGCCGCCGTTCTCGCCGCTAGACTGAGCCTCTTCTACATACAGAGGACTGGAGACCCCCTGATGAGGATGCACGACCCTCTGGCCGTCGCGGCGGCGATAGTAGATGATGTAGTCGAGTTCGAAAGATATCCCATCTACGTGGACGTTAGAGAGGGGCTTACTAGGGGTCAGACGATAGCCGATAGGAGGGAGAAGATACTGGGTTACAAGTGGGGGCCGCAAGGCTACGCTGGGGTTGCGGTAGGTGTAAACGGTGAAAAGTTTAAGTCGTTACTAGTTGAGAAGCTAACATCGGGGCCCAGGTAGGGCCGTGAAGCGGACTATAGAGTGTTGATCATCGAAGCTCTATTCGACAATTGTATATATTTTTATAGGAGTTATGCGTGTAGGGGTTTGGTGCACCTAGATGATATGGCTAATACCCGTGCTCTTAGTTCTCGTCTCTTTCATGCACATAATCGAAGATGGAAAGCTCGTAAAGGAGGGACGCTTCCAGAAATCCCTCCACAAGCTCTACGCAATACTCGAGCCCACTATCCTGAGAGTACTCGACTGGATGATGAGGTCTAAGATTATAGGGGGCAACAGGGTTGGGAGGGTGTTCCTTAAAGGCGTAGCTATGGCTCTCTGGTTCCTACCTCACGGAGTAGTCACAAACTACGACGGGCTGGAGAGACTACTCACCTGGCTCGACGAGCACGGAGATACCCATATCGCTATAGGTCCCTGCGTCTGTAAGGCGGCTCTAGGGGTTAAGACGGAGCCCTACAACACGGATATGACCATCCTTTACGGCGCCGAGATATACAAGGAGATCCTGCCCCACGAGTACAGGTATATATCCAAGGACGAGGCGCTCAAGCTGCTTAAGGAGTTCGAGAAGCACGGCCTAGTCCACACAGTATTCGCCTGTTTTAATAGCGGTAGATGGACGTTCGTGATATGTAATTGCGACCCTAAGGTCTGCGTCCCCATGAGGGCCTACTTCATGGTTAAGGAGGGCATATACCCCGGCCCCCTCATCGCCAGCGTCGACGAGAACCTCTGTAGGGGAGTAGAGGAGTGCGGGGAGTGCCTAAAAGTGTGCCCGTTCAACGCTGTGATCGAGAAAGACGGGAAGTCCTACGTGACGAATAAGTGTATGGGTTGCGGCTTGTGCATCGAGAGGTGTCCCAGCGGGGCGAGGAAGCTGGTTCCAAGGAGTGACTACAAGCCTCGCATCCTACCGTTAGATATAATGTACCCTAAGGAGAAGTAGCCCGGAAAGCATGGTTAGGCCAGTATATGAAGAAGCTCCAGACGTTAAGGAAAGGCTGAGACACCTAGTTAAAGTATTAGGGTTTAGCCATGTTGATTTAAGCAGAGTATTCTGCGTTAGAAGTAGGGGTGCTAGGACTAGGGCTATAGCTAGGATATACTGCCTACCGAGGGTGTGGCGTGAAGTACTCGGACTCCCTCCCATGTACGTGGTTGAAGTCGTCTCGGAGAAGTTCGACCAGTTGAGCCAAGAAGAGAAGGACTTGGTATTGATACACGAACTCCTACACATACCTAAGGGCTTTACAGGCGGCTTAAGGAGGCATGGCCCGCACGTAAACGACAGGGTAGCCCGGGAGCTGTTGAAGCGGTTAAAATCCGGGGGACGGAAATATAAGCTAGGCCGTTGACGTAGTTGTGAGCCTGGAGGGAGGATGTGTGGCCAGGTACGGGCCAGACGTAGTAAATTTGTTCAAGAAGTTGTTGCTGGGCTACAACCTGTACTTCTCCTACGACGTCCTCAACTCTGAGGGTAGGAAGGTCTTCGAAGAAGCCGCCCGCATGTTGATCTACGAGCATCCTGAGATGAAGCCAGCCGTCGTTAGGGTGAGGAGGAAGCCGACACTGGACAACGTACTCAGGCTGGCCTCTAAAGTTCTAGGCGAGGAAAAAGCTGTTTCTCTACTTAGGGCGGGTATAGAGGGGCCTTACAGGACGCGCGTCCAGTTGAAGTACGGAACTGTCTGGGTTTAGGCCAGTACTCCTACTGGCATTATGTAGAGTGGTCTCTCAACTATACCCAGAACGTTGGATACCGATTGGTCTCGGAACGCGCCTACGGCTACGGTCCCCAGTCTTATGGCTGTGGCGGCTAGGTAGATGTTCTGGCCTATCATTCCGGCCTCAACCTCCGGCCTCCAGTCCCCCCTCCTCGAGGCTATTACGAGGTTTACCGCCGCATCCCTAATCCAGTCCTGGCCGAGGGCCGCCGAGGATAGTTTGTCAGAGACGTCGCCAGCTTTAACTAGTACAAACCCCTTACGCCAGTCGTAGAGGTAGACCCCTGGCTCCATATCATCAACTCTGCTGACCGCTACGTAGAGAACGGCGCTGTAATCGTCAACTGGCGGATAGGTCTCTAAACCCCTCTCAGGCCCTACTGCGCACGTCACAAGGTATTCTAGCGCGCCTTTAGACAGAGACCTATATGTGTAGTTTCTAATCGACCTCCTCCTAGCTAATGCCTCCTCGGCCCCTCTCTCCCCTTCGAACAAAGACGCCGGGTATTCGGGCGTTTTAGCGGGGTATACGTCTATCGTCGCTACGACTCCCTCAGCGGCAGGGCTAACCTCGAAGTTTAGGGTTAAGCCTAGGACCCCGCACTCTACGACTACGCTTTGAATTAAGTGGCCGACCTCCTCATTGATGTACATGTAGCCCCTAGACCCGTAGTAATTAGTGGTTCTCTCGGGCTTACACACAACCCTCAGAGTGAGGGGGGCGGTGCCGCTGGTCACAGTGCTACTCAGTTTCTTTAATTCATGCTCGTACACTCTCTCCGAGACGTACCTGTATACGCCGCTCTCCACACCCTCTACACGCCTTACTACGACCTCTATACTTAGAGGATAGGTGCCCCCCGCCGAGGGAGTAGTCCTCAGCCTTACACCCCAACTACTACCGGTACACCCATGTGCTGCGAATAGGACGCGGCTGGCCACGTCTATCGACAGGCTACCCTTAACAGGCTGGAGTGTATAGCTCCTGATGAGTAAGGACTGTGATAGGGTTGGAGAACTCCTTGGCTTGAACCTAGGGAGCTTCATCATATAGAAAATATTTTAAGAACGTATAAAAAGATTCTTCTACGCCTCGCCTTTTATAATTTTCAATATCTCTCTAAACTCAGGTCTAGAGGCGTCCCGGACCAAGTCGAATATCAGCATCTCCGTCGTTACTACGTCGACTCCTTTAGCCCTCATCCTCTGCAGAGCTATCTCCTTGTCTAACTCGTTCCTAGACCCTGTGGCGTCGGCTGGCACCACGACTTCGCGAACGTAGTCGAACGCGTCCAGGGCTGTCTGTATCACGCATACGTGCGTCTCTATACCTGTCAGTATCAACGTTTGAGGGGCGAGATCCCTGATCCTACGTACGAAGTCAGAGTTTAAGAAGCAGCTAAAGGTTGTCTTCTCTATGAGTACTGGAAGGAGTTCAACCAGCTCTGGCACAGTCCTGCCGAGACCCTTAGGGTACTGCTCGGTCGCCAGCACCTCCATACCTAGTATTTTAGCTACTTTAACTAGCTTCTCTACGTTGCGCAGAACAGTCTCCCAGTCCTTAACTAATGGCAATAACTTCTCCTGCATGTCTATGACAACGAGGACACTATCAGACATATAGCACCTCCGGTAGACTTGCCTGAACGCCCACTAAATGTGTTTAGCTGCCCGGTTTACTTTCGGCGTAATGATGGGGAGTTGTATAAAAAGGGAGAGAGACTATTCTCCTTTGGGGGTTAAAGGAGGGATGGTAAGTAGTTACGTT
>CAZFWY010000010.1:14473-25837 GCA_964522715.1 uncultured Thermofilaceae archaeon | reverse complement strand
GGAGAGAGACTATTCTCCTTTGGGGGTTAAAGGAGGGATGGTAAGTAGTTACGTTAGCGGTGAACTCGGCAAGACCTTAATGAGGCTACTTGAGAACGCGGAGAAGGAGATGAGAAAGCGCGGGGAGGAGATAAGGGGGGCACTCCTCAGCCGCATCGGCTTCGTAGACGGTAGCTACGTGTTCGAGGAGAGGAGGGGGGCGTGCCTAGCTCTTTTCTCGGCCGCCTCCCTAGAGGTGGTTGGCGGGGAGATTAAGGCCCGTATGAGGGGTAATAAGGAGCCTGTGGTACACGTGGTCGTCCCTAAGTCCTATAGCGAGTCTAGAATCGGCCTGTTAATGTCCATACTGGAGCTACTGGCTGCTATCAACCTTCTGAGGAGTGGGGTGGAGGCCGTGTTCCTAGATGGTAGCTACGTGTCGGCTCTCATGATGCCTTTCGGCTTCGCCCAGGAGGTCTACAGAAGGTTTAACAGGGAGAAAGGGGCGAAGCTCAGCGTAGTGGAGGAGAAAGGGGAGAGCTGCTTTCTAGAGGTAACGGGGTCTATTGAAAACGGGGAGGATTGGGAGCCTAGGAGGGCGTTCATAGAGGTGCTAAATATAATTGGGAGGTACGCGGGAGATCTTTACAGGGATATATGTGAGGCTAAGAGTGACGAGAAGGCTTTGAAGGAGGCCTTAGACTTCAGTGTCGTCTACATGGAGGAGACCGCTTACCTGTCAGCTCTCAGATTACTGCTAAAAACCGCCGAAGATAGGAAATCATGTGTTTTCTGGGTCGCTAAGGATAGTGAGAGTAGGTACTTAACCGAGAGGGAGGGACTCCTGGGCTGGCTCAGCGATGTCATGCTCCTCGACTATGCTTGGAAGGGGCTGGGAGACGTATACGTCGAACTGACAGGGGTTAGCTTCGGTAAGCCTAAGGGTATGACCGCGTGTAGGAAGCTGATAGATGAAGTATACGATACGTGGAACGAGTATTCCGTCGTCTATTTTAAGCTAGGCAAGGCGGGGATTGTATCCCAAATGACATATCCGACCAGAGTTTCTGAAAATAAGCTTGTAGATGCCCTAGCCACTCTGTCCTCCCTTTCGGACAGGCTCCACGGGTACCCCAGACCTCTGAACTACGTGCATAACCTAGCAGTCCTTAACCCATCCTTGCCCAGGATACTGGCGGACGAATTATACAAGAGGCTCAAACCCGATGATATTTTAAGGTTCATGCTAACCCCCTCAGGTAGGCGTTTACTGGGGTTGGTATAGGATGGAGGAAGTGGGTAGAGTAGTAGCCGTATATGGGAGGAACGTGATTAGGTTCGCGGTTCCTGAGGAAAAAATGGAGAATATCTCCCGGCCAGGCACATACGTCAAGGTTGAGGGGCCCGGAGGAACATGGTTGTACGCCATGGTGGTCAGCTTTAACCTCCTAGACGAGCTCTACAGGAGGAGCCGAATAGTAGAGGAGCTAGAGGGCTACTTAGAGTTCAGGCCGGCCCGGAACGAGTTAATCGCTACCCTCGTGGGCCACGGTAGAGATAGAAGTGTCAAGAGGGGAGTTCCTGTCCTGCCCAAGCCCGGCCAGAAGGTGTACGTCGTCCCCCGAGAAGAACTCAAACAGATACTGGGAGACGGCGATATAGACCTAGGGACTTTGTCGTATGACAGTGAGATACCGTTTAAATTGAAGCTCAACATGCTATGCTCCAGACACTTCGCGGTCTTAGCCATGACTGGGGCTGGCAAGTCTAACGCCGTAGCCGTTATCCTAGCCTCAATACTATCCAGGTACCCCTACGCCAGGATTGTACTCATAGACACCCACAGCGAGTACGTACCCCTCAAGGAGAAATTTGGGGACAAAGTTCGGGTGCTCTCCCCTATAGGGAAGATCGGTCGTCTGGTTGAGGTTAGGTATGACGTTAAGCCCCAGCCACTAGAGATACCCCTCTGGACTCTCGGGTTAGAGGAGCTGGCCAGTCTTTTAAGGCTGGGGCCTCAGGCAACTAAACAGATAATGTACCTACGTAACGCGTTACAGGCCGTGCGTAGAAGGAGGTACCCGATAGCCTCGACCGACGACCCTATATTCTTCAGGGCCGACGAACTCAGAAACGAGATAGAAGTAGCCGGGCCGTCAAGGGATAAGTCCCTCCTAGACCTGGTTTTAAAGTTTGAAAGCTTGCTGGAGAACTCAGAGCTCTTCTACATAACTAGGCCTAGGATGAGCGACGAGTTCTACGATAAGATGAGCGGAGGCGAGCCCCAGAGAAGCGTGAAAACGTACTTGAAGATATTCGGGGACATGTTAAAGCCCGGAATTAACATAATAGCACTAGGAGGTCTTCCAAGTGAGGCACAAGCTTCTACAGCCGCTACAATACTCAGGTCTCTATGGAGAGTTATAGGGGCGAGCGTCCTCGCCGGGCATAGAATACCAGTACTGATAATAGTTGAAGAGGCCCACGCTTACGCCCCCCAGGGTAAGTGGAGCCCAGCTCGCGACATACTGGAAAAGATAGCTAAAGAGGGGCGGAAGTTCGGGGTCGGACTGGGCGTGGTCAGCCAGAGACCCAGAGAATTGTCCCAGACTTTGTTAGCCCAATGCGGCACCCTGATAGCCCTAAGAACCTCTAACCCCGAGGACCAAAGGCACATCATGCGCAGCATGGAGGACATAATGAACGAGATGGTCGAGGGACTCTCAGGGCTCGGAACGGGAGAAGCCTTGGTATCGGGCCCAGCCGCCCCCCTACCGGCGATAGTCAAAGTTCACCACTTCCCCGAAATCTACGGTGTGAGCCTAGGGGGTAAAGACGTAGACTGGGCTACAGAGTGGTCTAGCACTTCTGAACTGGTCGACTTAACCCCGTACATAGTGAGCGAGGTATCACCAGAGAGTGGAGGAAATGGGGGAGAGAAGGAGGGAACCTTAGAGAAGTTTTTAGGGGGGAAGTCTTAGAAATAGGGGGTGGGTATGGGCGTAGTCAGGGCACACGTATTCATCAGCGGGTGGGTACAGGGGGTATTCTTCAGGGCTAACACTAGGAGGGTTGCCAAGAGCCTAGGCCTTAAGGGCTTCGTGAGAAATCTACCCGACGGACGGGTAGAGGCCGTATTTGAGGGAGAAGAGGAGAAAGTCAAGAGAGCTATTGAGTGGTGTCATAAAGGCCCGCCACTCGCCAGAGTAAGTAAGGTAGAGGTATACTGGGAGGAGCCCCAAGGCGACTACGACGACTTTTATATCTTGTGGTGATCCCAGCTGGCAGTGACAGTGAGTTTTAATTAAGTAAAGACTACCATGAAGAAATTTTAATTTAGGCAAAAAATACTCCTTTATTTCCATGCCTCCGCGTAAGTAGAGGATCTTCTCTTATATATTTACACGTTAAACTTTATATCGAAGGAGTAGTAAAATAACACGGCTCCGTGCCGCTCACAGAATGAGACGCGGCCTACCGCCACCCGCGGAGAGGGTGAAACCCAGTGCTGGCCGCGATCAACTGGCGGATACACGGAGCCGCCTTGTTCTCCCCTACACTACGGCTTTAGAAGTTATTTTGTTTAGTACCATTTCGTGGAATTTCTCTAGTATTGCTCTCCTGTCCTCCATTAGGACTACGTCGCTCAGCCCGGCGAGCACGATGTTGTGGGCGAAGGGTGATGGTACTGGTTGAGGCGGTGCGTGTACTACTTTTATCTTTCCTTTTTCTATTCCTCTTAGGACTTCTTTGGCGTGTTTTATGTCCATGTAGTCTTCCAGTATTTCTCTGTAGGCCTCTTCGAGGAGTGGGAAGTGATCTAGCTGTCTGACTACTCTTAGGAGGGTAGTGGCGCTTAGCTGCTGCTTCGTGAGGCTTATCTCGTGCCCCTTATAGTTTCTGAGTACCATTAGCCCTCTATTGGCTACATGACGGAATCTCCTCTTGAGTAGCTCAGTGTTTCTTAGGGCCTTCCTTAGGACGTTGTCTATCTCGCTGCTTTTTAGCTCCCTAATGTCTACGAAGCTTCTAACCCCTCTGGGGTATATCAGGGCGAACCCGTTATCGTGTACCGCTATGCCTATGTTACTTCTAGCTTTCTTCACGGCTAGGTAGGCTAGGGCTCTTGAAAGGGCGTCATTAGTCCTCCTGCCGTATAGGGTGTGGAATATCTGCCAGGTTTTGCCGCCCTCGTCAACGTAGTACTCTACCAGTATTACGTCGTGGGCCGGGTAGTCTCTTATTCCCAGTAGTTTTAGGTATAGGTATTGCTCCTTGAAGTACTCGTATATGGCGTTGGCCGAGTTGTCGTCTACCCTGCAGTGCCTCTTCAGGTAGCGTATCACGCTTTCCTTGGGCCTACCCTCCTCCAACCACTTGAACATGTTCTTCCTGAACTCGCCTATCTTGATGGCTAGGTCGTAGCTTAGGGGTAGCATTTCGCTGAACCAGCTGGGTACCGTCGGTTTCGAGGAAAAGGCTGGCTTAACCCAGGCTTTGAACCCCCTACTCTTGACGTACTCGTAGACTTTGCCTCCCAGGACGAACCTGTCCCCGGGTATTAGGCGCTCTAAGAACGCCTCCTCTATGTTGCCTACGTACCTCCCGTTCGTCGTGAAAACCTTAACCTTAACTTCCTCTGGTATCGTGCCCACGTTGAGCGCGTATATAACCCGCGCGTACTTGCCCCTCCTACCGAATACTCCCTCCTCCTCGTCCATCCATATTTTCCCGTAGACCTTGTAGTTTTCAAGCGTCGTGTACATACCCGCCAGGTACCTTAACACTCTCATAAAGGTCTCGCGTGGAAGGTTCCTGTAGCAGTAGCTCCTAGTGACTAACCTGTAGGCGTCCTCTATCCTCCACTTCTTCTCGACCGCCATACCCGCTAGGTGCTGGGCCAGGACGTCCAGAGCGTTCTCCGGTATGCGTATCCTGTCCAGATGCCCCTTATAAGCCTCCCTAACCATCACCGAGACCTCTACTAGATCATCCCTATCCACGCAGAGCATAACTCCTTTGCTGGTTTCGTGTAACTTGTGCCCGCTCCTCCCTATCCTCTGTAGGCAACGGGTAACGGACTTCGGGGAGCCTATCTGAACCACTACGTCTATGTAGCCTATGTCTATGCCGAGCTCCAGACTAGTACTACTCACAATACACTTCAGCTCCCCCCTCTTCAGCCTCTCCTCTACGCTGTGCCTAACCCCCCTCGAAAGAGAGCCGTGGTGAGCGGCTATTTTATCCTCCGACAGGCCGCCCCTCTCCCTAGCGACCTGTTTGAGGTGGAATACTACCCTCTCAGTGCCGCTTCTAGTATTGGTGAAGACCAGGGTAGTCCTGTGCTTCTTCACGATTTCGTACAGGGTTTCGTAGAGCTTGTGGCTAACCACATCCGTGGGCGTGTGAATGAGGTCGGGTACGGGGGACACTACCCTAATCCTCTTACGCTTAACATAGCGGGCGTCAACTATTACGCAGTCCCTCAGCTTCCCGTTCTCGTAGCCGACGAGGAACTTAGCCACCTCCTCTAAGGGGTTGATAGTCGCCGAGAGACCTATCCTGGCGAAAGGCCTCCCAACTAGTTCTTGGAGCCTCTCCAAGGATAGGGATAGGTGGACACCGCGCTTGTTCTCCGCTAAGCTGTGTATCTCGTCCACTATGACCCACCTAACCCCTCTGAGCTTTTCCCTGAACTTAGGCGCTACGAGGACTATGGCTAAGGACTCCGGAGTCGTTATCAGTATATGCGGGGGTTTAACCAGCATCCTCTGCTTCACGTGAGGCGGGGTATCGCCCGTTCTGACCGCATGCCTAACCTCGGGTATTTCTAAACCCTTAGACTTGGCTAGCTCGTATATCTCCCGAAGGGGCTCCTCCAGGTTTCTGTAGATATCGTTGTTTAAGGCTCTCAGAGGCGACACGTATACCGCGTATACTCTATCCTCCAGCTCCCCTTTCTGCGCTAGGTCGAATAGCTCGCTTATGATCATCAGGAACGCTGTCAGCGTCTTACCGGTACCTGTGGGGCTTGAGATGAGTACGTTCTTGCCCTCTTTTATCGGTATTAGCCCGTACTTCTGGGGGGGAGTGAGGTCCTCAAACTTAGAGTCGAACCACTCTGCTACTAGAGGGTTAAGGACTCTTAATACCTCCTGCTTGGTGTACTCGCGCGTCGCGTAGGTAATAGCCATAGGCTAGGAAAAGTTAGCCTGCCCACTTATAAAGAGTAACTTTTAACCAATAAAGAATAGCCAGCACCAGTTAAAATATTAGGAATATAAATTTCCCCTTTTATTCTTCACCTTCCTCTTCTTCTTCCTCCCATTCTTCCTCTTCTTCCTCCCACTCCTCGAGTTCCTCCCATTCTTCCTCCTCTAACCACTCCTCTTCTTCCTCCTCCCACTCTTCCTCCTCTTCCCTGAATAGAGTTGGCTTTGTTACCATGTACTGGCACCTCCAGCCGATTAGTAGCATTAATTGCAGGTTTATATTGTTCACCATTATTTTTACGCGTAGAGGGAGAGGTGGGCCCCGTGGAGGAAAGGTTTTCGGTTTTGCCTGTGAGTAGGGCGTACAGACTCCTCCACCCGAGACCGGTCGTCATAGTGACCACTAGGCTGGGGGAGAGAGATAACGCTATGTCTGCCAGCTGGGTTACCCCCGTGTCGTTCGACCCCCCACTAGTAGCGGTGTCGATAGCCCCTGAGAGGTTCACCTACGAACTCCTCGTGAGGTCAGGCGTTTTTGCGCTCAACGTGCCGGGCGAAGACCTCTTGTGGTGCGTGGATTACGTCGGCACTATCTCTGGGAGGAGTAAGGATAAGCTCAGAGCGCTAAAGGAGAAGGGGGTTAAGATAGGTAGGGGTAGGAGGCTGGACGTACCCGTACTACTCGACTCCCTAGCCGTGCTGGAGTGCGAGGTCTATAAGAAGGTAGAGGCTGGAGACCACGTGTTATTCATAGGGAAGGTCGTGGAGTGCTACGCTAGGAAGGACTTATTCGTTGGTGGAGTCTACGTGGAGGGCGTGAGCCCGTTAATGCACGTGGGGGGAGACCTGTACTCAATAGCTGAGAAGAGGTTTAAGCCTTAAGGGCGCTGATAGTAATGCCACGCGAGATCAGGATTTACGGTTTAACTACTATACCGGAGATTGGGCCAGGCGATGATTTAGCCAGGATTATCTGCGAAGCCGCTGAGAGAGAGGGAGTGGGGATAAAGGATGGAGACGTTGTAGTTGTCGTTTCTAAGGCAGTGTCCAAGGCTGAAGGGAGGTACGTAGAACTCAGCAAAGTGGAAGTAAGCGAGGAGGCTAGGCGCCTGGCTGAGGCCACGGGGAAAGATCCGAGGTTAGTCGAGGTTATTCTTAGGGAGAGTAGGAGGGTCGTTAAGGTGGCTAGGAACCACTTGATAGTTGAGACCCGGCACGGGTTCGTATGCGCCAACGCGGGTGTGGACAGGTCTAACGTTAAGGGTACAGGGGACGTAGTTCTCCTCTTACCGGTAGACCCCGACGCTTCGGCGCGTAGAATCAGGGAGAGAATAGAGAGGGTGACGGGCAAGAGGGTGGCTGTGGTCATAACCGATACTCACGGCAGGCCTCTGAGAGAGGGGCAGATAGACGTCGCGATAGGACTCTCGGGATTCCCGGCCTTTAAGGACTACAGGGGGACTGCGGACATTAAAGGCTACGTTCTGAGGGTGAAGAGGATAGCGATAGCCGACGAGGTCGCGTCGGCCGCCGAGCTGGTGAAGGGTAGCGGGGGAGAGGGTATACCGGTCGCCATAATCAGGGGTTTAAACTACGAGTGGAGTAACGACACGGCTAGGAGCCTGGCAATGCCAGAGGAAAAGTGGTTGTTCAAGTAGTTAGGGCGTCGCTACCCTTACCTCGCTCGGAACACCGCCAGCGAGTTTTGAAACCAGTATAGCTGTTTTTCGCGCAGCCTCGACGACCGTGTCTTCCCTTACTCCCTCTACGCCGCAAGCAACTACCAACACGTCTTTAGTATCCTCCCTAACCATGGTATGCACGGAGTCCCTGTGGGGGAATACGTGCAATATTTTCTCCTCGTCTGCCAGCACTATCTGGCTGGGCGTTAAGACCTCCTCTCTGCCGCCTATAGGCGTGAATCTCTCCCCCTCCACAGCCGTCCTAAGGACTAGGTTCCCTTTAACCCTGCCCAAGTCGTATATGCCTATAGGGATTAGGGTTAGCAGAGAGACTACGTTGCCAGCGTCCACCACGTTGTTTATCCTCGGCATCTTCCTACCCCTTAACACCCTCCTTACGAGCGCCTCGGAGGCTGGTCTCTGCTTAGTAGGGTCTATGCCTAGCCTCCAGTAAAACTTCCTGAAGGCCCTCACCGTCTCGTGGTCCTTAAGCTCCTCTAACTTGTACCTCTTCCTAACCTCTTCCTCGGCCTTCCTGAGTTCTTCATTGGCCTCAGGACTAGCTTTAACAACTCTCACACCTCTGACTTCAGCGTAGGCGAGAAAGGCATAGCCAACCTTTAAGATGGAAGGGTCTACGCGTATAGTCACCTGCAAAATGGGCACCACGAATCATTTAAGACTCCTAAAGATAAGTATAGCGGGGATGACGAAGGTGGAAAGCTCCGATGAATGACGTGCCTACTGAGCTCTGACCCAGCCCTCACTTAAAGGGTAAACCATTAGAGACCAGCGCTAGCGTAGCGTTGTCGGGAGCCCCTCTAGACTTTACTAGGGATAAAATGGCTCTAGCTAGATTCTTAGGGTTAAAGTTGCTTCTCGCTAGAACCCCTATTTCGGCGTCGCGAATAACGTCTGTAACCCCGTCTGTGCAGAGTAGTAACGTGTGGCTCGGGGGTAACCTAGCACTTATTATGTCGGCTTTCACCTCCCTTTCCAGTCCTAAGGCGCGCGTAATTACGTGACTGCCAGGGCTCGCTTTGTGGTCCTCGGTTATCCTCCTAGCCAGTCCCCTCACGTGATCCACGATATAGGCTCTGCTGTCCCCGACGTGCGCTAGCGCTAAGTCTTCACCGTCTATTAACCCCCCGGTTAACGTAGTCGCAATCTGCCTCCCCACCTCCTCCATAGAGAGTATAACCGCGCTGTTAGCGTCTAGAACCGCCCGGTAAACGCACTCGTTCAGCCTGGCCCCCTCTAAATAAGATGATAATATGCTACTGTAGAAGCTGGCTACGGCCGAGTTACTAGCCCTCTCACCAGCCTTGAGTCCCCCTGCTCCGTCTGCCACTACACCAACTATGACATTTGTGAGAGAGGAGTTGTAGGATATACGCACCGAGGAAACCAGCCCTGCGTCCTCGTTGTTCTTCCTCCTGCCCAGAAACGTGTCCACGTGAAACGTTTTAACACCTTTTTCAAGTCCAGCGCGCCGTCCGTAGTCGGCTGCGGCTGCCGTGTCTCCGTAGGAAACCGTTATACTCCCTCTCTTCAGCTCGAACTTAGAGGGCTTATCGACCTCCCTCCTGCCCACCCTTATGTATCCTCCCGGCCCTGGATCCGCGTAACATTTACCCCCCACGCACACCAGTACAGCCCCGTAAACCTTCATACGGGTAAGGTCGCGTATCGGGTCTACCCCGTAGGTCATGCTCTGCAAGGCGGCTATGATCATCCTCGAGGCGAGACCAGCTGCTTGGTCTTTGAGGGTTCTTGGACCCGCAGCTAGTAAGAGACACCTCTTAACGAGGTTATTGGCGGCTACCATAGTACTCACGGCTAAAGCTGCTCCAGATCCTGGCTCAACCCACGCCCTGTAAACCTTGTATCTCCCCAGCAATCTCATCACTGTCCCAGAGGCGCTCTACTAATAACCGAGGGGGTCAGCCAATAAAATATTCCTTCAAAGGATAACCGTAAATAGCGAGAAAAGCAAACTTTTCCTGTCGGTGATGTATGGATGCGCCGCGCCTCGTCGCTGATCTACGTATTGGTTATCTTGACTATGCTGGTATCAGTTGGGGAGACGTGGGCGCTACCACCCCCCTGCGCAAATCTCTCTATTCCGTGTAACTCCGGGACTCTTTACATGCTCCTTAACTGCACGGCTGGCGGGCAGGTCTTACTCACAAGAGGATGCTACGAGATAACTGAGGGGGGAGTATCTGTTTGCGTCTACGTGCCGCCCGGGTGTAATATGTCCATTACTTGCAGTCCAACGGGCTTTGGCGAGGGCGGGGCGGGGGAGATGTGGAATAACACCATCAAGGTGAATATACCCTTAGAAAACGGGGGAGTTAGTTACTTCACGCCCGGGGAGTCTCTGCCCCCTAACTGCGTAGCTCTTCGAGGGAACGTGTCGAGTCGGGCTGCGCCTGGCCCGGAGAATACCGAATTCTGCCTGCTATGTATAACAGACTCGAAGTTAATAGCGTCACACGCTAAGACCTGCGCACCAGGGGTAGACGAAGTAAAAGTTGAGTGGGGCTCTCCCCTGTCCCTCCTGGGCTTCCCACTGATACCGGTATTAGAGGCGAAGGTAGTTGTCCCAAAGGGGTGCGAGATAGTAGGGCTTGAGGGGAACATAGGACCTACAGTTCTCAGAAACGGGGAGAGAGAAGTTAGGCTAGGCCCCCTCGAAATAGCAAGCCTTATACTTGGGGGGAGGCTGACTCTCAGCTACGAGGTACGTGGCGTAGTACTTAGAGAATCTGGTGGTTGTTTCATCTCTAGGAGCGTAGATGAAGGGGTAATAACGCTATCACCCTACCTCCTCTGGTTCGTCGTAGTGGCGGGCGTGCTAGTGTTCATGTCTATAGGCGTCATCAGGCTGTTAAGGGTTGAAGAAGTAGATGTGGCCTAAGGTAACCTTTAAAGTCCTTCGAGAAGAATAGTAAACAGGTGGGAGGAGTGCCCGAGTACTGGAAGCTACCCCCGAGGATTAAGGTTCTGGAAGCCCTGGGGGCTATAGCGGATGGAAGGATAAAAATGGTGGGGGAGAAGGAGGCAAAAGTAGTTAGCTCCGAAGGGGACAGGGAATACACAGTCAAGTGGGACGGCGGGAGGGGAATAACCTCGGACGATAACGGATCCGTATATAGGGGGTACCTAGGTTATCCGAGCATAGCTTTCCTCATGCTTAAAGGCCTGCTCCCCTACGACGAGGAATTGGCAAAGGCTCTAAAGGGATTACCGTGGAGGAGGCTTAACGAGAAGTTCAAAAGTTACAGGTTGGTAGAAGCCTACATAAAGGAAGACTTAGAGGAGAAGGGCATTCCGAGCAGGAGAGTAGACAGCTTCATCAGGTTAGTTATGAGTTCTATTAAAAAACTGAAACCCTATAAAATATAAGAGTTAAAAAAGAGGAGATAATTTTAAACTGGCGGTGGGGGCGGTGGGAGAAGCCGAGCTCTTATCGAACCTCTCTGTAC
>CAZFWY010000010.1:0-14463 GCA_964522715.1 uncultured Thermofilaceae archaeon | reverse complement strand
GGCGGGGGAGGCGGAGGCCTCCCTATCAGACCTCTCTGTACGTTTCTAATGGCGTCTCCGAGGCCGATGTATAAGAGTATTAACCCTATTATCGATATGATCACTCCTATTCCTATGAAGGCTAGTAACGCTCCGACGACTAGTAATATGGCTCCCCACTTGACGTTCGGTGCGTTATAGATGTCGGAAACCTTAAAGTAGGCTATAAGCACGATGATTACTACTATTAAATTAATGAGACCTCCTAAGCCGCTTAGAGCCCCCGCTAACATCATAGTACCCATTGCCCCGTATCCTCCGAAGGGCATGCCCGGTCTCGGTGGTCTAGGCCGCGTGACCGCGGATAGGGAAGTGTACATAACGATGCTCCCGAGTAGGGTTAGGATTAGCCCTATGAGCATACCCCACTTAACGGCTGTGTAAGTCGTGCAGAAGAAACCCTCTACCCTAGTCCTGCAGAGCCTATCCCAGCCATTGAACTGGAAGTACCATGCAGCTAAATTAACTAGTGTTCCAAGAATCATAACGATATATGCCATACCCATCGCAGCGCCAAGTGCCGCTTGAGGACTCATAACGAACATACCGAAACCAGCCAGTGCGGAGCCAATAGCGACCAGAATAGAGCCGACAACGCTTATGATTATGGATTTCCGCAGAAGGTCTAGACCTTGTATGTGAAGTCTTGGTTGCATGGCTGTTCAAGTGTGAAAAGCACAGCCTTCAATTTATTTTTTGCTATTCTCTCATTAGGTTGCTCGCTCTATTCTTTTTGAAAAATCTTTACAGGAGAGGAGGGTCAAGTTAAGCGGTTTCGAGGTATTTTTATGTGAAGCTCGGATAAAAAGTACTTGGATACATAGTAGTACCGGGCTCAGGGGAGTTACTACATGGTGAAAGAGCTGCCGAGGATGAATATAGATGAGAACCTGTGGATTGTAGGTCTTGGGCTTTACGTTAGGGACTTAGACGCGTTACTGGTTGCAGACTTACATCTAGGCTACGAAGAGGCCCTATCGGAACAGGGAATATACGTACCCCCCGTCCAACTGAAAACCATCAAGCGGTTATTGGGTTTAATGCTCGATCAGACTAAGACCTCTAGGCTTATCATACTGGGCGACGTGAAGCACGAGTTCGGCAGCGCTTTGAGGCAGGAGTGGAGGGAGGTATTAGACCTGTTCTCGTGGCTTAAGGACAGAGGGGTTAGGGTCGAAGTGGTCAGGGGGAACCACGACAACTTCCTGATCCCGATACTTAAAAGGTTAGAAGTCCCCTTGCACGATCCCGCCCTCGTAGAGGAGGGCTACGCGTTTATACACGGGCACAAGCCGCCGAGCCCTGAGGTGCTCTCGGAGGGCGTTAAAACCCTGATTATCGGTCATGAGCACCCGGCCATCCTGTTCAGGGACGAGCTAGGTATCAAAATGAAGTTTAAGTGTTTCCTGAAAGGCAACTTCGAGGGTAGGGACGTCATAGTATTGCCAGCCCTCTCGCCTTTAATGCCCGGTACCGAGGTAAACCTAACCGAACCCGCGAGGCTACTGTCCCCGATACTGAGAGCCTCTAATATAGACCTTTACAGGGTCTACGTGGTGGATATAGAGGCTGGCGTTTACGACTTCGGGACTCTGGCTAACGTTAAAATGGCCTTAGCACTCTACTAGCGCCTCGACCTCTCCACGATCATCCTGATGTAGTGCTCTCTCCCTACTCTGACCTCCTTACCGCAGTACTTACACTTGTAAACCACGTAGCCCTCTCTGATATCTACGGGGGACTTCAGAGGACGCCCGCAGTAGCACACGAATCCTCTCAGTCTTGCGGGAGACCCGTACACCAAGCCGTGTGGGGGGACGTCCTTAGTAACCACAGCACCAGCGCCCACCATGGCGTAGTCCCCTATCTCCACCCCACAGATAATCGTAGCGTTGGCCCCTATACTCGCCCCCTTACCTATCTTGGTGGGTACCACCTCCCAGGAGGGCGACTCCGAGCGTGGGTACAGGTCGTTGGTAAGCGTGGCCGAGGGACCTAGGAACGCTCCGTCAGATACCTCTACCCCCCTGTACACGGAGACAAAGTTCTGTATCTTCACGTTATCGCCTATCTTAGCATCTACGTCGATGTACACCCCCTTCCCTACGTTGCAGTTCCTGCCTATCTTGGCGCCTTTCCTCACGTGTACGAAGTGCCAGATTCTGGTGCCTTCCCCTATCTCAGCACCCTCCTCTACGACTGCCGTGGGGTGGATGTACGCCTTCATTTCTTCCGCCTCTTCTCTCTCACTAATATGAAAGTGAAGCCTCTAACACCTACTAGGCGGGCGTTCACTAGTCTGGCTACTTCCTCGGCTACCTCCCTCCTATCGGCGCCCGTAGCCTCCCTGAAGCTCCTCAACATCTTAACTTTAACGGCGCCGTGTTTGTCTAACGCGTGGTCTATCTCCCTGATTACTCCCTCTGTAATCTCTTTCTTCCCTATCCTGACCGTGTACAGCTTCTTCTGGAACAGCTCCCGGCCCATAACAGACACCACTATCTAGCGGCGACGCGTATAATTACGTGTTTTCCCTTTGATATTAAGAGCGGCTCTCCTAAAGTATTCCGAGTGGTGAGTAGCCCGTGAGAGTGATCGTCGAGAAAAACGAGACGGCTCTGGTCGAAGGCTACGCGGAAATTAGAGTCGTGGAGGGAAAGTTCGAGGTATTCGGGGTGGAAGCCGCCGAAGGGTTTACGGCACACGTAGACCCCCTAAAGGTAGCCCCCTTCTACTCGCCTGAGGGGGGAGTCTTAGAGGTCAGGAATGGGAGGGTTAGCTGTACTTCTGGGCGGACAATTCCCGAGGATTGGGGCGCAGCTGTGGAGGAGATACTGGCAGGAGCCAGCAGGGTCTTAGTTTTAGGAAGTCTCGACGTCGGTAAGAGCGGCTTCATAACCTACGCCGCGAATAAACTGTTAAAACGTGGCAGGAGGGTAGGGATTATAGACGCTGATCCGGGGCAGAGCGATGTAGGCCCGCCTACCACTATAGGGCTGGGCTTCCCCTCGAAACCTGTGATTATGCTAAGCGAAGTTAACCTGTACGATGGAGTTTTCATAGGTACGACGTCCCCCTCAGGCCTGCTGCATAGATGCGTGGCCGCTGTCTCCTACCTCACGCAGATAGGCCTGTCCAAAGCCGACGTAGTAATTGTGAACACGACGGGGTGGGTGGATGGGCCAGAAGGAAGAGACCTGAAGATATCCAAGACAATATCCTTTAGGCCCGACCTAGTCATAGCAATCCAGTCCTCCGGGGAGCTGGAGCATCTCCTAAAGTTCATGGAGAGAGCGTACGAGGTCGTCAGGCTGAAGTCGGCACAAACCAGGACTAGGACGCGCGAGGAAAGAAGAATTATTCGCGCTATCTCTTACGCCCGACATTTCGCCGGAGCCCAAGATAGGAAGGTGAACGTAAAGGACTTAGGCGTTACCTATTCATTCCTGTGGACAGGTAGGAGGTTAGGGCAGGAGGAAATAATGAATTTGCAGGGCTTAGTAGGCTCCGAAATTTTGTGGGCTGAGGAGAGCGTGGACTCACTGGTCATAATAACGGCCTACCCTCCCAGACCTGGGTGTGCTGATAGGGTGAAAGAAGCCGTTGGCGTTAAGAATGTCAGGGTGTTCGACCAAGGCCTATTGAGACACGTCCTGGTGGGGCTAGGTGATAGGGAGAAGATGTTCAAGGGGCTCGGTATAATTAAGGACGTAGACCTACGCAACGGTCAGCTAACGCTTTACACTAAAGCAGAGATAGATGAGGACACGTTTATACAGCTGGGCTATATCAAGGTAAACCCGGTCACATACGAGGAGGAAGGGTGGTTACCGAAGTGGAGCCTCTAGCAGGAGAGGAACTAGTAACCGTGAAGATAAGAGTTTTCGGCAGAGAGGACAAAGTAGTGAGAGTGCCCAGAGGGTCGACTATCGAGAGAGTGATTAGGCTCCTCTCGCTGAACCCCGTTGAGGTTGTTGCCGCTAAGAACGGCGAAGTGGTAACAGAGGAGGAGGAAATCGAGGACGGAGACTTCATAGAGCTTTACTCGGTGGTGTCAGGTGGTTAGCTGCGCCCTCTGCGGTAAACGAGCGGTAATAAGGGTCGGCTACCTCGACAAGCCTCTCTGTGCGGACCATTTCTCCGAGTTTTTCGAGAGAAGATTTAGGCAGATGTTAGTCAGGTTCGACATGGTCGATAAAGGCGACGTAGTGGCTGTGGCTACCTCTGGGGGGAAGGATAGCCTCGTAACCCTATACCTAATGGAGAAGTTCTCCGAAGAGTTTGGCTACAGCGTCTTCGCCCTAGCCATAGATGAGGGGATAAGCGGGTATAGGGAATACAAGCTCGACGCCCTAGTTTCAGTCGCAAGGAAAATAGGCGTAGAGTTGTACGTGATATCCTTTAAGAAAAGCCTAGGAGCCACTCTAGACGAGATGGTAAACGTACTTAAGAGCAAAGGAATGGTCTATAAGCCCTGCGGGATATGTGGGGTTTTTAGGCGTTACCTGATCAACCTAGCCGCTAGAGAATTGGGAGCCAATAAGGTGGCGACGGGGCATAACCTGGACGATGAAGCACAGGTATTCGTGATGAACGTAGCGCGGAGCGGGATACCAAACATAGTGAGGGAGTGGCCAGTATCTAGGGGAGGGCACGAGAAGCTGGTGACGCGGATTAAACCTCTATTCTTCACCCCGGAGAAAGAGAGCCTCGTCTACTCGTTGATTAGAGGCTTAAAGACCCCCTTCGTAGAGTGCCCCTACGTCGTCTACTCGGCTAGGCACAGGGTTAGGAGGGAACTCAACAGGCTTGAAGATGAAAAACCAGGAGTTAAATATAGAATCATAGCGTCCAGCTTACTGTACTCCCGCCTGCTCTCCCGCGTAGTAAGGAAAACTACTCCTCAGCTCTGTAAGGTATGTGGAGAGCCCTCCTCCTCGGAGGTATGTAAGGCCTGCCAGTTCAGGGAGTATTTAGGTTTAGGCGACGTGAGCTTAAAGATTGAGAGAGTAAGCTAAAGCTAGGGATACGAGAGCCAGAATAGAGGTAGCTATAACGTTCGTTGACTCATTTCCAATGAACTTAAAACCGCTATGAAACTGAGTGGGAGATCCACATATGTGAACCTCCTTATCCGTTAACGTGCCACATTCAGGGCAGTAGTACTTAGCCTGTAACGTGGCACCCACGATACTGTCTAGGAATTCGCCGAGCCAGCCGAGTGAAGTTATAAAGGCGAACGTTATGAGTGGGCTGAGAGTTAGGGCCGACCACGTCCCGTAGTGTATGAAGTTTACTAGTGATGTTAGTATTGCCGCTACAAAGCCCATGAAGGCAGCACCGCTAATAGATGCTAGCTCTCCCAGCATGGTTACGCCGCCAGAAGTACCGGGGCATACTTTTACCCAGGGCTTAACAACTAGGCGTGGCTCTTTCTTACTCAGAGAGCCTATCTCGGCAGCCCACGTATCCGCAGTACTAGCCGCGAACACTACAAGGGCGGTTAGTAGGGAGTACTTAGCCCACTCGTTGAACCCTAGATAATGGGCGATGAAAGACAGCACGAAGAATAGACTACCCACTCCACCTGCCCCAAAGACCTGCCTCCACGTCCTTCCCCCACTCTTCTCAGCAGAGCCCCTCGTTTGCTTCGTCTTATAGCCGATATACGTTAACATGGAGGACGATATGAAGAATGCGAAGATGTAGATGAAGCTGCGAAGACCCGTAAAGGCGGCCGCTACTGCTACGAGTAGCGATGCTAGTACTCCGTCCTTGGTCAAGTATCCCTTCTTTATACTTATGTGCGCTATAGGCGCCGAGAGAGCCATCGAAATCGCTATGCTGACTGTTACTGACCCTGTTTCCGCCAAAGCCGCTCCGCCTCTGTGTCTCTTCGCTGTATAGGCTAAAGTGAGCGGTTATTTTCTCGTTAAAAAGTTTAATTCCCCAAGTGACGGAGAGGGGTGGCGCAATTAGTTAAATCACGTTATTCCGATGTAGTTGCCCTTAGTTATCCTGGCTACCCGTATCAGTACTTCAGTTCCTGTCAACGTGTGGCCCACGCTCTCGTAGAGTATTTCCCTGTGTCTGGTATTCACGACTAAGGTGTCTATGTGGGAGCGGGCTATTTGTTCGGCTACGTCCAGTACGCTCTGGACAGCCGGGTCTATGAAGTGGAAAGTCCTGCCTATCCTCCTGGCCATCGGGACGTTCACATTCCCATCGCTTATTATGACGATTATAGGCGTGTAGCCCCTCCTCATCTCGTTTAGAGCTAAGAGATACCCCTTGTACATGCCTGAGGCCAGCGGGGTGAAGTCGGACATACCGATTCTAGAAAGCTTGTTTATAACTAGGTTGAAGTTGGTCGTCGGGTGCTGGACGACCGCAGCTCCGAAGCCCTTACAGACGACTAGAGATACCCTATCTCTGTACCTTAGGGCTTCCTTCTTTATAGCCTCTAGAGCCGAAATTACCCCCGTCACCGAGTGCATCATAGACGCGCTTGAATCCAGAACGATGATTATCGACACGCGCTCCCTACCCTCTATTATAGGCTCCCTTAAGTCTTCCCAGAGCAATTTAGGCCAGTGTCTCAGAGAAGCCGCTCTCCTTAAGGTTGGCGCTAAGGCGATCTTGAAGTTCTTAGCTCGCGGGATTTTGAAGTCTACCGCCCTCCCCCTGCCCTTCCCTTTCCTCCTACCCCTAGACCTGGCCGTTCTCCTGGTGACATTTATCGCTAGTTCGAGTAAGCCGCTCTTCGTTATATTGGCGCTTAACACCCTCAACCCTCGGCTTAGATAGGGCATCTCATCCTTCTTTTTGGGTAAGACGTTAAAGCTCACAAACACGGCTTTCTTAGACACGAAGAGCTGCCTACCGCCAGAGTAGATTTTCCTCCTGTTCATTAAAGCATCGAGGAGCAACCACAAGAGTAGGAAGAAAAGGGCCATTAGGGGGCTTATCGCTAATAGGAGGAAGAACGACAATACTACGATTAGTATGCCTAACCACCGCTTTAAAGGCGAGATTTTACCCCCGTACTCAGCGAAGAAAAAATTTGCCGCCCCTCTCCCTCTCCTTAGCCCTCCCGATCTTTACGGCGATCTTACCCCTAGGGGCGGTTTCAGAATAGGCGGCTGTAATCTCCTCTTTAGAAGCAGGTGGTTTGAGGCCGCCAGCCCTCGTCCTGTGAGCTAGCGATAAGTATAGGCCAATGAAAGCGTCCTCGTGGGTTACTACGTATCTTCCCTCGAGCGCGGCTAGGGCTTTAGCCACTTTTACCGCCGTTATATCCGGCCTGTAACCGTCAACCTCCAGTAGGGCGCAGGTTTTAACCACGGAGTTCAGCACTTGTTCCGGGACTTTTACTGAGGGTAGTATAGACTTTGCGTTCTCTATTGATTTTTTGATTTCCTCCTGCTTCCACCTCCACTTCTCGGCGAAGGCCTGAGGATCCCTCTCAAACTCTAGATTTCTCCTTACTATCTCGGCCCTAAGCTTGGGGTCTCTAATAGTGTCTATATTCACCCCCACGGCGAACCTATCTAGGAGTTGCGGCCTGAGCTCGCCCTCCTCCGGGTTCATAGTACCTATCAGTATGAAACGCGACGGGTGCTTCAGGGAAATACCCTCCCTCTCCACGACGTTCCAACCCGACGCTGCGGCGTCCAGTATGGCGTCTACCAAGTGGTCGGGGAGCAGGTTGACCTCATCTATATAGAGTATCTGCCTATTCGCTTTTCCGAGGAGGCCGGGCTCGAATACCAAGCGCCCCTCCTTAAGCGTCCTCTCAAGGTTTATCGTGCCTAACACCATGTCCTCCGTGGCGCCCACGGGTAGATCCACGACTCTCATCTTCACCTTAGCTATAGGTATCTTCTCCCCCCTCTCCACCCTAGACCTACAGACATCGCACATCAGGTCTACCCTGTAGGGGTCGCAGTTGAAGGGACAGCCCGCGACTACCTCTATCTCGGGTAAGAGCTCGGCGAAAGCCCTAACAATACTAGACTTACCGGTACCCTTAGGGCCAGATATAAGAAGGCCGCCTATACTCGGGTCTACGGCTAAGGCTAATAAAGCCTTTTTCAACTCCTCTAGGCCTACGAACGCCGCGAAGGGTAGCGTACGCATTACCCAGTACCCATAATGACTACGCTACTCCTCAATAAAAGTGCTTAGCACCTATTGACAGAGAGTTAAGAGTTAGCGTCGGCCGATAGAAACATAGGCTTCACGCGCAGTCAATAAATGCTCAGTGGTGATAAGGATTTGCTTAATGAGGGGTTAGCGGAGAAATACATAGAGAGTAGCTGGCTTGAAGGCGTAGTTACGCCTCAGTACGGACGGTATAGTATTGTTGAAGTTGCAGGGACAATTTACTCTTCACTAGGCGCTAACGTGACTGCGCCTTACTGCGACCTTATCGATAGGGTATCGCTAGCCGACTGCAATAAGATAGCCTTCATAGTGGTTGACGCCTTGGGATACTACCAGCTAATTAAGATGGGGGGTGAAACTCTCGACGAACTACTGGAGATGGGCGTAGAGGTTTACCCCGTAACTTCCGTAGCCCCCTCAACTACGGCTACAGCTATAGCCTCCTTAACTTCGGCTCAATACCCCGGCGAGCACGGAGTACTCGGCTATAAATTGTGGATTAAGGAGCTGGGCTCCGTAGTTAAGGTTTTAGGCATGAAGCCAGCCGTAGGGGGCTTTAGAGATCAGCTGAAGGAAGCTGCTAGGAAACCCTCAGAAATCTTCGACGTTAAGACCCCCTTCACGAAGCTGCTCATGGAGGGTGTTAAGATATACTCTTACATCCCGGCCTCTGTTAAGGACACAGAGTTCACGAAGCTCGTATATTCCGGGGTAGAGAATAAAAGCATAGTATCGCTCGGCGATTTCTCCGTGAAAGTATCTAAAGCTCTAAGGGAGAAGGGGAGGGTCTTAGTAACTGCTTATCTCCCCAGCCTAGACAATGTTCTCCATGAGAACTCGCCAGACTCCGAGGAGTACGAGGCCGAGCTGTGGCACATACTGAAAGCTCTGAAAAGGGTGTTTGAAGCTGCGAAGAAAGAAGGGGCAGCTGTAGTCGTAGTGTCAGACCACGGCGGTGTGCCAGTCTCCAGCGAAAACGTCGTATGGCTCGACAAATTGGAGGGGTTTGTAGAACTCATCACAATACCCCCCACAGGAGAGAAAAGAATGAGATACATCTACACCAGAGACCCCGACAAGCTGAGAGAACTACTCAGGGATAAAAACATCGCAATAGTGGAGTCTAGAGTTGCCTCTGAGAAGGGGCTATTCGGCCCTCGAATGAACCACAGCAGCAAGGTTGGGGATGTCATAGCTATAGCCAAGGGTTACGAGTGCTTGGAGTACCCCTACCTGGCGAGCGACGAGGAGTTCACCATGAAGGGGGCACACGGAGGGCTGACTCCTCAGGAAATGATAGTCCCTCTAATGTTCTACGCGGGGAAACGCTAGGGTAGCGAGAAAACTATTTTCTCGTAGCCAGCTATGCGGTCTCCCTCTTCTATCTTAATAACTAATATATTGTCGTTTATTATCTCGCTGCGGCCGGAGACCTCGACCTCCATTATCTTCGAGCCTGGGGGGAAGAACCAGTAGGCGGAGTAGGGGTACGTCGCCTCTTCCCCCGCATATACGTTTTCGTAGTAGTTCACGCCTTTCTTGGGCTTCCCCTTGAAGAATATGAAGAAAGTTAAGAACGGCTCCTCAGGTGTCCCCTTAAACCCTAAGTCTACCCCCGTGACCTGCGGCTTAACTCTCTCACCGTTTAAGACCACCTCCTCCTTGTCTAAGAAGCCCTGCATAGAGGCCGCTAGGTCTGCTAGCTCTCGCTCAAGCTCCTCCACGTCCTCAATCAGGCTCGCGTAGTACTGGTCTGGGTCGTAGTACTCGAAGACTACGACCTGGTATACCTCCAGTCTTTTCGTCACAGAAAAGAAGCCCAAGGCGTGCAGAGGCTCTACTTCACCCACTCTACCACACTCCTGATACGTATAGCCTTAACCCAAAGATAAAAAATTTACACTGACAAGCAGGGAAAATATACACTCTTGCTGAGGACTTACCAGATTAAGGCAAGAAAAAGGATAAAAAGTAAGAAGGCTTAGAGTACTTTAACCTTGTCTAGCGGCTTAACCTTCATAACGTCTGGGTTGACTAAGGCTGGAGGTACTTCTCCTTTGAGCACAGCTACCAGGTTCTTGGCAGCTAGCTCTGCCATTCTCTGCCTGGCCTCAATCGTGGCACTGGCTATGTGCGGCGCTAATACCACGTTACCTAGCTTCGTTAAGGGGTGGCCTGGTGGTAGTGGTTCCTGCTCGAACACGTCTAGGGCTGCGCCAGCTATCCAGCCCTCCTTTAAGGCTTTGACCAGGGCTTCTGTGTCTACGACTGCGCCCCTAGCCGTGTTTATTAGGTAGGCGGTGTTCTTCATCATTCTAAGTTCTTTCTCACTTACCATATGATATGTTTCCTTGGTTAGCGGTACGTGTAGGCTTACGAAGTCCGACTCTTTAAGCAGAGTCTCCAGGTCAACGAACTCTACTCCAAGCTCTTTCTCGGCTTTCTCATTCCTGAAGACGTCGTAGTATATTACCTTCATCTCGAAGCCCTGAACCTTCTTGGCTACAGCCCTGCCTATCCTCCCAAACCCGACTATGCCCAGCGTCTTTCCCTTGAGTTCTGGCCCCGTTAGGAAGAACGGGTTCCAAGGCTTGTCCCACTTACCCTCTCTGATGGTCTTATCTGCTTCAAGTATCCTCCTGGTTACGGCCAGCAGTAATCCTATCGTGAACTCGGCTACTGCGTCCGTAAGTACCCCCGGGGTGTGAGTGACGTATATGCCGCGTTTAGTAGCGGCTTCGACGTCTATGTGGTCGAACCCCACGCTGTAGGTGCTGATAACCTTGAGGTTAGGGGCTGCGTCCATGACTTCCGCGTCTATCTTGTCCGTCAGGAGGCAGAGTATGGCGTCTTTATCCCTAATGTGCTCTAGTATCTCCTCCCTCGAGGGAGGCCACTCCTTAGACTCGTGGAGGTCTATCTCCAGGCCAGATTCGCGGAGAATCTTCAAGCCAGGCTCCGGTATTATCCTCGTAACGTAGACCTTCGCAGAACCCATGTCTCTTCACCTCTCGTATTTACGCATAGCTAGTATTTGAAGTCTCCCGGCTCAGGCCAGACTTTAGGCACCTTGCCGGGCGGGTACTCCTTCTTTAGCCACTCTATGAACTCTATTATCCTCTTAATGGCTTCCTCTACCACCACTTCTCCCTTCTCCCTGCTAGCCTTGCTCGGATACCCTACGCTTCCCTTCGGGTAGTGGTGTATCTCCATGTAGTGGCTGACGTCGAACCAGCTGAAAGGCCTCCCGTACACGTTACCAGCTTTGTCGACCCATTTGGCTGGCAGTACCCCAACCATTCGCTCAGCATCTGCCTCTTTGAACTTCTCGGGGTTCACTAGTTTGGGGGCTACGTACCATAGTACGCTTGCCTCCAACTCGTCGGCGTGTATGAAGGGCGTTTCGAGCACGACTCCCGGTTTCAGCTCTTTCCCGGCTATCAGTATGTCTCTGACCCAGGCCCACCAGCTAGTGACCATTATCAGCGCTTTAACCCCTTCCTCTATTATCGCTTTGTCCTTGGCTATCGGTAACACGTACTCCTGCCCGTGGCTGTTGAACAGTATTATCTTCTTGAAACCGGTATTACTCAGCCACTTAACCACGCTAACCACGTAGTCTATGTAAGCCTCCTTCTTGATCGGGATAGTACCGGGCATGCCGTAGTGGTGGCTCGGGTGGCTGCCGTAGAATATCGGCGGGGCAACCGTTATACCGGTCTCGTAAGCCACCCTCTCAGCGATGTAGGTACCTATTAATGTGTCCTCGCCCACCGCCTGGCCGAGACCGTGACACTCTACGGATCCGCAGGGGACCATTATTATGTCGTTCTTCTTAACGCGCTCTAAGATCTCGTCCATAGTCATCTGGTCGAAGTATATCTTCTCGCCGAACTTATTGTAGACTGGCCTCGAAAACCTAGACTCGTACTCCACCAATCTCGGCACCCCTTAAGGCTTAATCGTTATCTTGCCGTCAATCCTCTTGTGAGCCCTCTCGAAGGCTTTCTCGACCTCGTCCAGCTTAAACCTCGAAGTAATTATCTGAGTCATATCTATCCTGCCAGCGGCCATCAGACGGATCACGTTGCCGAAAGTCCTCCAGCCAGAGTGGCCTTGGCTACCGAATATCTGAGCCCTCCTCACCTGGAAAATCTCCAAGTAAATCGGTACTTCCTTCGGAGCACGTCCAATCCAAGCTATTTTACCGCCTATAGCTAGGCTCCTCTGCATTTGTGGGAGTGTGTGTTGGGGCGCTCCCGCAGCTTCTACGTGCATGTCCGCTCCGTCTCCGCCAGTGACATCCAGTATCTTCTCCCAAGGCTCAACTCCGCTCTTGGAAAGCTCCACAGGGTTAAAGACGTAGTCTGCGCCTACCTTCTTAGCCAGCTCTATCCTTACAGGGCTTATCTCAAAGGAGATTATTTTACCAGCTCCGGCGGCCTTAGCCAGAGATATAGCGGCTAGACCTATAGGTCCTGCCCCCCATATAACTACATAGGAGCCCGGCTTAAAACCGCCAGCCCTGTTAAACATCGCATGGTAGGCCACGCTGGTGGGCTCTACGAGGCTACCCGCTTCGAAGGCCTTCTCCTCGCTCTTATATCTCTCAAAGAGACTGTCTATCCTCCAGATGTACTTCTCCTTGACGACGACGTACTCGGCCATAGCTCCATCGTGGGTGAAGCCTAGCTCTCCGAACTCTAGGTCGGCTGGATCGTTTAGGAGATAGCAGTGGTTTACGTAGCCAGCCCTACAAGCGTCGCACTGCCCACACCACCACATCTCCTCCGCCGTTACCGCGTCTCCAGGCTTCAACCACTTTACAGAAGAACCTACCTTCTCTACTACGCCGCTAAATTCATGCCCTATAGCTACTGGGAACCTAGTTAAGCCGGGATATATCATGTAGCCGTCTTCATCAGTCTCTATGAAGTGTATGTCACTACCACATATCCCGCACGCTTTAACCCTTATGAGAACTTCGTCGGGCTTCGGCTCGGGGATAGGCTTCTCCTCGAGCTTCAGAGTGGGGTTCTTCCAGACCTTGTTCCCCTCACGGACTTTACGGGTCTTCTTCTCAGCCTCAGTGAGTTCGTAGCCAGGTCGTGGAGAGAACTCCGCATATACAACTGCCGCCTTCATTTTTTGGGCCAAAACTGGTCACCGCGATTAGTATGAGACGGAGCTATTAAAGTCTTTATATTATATAGTCTTTTATCTATTATGTATAGATAAATCTTTCTATTAATCTATATATTCATCCTCAAAACTACATAGGATTAGGAATTAAAATAATCATTATCGACTTTGCAGCTGCTTAGACTGGTATGTTAGTTATCAGCACTGGTTTCAATGTTGATACTGTGGTTTTTAGCACCTTCTCGAGGCTCGGCTTGATCATGACTTCAACTGATAAATAGCCGGAGTAGCCCGTTTCTCTTAAAGCTTCGAGTACTGAGCGGAAGTCTATGTGACCCATACCTGGAGCCAGTCTATTGCTGTCGGCTAGGTGGAAATGGCCTATCTTACCCGCTGCCTTCTTGATAGACCTTTCAATACTTGCCTCCTCGATGTTCATGTGGAAGGTATCTAAGAGTAGTTTTAGGGCTGGAGACCCGACGTCCTCCACCAACTTGAGGCCTTCATCCACAGTGTTTATGATGTTCGTCTCATACCTGTTGAGAGGCTCGAAGAATATGGGTACTTCGTTAGCCTCGGCGTACTTACACACTCTCCTCAAGTTGTCCACTAGGAGTTTGTAGGCGTCCTCCCTACTCTGCCCCTTAGCTATCCTACCCCTCATAAGTCCTATCACGACTCCGGCCCCGAAGAACTGGGCTAAATCTATAAACTCCCTCAGCCTGTTCACGGCAGCTTCTCTCAGGTAGGGGTCTAGGCTTATCAAGCTATAGCCCAGGTGTAAGTAGTTGAGACCCGTGCTGAACGCTGGTATTTCCAGACCGTAGTTAGATACTATCTTTGAGAGCTTGCTTGGAGTATAAGATTTAGGGTCTATGAGAGATACCTCCACGCCATTAAAGCCGTTTTCAGCGATTACTTTAACCGCCTCTTCGAGCGGTGTCCTAGCGACAGCTTTAAAGACAGCCTCCGGTGGAGCTACGACTATTGCCAGCTTGAACATATAACTTAGTTAAACTATCCCTATCATAAAAGTTTCCGTAAGCGAGAGACCGTTCCATTTAGGATAGAAAGGTGCTTTCTCGCGGAAGGTATGTAGCGGGGGGCTGCGCGGTG
>CAZFWY010000009.1:0-36987 GCA_964522715.1 uncultured Thermofilaceae archaeon | reverse complement strand
GTTGTCTCCTACGTGGCTACGTTGAGGCTGTTCATGGAGGTTGGGGGCGACCTCGGGGTTCTCCTAGACGTTGGGGCTGGGTACGGGCTGGTCATGGCTTGCTCGGTCGTATCCGTGGTTTTGCTGTCCCTCCTAGCATGTTTATTTGGTGTGGCTGTGGGTATTGTGTCGTCCCACGCTGCGGTGTGGTCTTTAAGATTGTTCGGTATATTGGTGTTTGCTAGGCCTTTCCTGGGGGCTTGGGACTTAGCCGCTCTCTTCACCGTTACTTGTGGTACTACTCTGGTGGCGTCTTCCCTCTCCTTTAGGTCTTCTATGGGTGGTGGGCGTGCTGGAGGGGCTGCCCTACATAGCTAGGGCTCTGTCTAAGCGTACTTTCATCTTAGTGGTGCTGGTGACGTTGTCGATCGCGTTCATGTTCGCAGAGGTTTTCCTGACGGTTAACGGGCTTTACGAGTCGTTGCGGGAGGTTATAGTGACGGAGAGGGAGAGGGTCGTTACTCTTAGCAGTGCGTCTGCCTTTACCCCTTTCACCGGCTTGATCCGCGGAGACCTGGCCGAAAAAGCTGAGAGAGTTAAGGGGGTGGAGGGGGTGTTATCGGAGGTTGTGCTGCCAGTTCTGGTTAACGGCTCTATAGCTATTCTCAGGGGGGTGGAGGTCGCCGATTTCGAGGAGGTTATAGGGGTTCGCCTAGTTAGTGGCGGCTGGCTTAACGATTCCTGCCTGACGTGTGCCTGGGTTGGTGTGGAGGCGGCTGAGGTGCTCGGCGTCGAGGTCGGTGATCTACTCGTGGTTCAACCCCTCTTCACGGCTAGGCCTTTCGAAGTCCGTGTGGTCGGCGTCGTTAGGTGTGGTAAGCCCTACGACGGAGAGGTCATAGTCCCCTTGGTGCTCGCCAGAGTGGTTCGCGGAGCTGGTCCAGGCGCGGTATCTATAGTTAGGGTTAAGATTTCCCCGGGGACTTCTCCCGAGGATTTGTACTCGGAGCTTGAGGTCGAGCCCGCCTCTCGTAAGGCTTTGCCGACCTACATAGTTGAGAAAGTGGTGGCTGGGCTCAGCTACGCGCCCGGCAAGACCGCGCTGGGCTCTCCGAGGGAGATTACCGACATGTACTTGTCCCGGCTCGGGCTTTCATACGATACTCTGCTCGCACTGTCGATGGTGGTCTTAGCCCTGCTCTCATACGGGAGTTATGTCTTAGGGATGACTGTAGTGGCTATGAACAGGAACACCCTGGCAGTTCTAAGAGAGATAGGGGTTTCTAAGCGTAGCCTAGCTTTGAGGCTGGCCGTTATACTCATACCCCTAGAAGTACTCTCCGTGCTGCTGGGATTCCTAGTTGCCGCCTACGTCGTCTCCGTAAGGAAAGTAGTATTCTTATCCTATACGGCTGAGCCAACCCTCACACCTACTGGGATAATTGCCTCATGTCTGGCGTTCTCTCTCTTACTCGTGGCTGGCATTCTCAGCGAGAGGGTTGAGTAGCTTGAGGAGAAGCCTTGTTTTACTGTTAGCCGGGGTAACGCTGTCCGTGTTTCTGCGGCTCTTACCCACGGTTGTGACGGGTTATCCCGTCTCTGTAGACGCTTGGCCCCTAGTGGAGTCCGCAGATGTCCTGTGCCGCCACTCTGATGTCAGGATATGGGACGACCAGAGACTCGACTCGTACAACAACAAGTGGCCTTTTACTATCTTGTTGGGCGCTCTAACATCTAAGGTTCTCGGGACACATCCTCTCCATACTCTAAGGATACTTGTGCCAGCCATCAACGGGTTGGCCGCCGTAGTGGTAGTGTTGTTGGTCTCGCTTTACTGCCCCTCCAGGGTGAGCGGTTATATCTCGGCTCTGGTCTACGGGTGCGCCGCGTCTATAGTCGTCTTTACGTCGGGAGTTGCCAAAGAGGTGTTGGCGCACTACTTCTTCTTCCTCCTACTGTGGCTAGTCTCCTCGGAGGTAAGGGGGGTTAGGAGCCTCTTTCTCCTAGCCCTGCTGTCGGTGAGCCTAGTATTGACTCACCACATGACTTCCTTCATGTTCTTCGGGGTATCCCTAGCTATCCTCCTCATGAAGGCTCTCTGCTGGGTTCTGGGGAGGTCTGACCCCCCGCCGCCAGCTATGACCTTAGCTCCCTTCGCCGCGTTTATGCTCGCGTCGGTGCACTACATGTTTTGGGGTAGGTACGGGTTTAAGCTCTCCCTGACCTACAGCGAAGCGTTTACCTTGGCTATGTACTCGCTGGCCTTTTTCTCCGTACCCGTGATATTCGAGTTTAGGGGGCAGCCGAGAGTGCTGAGAGGGTTGAGCACGTCGGTGAGAGTGGCCGTGGAGTTCCTCCTCCTAGTGGTGGCGGCGGTCTTAACGCTCTCCTCCACGCGTCTCTACCTAGTCGCTGGGCGGCAGACGGTGACTGCCGTGGACGCTATAATCTACGGTTTCTCCTTCATGGCCCCTCTACTCTTAATCGGGGCTTACGAGGGGCCTAAGGACTTATCCGTTTGGAGGTTCCTCTTGGGGCCTTGGCTGGCCTTCGTGTTGAGCGTCATAGCTTTCCCCGTTTTTACCGGTAACCCGTTCTTCACGTCGGTTCTACATAGGCTTTTCAATTTCTTGATGATGGCGCTCGCCCTCTTCTTCGGGGTTGTCGTGTACGAGTTGGGGCGCGGCTTAACGTCTAAGCTCTTAGTGTCCATATCTCTAATACTAATCGTCCTCACAGGCGTGGCCGCGCAAGTACGCGCACTATCGCCCCTGAACGAGTCGAGTTTCTACAGGGTTCACCACGGCTACGAGGTGGAGGGGTTTAAGGTGATAGCGGGGTTCTGCGAGAGGGGGGCTTCGATCGTCGGCGGTGCTAAGGTCAGTTATTTCTACACTCTCTACCCGCTGAGCGTCAATACGGGACGTGCGGTCATCTTAGCTTTGAGGGGTAAGGCTCCGCCTAGGGGTTCTCTAGTAGTTCTTTCTAGGGATAATTTGGAGAAGGGTGTTGTTGTTAGTTTAGATGTGAACAGGTTTACGCGTGAAGGTTTAAACAGGCTTGGGGATATGGATAAAGTGTTCGGTAACGGCTACGTTTACGCGTATAGGGTGTAAGGATGTCCGTCCTACTAGAATTGAGAGACGTGTACAAGAGGGTCGGCACGGAGTACGTCTTGAAAGGGGTCTCCGTTAGAGTTCGTAGCGGAGAGTTCGTGGTCGTTAGGGGGCGCAGCGGCGTTGGTAAGACTACGCTGCTTAGAGTTATGGCCACACTTGAAGAGGTCGATGAGGGGTCGGTAATAGTACTGGGCAGGGAGACCTGCTCTATGAGCGAGTCCGAGAAAGCCCGCTTGAGGCTGGCGTACGTGGGGTTTATACACCAATTCTTCAACCTGATACCATCCTTAACTGTGTTGGAAAACATAGAGCTGCCCCTCGTGATACAGGGAGTGAGTAGGCGGGAGAGGTTTAAGAGAGTCTCCAGTTTGCTCGCCTACCTCGGGTTATCGGATAAGGCCCGGAAGTACCCCGACGAGCTGAGCGGCGGTGAAAGGCAGAGAGTGGCTATAGCTAGGGCTCTCGTTAAAAACCCTGTAATCCTACTGGCGGATGAGCCCCTGTCGAACTTGGACGACGAGACCTCGGGACTCGTACTCGAACTCTTCGAGAAATACCGGAAAGAGAGGAATATTGCCATAGTAATGGCGACCACTGACCTCTACACCCCGTTTAATTGCGATAAAGAGTACCTATTAATAAAGGGCCAACTTTTCGAGAGTAGTAAAGGTTCTTAGGAGGAGGTTCTAACTTAGAGAGCTGGAGAACGAGAGCATTTAGCCTTCACTTTACGTATATGATTGGGATTCCGGCGGAGGACAGGTAGTTGATTATTTTCTCGTACCTCCTCCTCATTTTCTCGGGGTTTCTAGAGTCGAGCCACGGCTCTGAGGGAACTATCAACGTCAAGTTACTGTTGACCCGCGACGCGTCGCTGTGCACCTCTATTATTTCCTGGGGGTCACCGGTTAGGGACGTTACCAGTAGGATGTCTGTACTCGGGTCAGGTACAAAGAGCTTCTTTGATGCTAGGGACATGGCTCGTAGTTCTAAGTATATTTTCTCGGCTTCACGCATGGCTAGGGATGCCAGCGCTCTTACGGATCTTGAAGCTACGGGACGGATAAGTACGTCCAGTTCGCTGGGCTCTATTTTGACTGTCTTCATAGCGATACCTATGGCTTTTAGAAGGGCGTCCCTGGGGCTTTCAACCTTGACAGGTAGCGTTTTACGCCCATTGACCACTACCAGGTTTATCATCTCGCCTTCCCGCACCTTGTAGAGGGTAATCGTAACTAACGCGGATGCTATTTTATCGGCGGCCAGAGACCCGGGGACGTGGACGTCGTAGACTATCTCCGTACTCCCACTTAGATCTACGAAGCGCTTGATGTGGAATTTCAGAGTTCTCGCCGTAATTTTCCAGTGAACTCTCTTAATGTCGTCGCCCGGCTCGTAGGGCTTAGGGCCTAGGTATTCGAAGCCCTCCTTGTAGAGCGTTATCTTCCCGGCTCCTGTCTCGGCTGCACCACCCGTGAGGTAACTTAGAGCCCTAATGATAGCGTATATAGTCCTAGGTATAACGGTCACTTGTACCGGTAGGGTTACGCCGGTTTTCTTATCGACCAGTCCTAGGGGGCTTGTATAGCTGGCTATTAACTTTATATTTACTTTTTCTTGTGCGATTTTAGGAGATAAAACTATTTTTATTTTGTTCTCACCCTTCACCAGAAAATCTGGCTGAACTTTTACCCACTCAGGGCTAGAACTTAAGGCTATGTTTTTCTTGGCGTATACTAAGAAATCTAGCGTTTTTTTACTGCCTGCTTTGATCTTAACTGTAATAGGGTCTCTTCGAGGAATTATTAAAGGGTTGGCTTTAATCGCTAATAAATAGTCGAGAATTACTATGGCTATTACCCCTAGTGATGCTAGGACGGCGGTTATATCTACAACTAGGATAGACAAGAGCAACATAGAGGTAGCGAAAGTCAATATGAATACTCCCTTGCTGGTTAGCATTGCTATTTAGGTACTGGTATCTTTGTTAAAGCTTTTTCTACACAACTAATAGGGGAAAGACCTTCGGCTTCGGCGTCTGGGGTTAATAGTACTCTGTGTGTTAAAACGTACTTCGCCACTGCTTTCACGTCGTCGGGTACCACGTAGTCTCTATTGTCTAGGAGCGCGTTGGCCCTGCTTAGTTTTAATAGCCAGATGGAGGCGCGCGGGCTTGGGGGTATTCTTAGGACGTGTAGTTTTCTCAGCCAGTTTACTACTCTTACTATGTAGAAGTATATCTCGTCGCTAACGTACACGTTTCTCGTCTTTTCAATTAGCTTGTTGATTGCGAGAGGTGTGAGTACCTGTCTAACGTTTCCTCTTTCTATCTCGTCTATCTTCCTTAGTATGGTTATCTCTTCTATCTCTTTTGGTAGATTGAGGCTTACTTTTATCGCGAACCTGTCTATGAGGGTTTCCGTTAAGGGGTATGAGCCCTCTGTGACGGGGACCTGAGTCGCTATGACTAGGAAGGGCTCCGGCGTCTTGAAGGTCTGCCCTTCAATTGTGACTTGTCTTTCCTGCATTGCTTCGAGTAGTGCTGCCTGGGTTTTAGGCGATGCCCTGTTTATCTCGTCGACGAGGACTACGTTTGCGAATACTGGTCCTAGTTTGACTTCAAACCTGCTTTTAGCTAGGTTGTAGTAAGTGGATCCTATGATGTCTGAGGGTAGGAGGTCGGGTGTCATTTGTATTCTGGAGAACTCTCCTCCTATAGCTTTCGCGAATACTTTAGCGAGTGTTGTTTTACCGAGCCCGGGCGACCCCTCTAGTAGTATATGCCCCTGTGTTAGGAGGGCTAGGATTAAGGCTTTTTTTACGTCGTCGAGACCTACGATGAACCTGTTAAGCTCTGTTAGCAGGTTTTTTAACTCGTAGCTCATCTTACCATCCTCTTAAAAGTAATATAGGTCTTGTAGATTATTACCGCTACGCTACATGCTACTATAAATCTTATTTCTATCGGTTTTAAGAAGAGGGGTATTCTCCTAACTATTAGTCGAACCTTGTCTCCGAGGTTTTCTTCCCATAGCCCTCCATATACGATTACTCTCTTTCCTTTCACGATGTTCGTGATGAAAGCCTTGTTGTCGCATCTGTATATCATTGAGTTGATAGCTATGCTGGAGTCGGAGACTACTATTATCATGCCATTACCCTTCTTAATCATAGCTACGACGGGGAAGGGGCCTCGCGGCTCGTCGGGGTCTGGTTTTTCGTTTCCGTTTATGTCGAGGTAGCTGTACTCAGATGTTGAGACTAAGACTTTAGCGCCGTAAGGCTCTAGGGATGATGCGTAGTTTAGGCATAGGGTTGTCACGTTACTGGTTACCCAGCTTTTAACCACGTTGACTGCTTTGGGGAGCTTCGAGTTCCTTTCTTTAAATAGTGGGTCGATTACCAAGTAGTTAGAGATTGATGTGAGTACCCCTAGCTCGTTGAGGATGTCGCTTCCCGTGCCGAAGTCGTCCATTAAGAGTACTAAGCCGCTATCCTCAAGGAATCCGGAGATCACGCTTATCTCGTCCGCTGAGGGGAGTTTTTCGGGGCCTACTATCACGAGTACGGTCTCCCCGGGTTTTAGCGCGGCCTTGAGCTTATCAGCGCTGTATACGACCTCCGCTTTGTATTCCTCTACAAAATTGCTCAGCCCGTTCCAGCCGTAGTTCTCTGGGTTAAAGTGACCTGTGGCTGGCGCTATAGCTACCAGGAGTAGAGAGACGAGTACTGCTAAGAACGCACCTAGGATTACGTAGAATTTAACCACTCCTATCACCACGCTCTAAGTACTTGTGCACGAGTTCCTTCACCTTCTCGTACAGGGTTTTCTCCGGTTTTCTAGGGCTGTATAACTGGATCTCCGCCATTACGCAGATTTTCCAGAAAAGCTCACCCAGCCTTCCGAGGCTTCTATAAACCATAGACGTGTACTCCCTTAGAGTATGCCATGGTTCGACTTTTCTCCCGGTTACTCTCTCCGCATATCCAGCGATCCTCCACCACAACTCATGGAATAGGACTCTTTTTATCAGCCTGCTATAAGAAATAGGGACTGTTGCTGGCTCTTCTGGCTCAGGTGCCTGCAAGGTAGTCTTTCTAGGTGTGGCTACGTGTTTAGGCATGACTATGAGTAGGATTATGGCTATTGCTATCAGCGTTACGGGGTTTAAGTAGAGGACAGATACGACCTCCTCTCTCTCCTCTACGTGTTGTTCGCTAGCGGTTACTCTTATGTGCACGTCTTTATAGCCGCTTAGAGAGTAGATAGGTGGGAACAGTGTTGCTTCAAAGAACCCATCTGGATCCGTGTAAACAGTTACGTTTACATCGACTGTGTAGATTTCTACCGGTATGCTTGCGTTCCAAGGAATTCCTAGATCTACGACTCCTCTTAGGGTTATAGCGCCTAGGGCTATAAGGGGGACCTCGGTGATGTTTATTGACGGTATTAGTTTAGAGAGGTACACGTAGAGGCTTGTGCTCGCCGGGGCTACGCCGCCTCCTCCCGGAGCTCTAACTAGGACTGTATACGTTCCCTCGTCGATATACTTGGGGACTGCTAGGGTTACAGTGAAGAAACCTGTAGCGTTGGTTTCCAAGCTATAAGTCTCGTCGAGCCACTTTACGATGACACTCCATTTTACCGGTTCTCCGTCTAGGGTTACGTTGCCTTGTACCCTGAATGAGCCGCCTATCAGAGCTTGCTTATCGCACTTCGCGGTTATGAAGAGCCTCCTGTAGATCAGGGAGATATTTATCGGCTGGGACATACATGCCGTGTACTCGGAGTATTTAGGGGGTCTGAACGCTGCGTAGAGCTTTAGCTGAGGGACGTAGATCTCAGGTATTCTAACCGCCTTGTAGAAGTTTCCTAAGAGAAGTGTGCGGGCTCTCCCTAAGACCATGCCGTTACCATATATTACTACCTCTTGATTTACTAAGGGCTCCCCACTCTCTGTTGCTAAGACTCCCTCGACTAGTACGTAGTCTCCGGGGCTACACTGGGTGGTGTTAACCCATATAGTGATCTTCGTTCTCTCCTTGGTGATAGACGTGGCAACTTCTTTTATTAAGTCGATTTCTTCCTCGTACCTAGCGGTCAGAGAGACTAACGCTGCTATGCGGTCTTCGAGAGGTTTTACCGGTATGTGTATGACTCTTGAGAGTTCAAGTGAAGCTTCTTTGAGCCTTTTAATTTTAACTTTCACCAGCAGTAGCTTCTCTTCTGCGTACTCCACGTGTGCAAGTGCCTTTCCGTAGAAACCGTTGTCTAGGTATTTGCTCGCTAAGCTTATCTCCACTTTGGTCTCATTTAACAGGGTTGTTATGTTCTTAATTATATCGAGAGTTCTCTGGTAGAGGTACTTTATGGTTGGCGGTATGGACGCCGCGTAGGATCTCTCGATTATTGCGTACGTTTGGTTGAAGTCTTCTCGGGCCAGAAAGTCCAATATTTCGGTGTACAGGAGTAGGAAAACCGGGGCGTAGATGTCTTCCTGCACGGTTTCGGGGTTTACGTGGCGCGGAATCGCTAGTGCCATATCGGCGACTATGATGAGCATTACTAGTATCGAAGTCGCTAATGCGCTTTTAGCCTCCATAGAGTACCTCCATAACTCTCATCGCTACGAAGTAAGTAAATATTACTAGGAGAATAATGCCCAGGTAATCCCTTGTCCTCCTCCTAGGGGAGAAAAGGGCGTTTGCCACGAAGTACTCTAAGGTGAAGAGGCTGAGGTAGACGTCTATTCGCTGCTCCCCCAAGGCCGATAGTACGGCGACTGTTAGAGGCATTGCAACCGCTAGGAAAGCTACGTATCGAACGTTCCTTTTCAATTAGCTCACCAGGTTTCGAACACTGCGTATACTTTGCTTTTCACATTGTCTTCCCTGACAAATTTAACTTTCTTCTTAGTTACGTATGCGATTATACAGGCAGCTACACTTGTAGGTAAACTGCCCATGCATTCATTGAAGCGCGGCAGTTCTAAGTCAACTATTGGCGTGTAGGCTAAGTATATTCTGTTAGCCTCGCTCGTCACTTTAACGTCTTCCGCTATTTCTAACATTGTGCTGAGGACTGATACTACGGCCGGCTCTACGTCTTCCGTCTCGACTTCTCCGAGTAGCTCTTTAATCTTGGTGGCTGGTGGTAGTAGTTCTAGGCATGACCCACTGGCTGATACGAATACCGTCCTGAATGGGGATTCGAGTATCGCGTCGATAAGCGCAGGCAGGTCTACTGTGACTCTTATAGGAACAGCGGCTACCACTACTTCATCGTCATCCCTGTACACGTAGACCGCGGTCTTCTCCGGTTTAAACTCCTCCAGCATGGCTTCGATCTGCAGCGCTAGGGACTTCATCAATACGACGACTGCACGCTGGGGTACCGGTGTGAAGACGAGTGTTGACAATACTAAGCCCAAAAGGACTATAGATACGGATAACGCCACGAGCGGGGTTTCTGGTAGTAGAATTACGAGTAGGATAGTCAGTACAAGCCCGAATACGAAGAGGAAAAAGCCTATGACGTTCTCCCTCTCCAACCCTTATCCCTCTTCCAACTCTAAGGGTATTACGTGGTAGCTAAACTTCCTGATAACGGCAACCACTAATAGGGAGATGGATAACGTGGAGAGAGATAACGTTACGGGCGTTAACCTTATGCCCCAGGGAGTGTAGTTGAGAACCAAGCCCACCAGGGGAACTAGCGCCAGGCTTAAACCTATTGACAAGGCGAAGCGCTCTAAGGGTTCAAGTTCTTCTCTTTTAGGGTATAACGCTTCTATTAGGCTGTACCCAGGGACGAATAGCACGAAAACCGAGCCTGCAATGTATCGAACGTAAGTTATAGGGGGGGTTGGGGGGATCAGTAATACTATGACTACAGTTAACACTATAAAGGCTGTCCAAAACCAGAACCACAGCGAGTGGGTCGAGAAGAAGTACTCTGTGAGAGTTCTCGGGGGGTAGGGGTCGATAATATCGACGCGTTTTCTAAGCCATAACTGGTAGACCAGCTTTATCGCTTCGTGCTCTTTTAAGCCTCTCTCCTCCAAGTATTCCACTAGTTCTTCAAGTGTAAGCTCTCTGTTCTTCTTGAGGAACTTTAAGGCTTCCTTTTCCAGCTTTGTCAAGGTTTCGTTACGTTTAGCCATAAATGCACCCAGCGCCCGTGGTACTTGAAGTCGTCTATTTCTGGGTCATAAACCCACATTTCTATTATCAATTTATAGTTTATCCCTGTCTCATTGATAGATAACACGAGGGGGTAAAGCCATGTAGCATTATTGACCAGTATAACTTCTAGTGTTTTTATAACGGGGGCGTCTGCTGGCACCGAGGAATTTACGAACGTTGACGCGTTGCCTAACTTCACTAGCAACTTGTAGTAGGTTGTTCTCCCCTCATGGTTCCCGACGTACACGTATAGCTTGAACTTCTCTCCCACCAACACTTCTTTGGGGTAGTCCCCGATTTTGGCTCTAGGCCCTAGTAGGCCGAGTTCTGAGAATGGTTCTACTACCCTCGTACTGAGCAGGATTTGGGCGATGGCGAAAACCGACGCAACTATCGCAATTGCCAGTAATACGGCTGCTACTTCGTCATCTATTATCAAGCTGGCACCACCACCCAGTCTCTCCTAATGTAATACCATATTTTCCATATGCCAATAAAGACTAGGTAGGTGAAGGCCCCCACCAGGACGAATATGAATAGTATGCTGAGTGCCAGCATCAGGTCTCTGAACCTCTTCTCCTCTTCTGCTTTTACCTTCAGGCTTGGAAGTTCGCTTTCTAATTTGCTAAGTATTTCTCGTGCTTCGACGAGGTATTCAGGAGATCCCCCCCTTTCGTACTTCCTTATTAAAGCTAAAGCCCGATTTAACTCTTTAACCTCCAGCGTAACGTTGTAGCCTAATCCCTCTATTTTGACAAGCTCGTTTAAGATAGCTATGAGCCTTTTCCTCAGTGCCTCGGCTGATGGTTGCGCATTTCCTAGCCGTGCGAAGAGGGAGAAAAGTAAAGCCGTGACCATCAGGAAAGCTATTACTCTATTTTTTGAGGAGTTCATTGTTAAGACACCTCCCTCTGCAGCGCTGCTTTTTAGCATCACTACGATGATTTAGATATATTATATGTTAAGCTCTTGTCCCTCTTTTGCGCGGTTTTCCTCCGCCTGGTTAGGAGTTTCGAGCGAGTTATGGGTTTTTCGAGGAGCCGCGTGGGCGTCTAATGTTTTTCTTCTCAGGTATCCTGACAATCCTCTCTTTACTCTCACTCGCAGCTGATACTATATCCTCGCTTAAGAGAAAAACTCTAAAAAAGGCGGCTGGTTTATAAGCCCTAATCTATTATTTAATCTAGTGTTTTGATGGGGGTTAGGGGGTGAAGATATAAGTGGCGAGGCCTAGAGCTACGGTGCTGTGTAAGGCCGCCTGTGTGGTAATTATTAATGTCGTGTTCTTGCTTTCTTCACTGGTAATTGCCGAGCCGGTGTCTTTAGCCTATGGTTTTTCGTGTGGGGGTATTGTCTCCAGGTGGTGTGGGTCTAATTCTACGGTTTTATCCGAGTTTTGGATTCCTCTTATTACTGGGGATTACGCTGTTGTGGCTAATACTAGTAATGGCTTGGAGTTCGTAGGTTTGGTTTATGGGTCGCAGTCGACTAGTAGGCTTTATAGTGTCGTGAGCGTGGGTAGCGACGTATACGTCATACCCGTAGACGCTGACCCCAGGAAGTTTAGCGTCGAGTTGTTTAATGTTTTCTACTTGGCCAGAGAGGGTTACTGGAAAAATGATTATATACCAATTATAATGCGCTTAGAAGACCTGGACATGGTGGAAACACTGTCCGACAGGCTCGAAGCCCTCGGAGCGGAGCGTATCGACTTGATACATAGGGACTTAGTGCTTGTATCTACCAGGATACCTTTAGAGAGGGCCGGCGAAATCTATGACTACATTAACAGTATAGACGGCGTCAGGGTATGGCTTGATAAGAAAGTGTATGTACGGCTTAAAAAGGAGGTTCTTCCATCGTTCGGGACTCTCCCGTCGTCTGAGTACAGGGGCTCGGGGGTAAAAGTAGCGATAGTGTCTTCGGGTATAGACTTCAATCATCCGAACTTCCTCTCCCCTAGCGGTGTGAGCAGGATTGTAGCTATGAAGAGCTTCGTAGATGGGGAAGACGCCTATGACTATCATGGGAGTGGCACTTTCCTTGCCGGTGTAGTTGCTGGTGTTGGAGGGGAGTTCACATATCAATATAATACTACTTACATTCTCAGCCCAGGCATAGCTCCAGGCGCTGAGCTCGTGGTGGCTAAAGTGCTCGACCGAAACGGCATGGGTTATCTAAGCCGTGCTATTAAGGCGGTTGAGTGGGCTGTTGATGAAGGAGCTAGAGTAGTTTTACTGGGATTAGAGACTTTTGACACGTACGAGGAGGACCCCTTAGAGCTAGCGGTAAACTGGGCTTTCAATAGTGGCGCCGTAGTGGTGGCTCCTTCGGGCGACGATGGGACTTACTGCTCTATAGTCTCGCCCGGCAGCGCAACCGGAGCGTTGACTGTGGCTCCCTCACTCGGGAAAAGCCCGTATTCAGCCGCTAGTAAGGGGTTTACTCGTGGAGGCGCGATTAAGCCAGACGTGATAGCTCCCGGGGTAGGTATAAAGTCGTCGACTCCCAGTGGGTACGGGGTTTATAGTGGGTCGTGTGTTGCCGCCTCGTACATAGCCGGGGTAGTGGCAGCCCTCCTAGAGAAGCACCCCGATTTAGATCCGTCCTCTGTAAAGAGGATAGTAGCGTCGTCCGCCGACTTTCTGAGAGTGTTCACGGTTTTAGAGCAGGGGTGTGGGGTCGTTGACCTTAATCGTACGCTGAACGCTGTGGTGGTTCCCGAGGAAGCGGTTTATTTTGTTGAGCGTGCCGGGGAGAGCTTCACGGTAAATATCACGTTAAGAAGTCTCCAGCCCGTTAATACTACGCTTAAAGTAACTGTTGAATACAGAGATTTAAGGAAGTGTTACTGGACTCCTGAAGAGCGAAGGTGTGAAAGTGTAGATTTGCCTTCGTATGCGGTTAGCCTGTCCAGCGATATTATACGCTTAACCGGAAGGGGGGCCGCTTCCTTAGCCGTCCTAGTTAGGGGGTCTCTGATCCCGACTGACGCTTACAATATAGTCGTTAAGTTCCTGAACTATTCGAACCCCTCCCAAGTGCTCTCGCACGTAGTTATTGTAGGCGTGAAAAAGTACTGGGCGAATATAAGCCTGACTGGTAGGGAAGGTGAATCCCTGGAATACCGTAGGGTGTTCGTATACAGCATAAGGGAGAGAACCTACCTTCCGCGTTATGTGGGGCTACTTGTAGGCGAGAGTGGATCGGTGGAAACGTCGTTACCGGTAGGAGACTACTATGTATTCGTGGCGGAGTACTGGAATGGGTCTGAGTACGCGCTTCTCAAAAGGCTAAGCGTTACTGGAAACTTAAGCGTCGAATTAGGGTTGAGCGACACTAAGGCTATCGAGCTTGAAGGCGTAAACACGCCTGTAGTCTTTAAGAAACTAGTTTTCTTCTCTGGGGAAAAGCCGGTGTTCTACGTGGTTAATGCACACCCGGAGAGAAGGGAAATTTACGTGTACTCGGATAGTAGCGTATCTGGCTCATTGGTTCAACTAGAGGGGGTGGGCGGTGAGGCTGCTACCATATATATCTCCTATTTCTACTACGAAAATGTACTGGGAGACCGCGTGGTAAAGCCGAGGTTTGACACTTACATAGATGTTCTGCTTCCCTCTGAGTCTAGATATAGGTTTTACTGCGCTATAGGTCCGCGCGTAGGTACCCCCGCCTTCATCGTCGAGGAATCACGGTTTAAGAGGATAACCATTACATTTGATAACTTTAATAGCTGGGGGTTAGAGACGGGCGATTTCATTGCTAGTATAGGCGTGGATATGCTTAGAGATGGGGGTTACGTAGACAGGGTGCTTGTATGGCGGGACATAGCTCTCCTGAATAATTCTGTAGCCCTCGGATATCCCCCTTACACTCTAGCCCTAGACGCTAAGCTAAAGTACGAGGGGGTAGAGGTTAAGGGCTCCCTGAGTGACGGGGCCGGTGCCTCCTATAACTCGTTCGGACTCTGGGGAGTTGGGGGAGAGGGGAGGACGTACATCAAGAACTTCTCAATCAGCATAAACGGCCAGGAAATATATAATTACAGTTGTGAGGAAGCCGACTCAAACGTACATTTCTACTTCGACTATAGCAGGTTTGCGACAATATCCGATTTAGACGTGAACGTAACTTTAGATGAAGGCGCGAGGAGGTACGCTGCGCTGGTGTCAATAATTAATCTCGACAGGGGAGAACTCGCTGGCTACGAGGCGCATATACCATCAGTTATAGTTAAACTTCCCTATCGGCTAAGTGAGGGGGTGCTTCATCTATCCTCCCTAGAAGCCTTTGACGTTTGGGTGATAAGCGAGGAGCCTTGCAGCAGTATTGAGTTGATGTATAGCTATGGGGGGAGTTGGTTAAAGGGAGTGTACAGAGGCTACGTTGATTTTGCTAGGGGATGGCGAGCCTACAGGTTTTCTTTGAAGAGGCCGAGCAGGGACTCCGAGGTCTCTCTAAGGGTTGTAGCTGAGTATAGCGGGTTACCGTACTGTGACAAGGCTGTTGTTAATATTACTCTTGAAAATGCCTTCAGGGTATCTCTGCCAGATCTATTAGTTAGGGTGGAGAACGCCCCTGATGATATTAATGTGAGCGGTCTCTGGGTGGCTAGTATTGATAACTACAGTATTGGAGGGTTTACAGACGAGGAAGGTGTAGCCTGTATAGAGATCCCCGGAGTTGGGGTACACGAGTTTCTAATTGCTGGCCCGTTACTCAATATGGATAGTGAGGGGCTGTATGCTACGGCCGAGTTAACGGTTCGTGGAGAAGGATTGCATACGGTTAACCTAAGAGAAACGGCGCTGGGAGAAGTATCTATAAGTGTACTGGATGAAAATGGCCTACCGATATCTAATGGACGTTTAGCCTTACAAGCAGATTACATAGGGTATCCCGTCGAGTGTACAGTTACCGACTATGAGGGGTCAGCGCGTGTGTACGCCCGTCTAGGCCTGAGGTACGACTTATGGCTACACAAATCCTCGTGGCATAGTAGCTATCTTTACCTTGTGACTAATAATACGGAGCTGAACGCTACAAACCAGTTCTCTGTAAGTGGAAGTAAAGCCTCTATAACGTTTTCAGCTAGTAGTCCCTGGAGGCTCAGCGACTCGATATACGTGCATCTCCGAGACTGGGTTATGCCTTCTTGGGCGTTTAAGACTGAGCTGGAAAACCCTGTATCTATGCACAAGTACTACTTAGATTTAAAGGGGAAAGAGGCCGCGTTCCTGCTGTACGTGTCTGACGAGGCGGGGGGCTGGGTTTACCTAGTTGTGCCCTATGAGAAGTACGGTAACGCTACTTCGAGGAGTATAGGAGTTGAGGGGAACTTAGTTTTAAGTCTTAACTTGACCGAGGAAAATGTTGCTCCTGGCGGGACTCTGACAATTAAACCTGTTCTTACGTCGTCTAGCGGTTTAAAGGTACTGTACTACGGTAGGGCTTTACAGCTTAGCAAGTATCTGGTTAAGGTGACTGACAGTGAGGGGAGGATTGTCCTGACTAGGGTTATAAGCTATAGCGATGAGTTGAATTGGAGCGACGCTTGGGAGGGGGAAGGAGGGGCTAACGCTCCCGTAAAGATACGTCTACCGGTAAATCTAACGGAAGGTGTATACAGGGTGTGGGTAGCCGTCACGCCGACTCTCACTAGGCCGCTAGTTGCTAGTAGGGCTTTTAACGTGGTTACACAGGTTCCAGCACCGCAGAAGTATAACTATACATTCTATTACACGGCGAAGGTCGTTAAGGGAGTAGTGTTTATTAACGCTACTTTTGTCTGCGCTGAAGGGTCAATTATAGAGGGGGTTGAGTGGCGCGTAGACGATGAACCTGTAAGTTATGCTACGGCTTTAGATGGGATGTTCGATTCCCGCAATGAAACGGTAGCCGTAAGCTTTGATGCCAAGAAACTCTCGGACGGTACGCATTTCACCAAGTTTAGGTTCTTATCCGAGGGCAAGTACTCACAATGGTTCGAGGTAAAAGTATACGTGAGGACTCTGAAGTCGGGATACAACTTAATATCGTTCAGGCTACAACCCGCAAGGCAATTGTGGGCGTCGGATTTAGGCGAGATCGTAGGTCCGGAGCTTAAGGGAGTGTTTAGGTGGAGTTTAGAGGAGCAGAGATACTACGGATACATACCTGGGATAAGTCCGCCCGAAAGAGACTTCCCGATAGTGTTAGACTACGGATACTTCCTATACCTTGATGGAGAGGCTAAACTAGTAGAGGTGGAAGGATGGACAGGGTAGTACGAGCCTCACTGCTTATCTTGGTATTGCTGTTACTTCTAAGGGTACTACCCGAGGGCGCCTACGCCATGATACCAGTAGAAGTATACGGCTATGTGTACATGCCGAATGGAACCCCAGCTATCGGAGCGCAAGTAGAAGTTGCAGGAGGAGGAGATGTTAGGGTAACTACTACTAATGAGAAGGGTTTCTATGAGGTTACCCTGACTGTGGCAAGTGTGCCAGTCAGAGTCACGGTTAAGGCGTTTGCGCCTGGCTACGCAGGTATGGGCGAGGCAGAGGGAGAGGGAGTCATCAGGGTAGATGTTTACCTTTCGGAGCAAGGTGGTACTGTTTTTCCCGCAAGTGGGGGGTTTCGGGTTAACATCTCATTGGATAGGCAGGAGTATTACATCGGCGAGAGAGCCGTGATCCAGGGAGTGGTGGAGCCCAGTATGGCTACTAACGTTACGCTCAGTATAGTTACTCCTAGGGGGACAATTATAGAGGTCACTGTTAGGAGCGATGAGAGCGGTTTCTTTGAGCATAGCATCGAGGTCAACGAGGTAGGTACATGGACTATTTACGCGAGAGCCTATGATCCCATGGGGCATAGAGAAGCTAAGAGCCGGGTCTTATCGTTCGAAGCCAAAATGAGGCTCTACCTAGAGATATATGGAGAGAGCGTTGGCGTAGGTAGAGTCAAGGTTCAGGGTAAAGTACTTCCGCCTTTGGGAGGCATACCGGTGGTTATTCTGGCCAGCTTTGATAATGGTAGGACGTGGCTCCCTATAGCCAATACTACTACGAGGGAAGGATACTACGAGGTTGAGATTGAACTGACTGTGGCTGGCCGCGTACTCTTTAAGGCATACATACCCCCCACGGAGACAATGGCTGGCGTGGAAAGCGAGGGGTTCTGTGAAGTTGTGGTCAGTACTCAAGAGGAGGAGAGGCTAAAACTTGAAGTTAAGGAACTAAGAGAAAGAGTGACTATGCTTACTCAGGAGATCGAGACTATCCGGAGCGAGATTGAGTTTTATAGGCAGATAGCCCTGATAGGTATACCCCTATCCCTCCTGTTAGGTATAGCGTTAGCTTACTACTTGCTTAGAAAAATGGGGAAAACGTAGGGTTACTCCTTCTTCCTAGTCAGAACTAGCCATCTAGCAAAGTTGTATACTGTGTTGAGGAGTTCTGGGAATATTATAACTATGAGTAGGGGGAGCATGTTTATAGTGACTAAGACAGACTTCATGGCTAGGGTTATCACTCCTCCGCTAAGGACTACGAATAGGTAAAGGGAGAAGAACGCGCTCCTAAGCCCGTTAGCGGCAAAGCATGAGGTTTTTCCCTTCAGGTACATCGAAACTCCGCCTAGCGCGGCCACTATGATAGCTATTGGGAAAGCTGTAGCGGAGAACTGATATGGAATACTTAGGGAGGATAGAAGGACTGTTGGTATTAGGTATATTACTAGGAAATCTAAAGCTGCCCTAGCAAGGCTTAACAATACTTTCTTCAATCGGTTACACCCCCACGTTAATTACCTTACATAGATTCTCTATGCAGACCTCGACCTTCACACTACGCGTATCCACGCTTAGTATCACTTCCTCTACGAAGTCTACCTCTCCTCTTTCGTTTGCTTTTAATTCAGACCATTCAGTTGGGTTGCCGTTTACCCACAATCTATACTTCCATCGAGTATCAGCTAGCAGTGGCGCTACTATGCTTACCCTCAGCTTGGCTTTGACATGCGTAAGATTTACGGGTTCTATGCCTTCCACTATGACTTGCTGCTTGGTTATTAGAGGGCCTACATACGTAGATCTTTCGGCTTCGGCAGTTAAAGTTATGAATGGCTCTAGGAACGCAAGTACAGAAACATGGACGTTGGCTTGAACCTTATCGTAGGCTACATCTTCCAATATGCTTAGTAAAGCTTCTCTCATTACATCTTCCGGTTTAATCTCTATTCTCGTAGAGACTCCCGGGGGGACTTCATAGTGTTTTTCTATTGGAACTTCATTTCCTTTAACCCCTATGGTTACTTTAATATCAACTGTGAGAGGCAGGAAGCCTCTGTTTTTTAGCGGTATACTCGTTACTTTTCCTTCTGTTATACTAGGGAGGACGCCGTATATGTCGCTTAGTATTACTGCTCCACTGTATATGGTAATAACCAGGATGATTATTGAACATAAACGAGATAGTAATATGACATATCTCCCGGCTTTCCATGGATCCATAGCATACACCCATCCTCGATCTACACTACTTTTACCTCTCCATTGTCTTATTCAAAAAGCTATCCTGCTGCCCAGGGGGGAGATTATATAGATGTAAGCCCCTAAAACACGTTAGCTGTTCGTACTTATGTTTTAGCATTATAGGTGGGGATTGACTAAGAGCGTAATAACGACTGGTAGAGGGGCCTTACTTGAAACGCAGTATAAGAGTGAGAAGGGTGAGAATTTTAGGGTCTCCATATGTACTCTTAGCGCCTAAGTGCGTGTATTGGAGGCCAGGTTATAATTATTTACACGTTATTAAGGAGGTACTGGTTAAAGTGAAGGCTAGAGATGGAGATATACTCTTAGTCTCTGAGAAGGCTATATCTACAGCTAAAGGTAACATAATTGACGAAGAACCCGTAGAGCCGGGCTTCCTAGCTAGAGTCATAGCAAAGTATTGGATGAAGTGGATGTGGGGTCACGTACTCGGCCCATTATGTAAGTTGCGCAAGTCTACCGTGGATTTCCTGCGTGAATACCCGGAAATATACGGGGCTAAGCATAAACAGGTGGCGCTTAATGAAGCTGGGATATTGGCCGCCTTGTGCTTCGGCTCAGAGGGTGGTATAGACGGGTCTAACCTACCCTATGCATACGTTAGCTTGCCTCTTAGAGAGGCTGGTGAGGCGCGGAGGATGAGAGAGTATATTCGAGGAGAGCTAGGTATTGATGTAGGAGTTGTTATAGTGGACTCTGACAGGTGTTACTCCTGGGGGTTAGTTTACGTTTCTCCGCGTCCCACGTTTGTGAGAGGGATTAAAGGGGGAGGAGGGGTTATAGTATATGCTGTCTCTAACGTGCTTGGACTGAGGGGCTGGCCAACTCCTGTTGACTGCGCGGGAATTAGCATGCCTCTAAGGGAGCTGTTAGAGCTTTGTAAGGCCGCTGAGCCCGTCAGGGGGCATGGCGCTGGGAGGAGTGTCTGGGAGATGGCTAAGCGGTTCGACACTACCTTGGTAGGAGTTACTTGGGAGATGTTGGAGAGTATACCTCACTACCCGCTAGTTATCGCCCGCAAGCTTAAGAGAAAGACCGCTGATAATAGATTTAGACATGAAGATGGCAGTTGTAGGTAAAGGTGGAGTGGGGAAGACTACTATAGCTGGTACTCTGGCTAGGTTGCTGGCTAGGGACGGGTTTAACGTTATAGCTGTTGACGCGGATCCGAGCCTTAACTTGTCCTCGGCCTTGGGAATACCCCAGGAGATCGCTATGAACCTGCGCCCCTTGGCTGAGAACGTGAAGCTGATGAGGTCTAGGGTTCAGGTGGGATTTGGGGGTCTGCTCAATTTAACCCCTAAGGTAGACGACATAGTCGATAAGTTCGGCGTGATAGGCCCTGACGGCGTGAAACTACTAGTTATGGGTACTGTGCGTAGTGGAGGCTCGGGATGTCTATGTCCAGAAAACGCTTTCTTGAGAGCTTTAATGTCCCACTTGCTGCTTGGTAGGAAAGACGTTGTAATTATGGATATGGTTGCTGGCTTAGAACACCTGGGTAGAGGTACCGCGAGAGGAGTGGATTTAATGCTCTGCGTGGTTGAGCCTAGTGTTAAGGCTCTAGAAACTGCTCGCAGAGTAATGGAGTTATCCCGCGATATAGGCGTTAAAAACGTGGCGGCAGTAGCCAACAAGATTCTCTCCGAAAAAGACGTTGAGTACGTTAAAGAGGGGTTAAGTAGCATTGGCTTAGAACTTCTAGGACTTATACCCTTCGATGAAGCCGTCATAGAGGCGGATAGACGGGGTAAAGCGTTGCTGGATTACGCCCCTAAATCTCTGGCTGTCAGGAGCATAAAAGATTTAGAAAAAAAGGTGCTAAAGCGCTACTTAGAGTAGTGGAATATCTTGTCCCCCTCTCTTTTGAGACGTTCCCACATTTCTTTCAGGTTTTCGGGTTTTTCTCCCTCTAAGTGGGCGTGGATAAGCTCTAGGAAAGGCGCTATGAGAGGATGCTTAATTAGTCTCAGCTCTTCATTGAGTACATCTACATCTGTTATTATCGCGCCAGTCACACTTTTCGAGTTACCCGTTACGTCCATAAGTATTAGGCGTTGATTGTTGTACTTGGTTTTAACGACATCCTCTGCTATCTTAGATAAACCGGCGGGCTCTCTAAGTAAAACTTTAAACTCGCACATTTCCTCTCCCCCAGCAGAGTTATGTTAACAAACCCTTTAAAGGTATTACCATAATTGCATGGAATACCTCTTATAACTATAAAAATATTTTACAATTAATTATAACAATTATTGTATTAGCTTACTCTGGGGTAGGCTTCAAGAAGCCTAGTTCTGAGGAAATTTAAGCCTTTTTTAGTTATCTCTACATAGCTCGACCACTCTATAAGTCCTAGAATCCAGAGAGAGGCTAGTTCTAACTCGTAATTTCCCAGCTCGTTGCTCAGAACTTTCCCTTTCTCAGCTATATATTTTAGTAGCTCTAGGTGCCTTTCTTCTAGCTCTACTCTAACTTTGAAGTGTTTGAACTCAACCAGATATTCTTCTTTCATTCTATCCCCACCTATGTTGTAAAGTATGCTTTTAAGGGAGAACTCTTTCTCTATTTTTTCCACGCGAAAAATGTGAGTGTAGAATCCGGTAATATAGAAGGCTATAAGCCCTTTAGCATCTCCCTGACTATTTTACGTCCCTCGTCTGTTAGACGGAAGACACGTACGCGTTTCTTCTCGCCTACTCTTTCCTCCTCTATGTAGCCGAGCATTTTTAACTCCTCAATAGTAGCAACCGTATATTCATAGTCCTTTATGATTCTTCTTATGTCGCTGAATATCAGAGTACCATGTTTAGCCAGTTTTAGAAGCACTAGTACATGGCGTGGCCGTAACTCTGGTTTTTCCTCCGTACCTTCGCTGCCTATCATCTTTAAACTACACCCACGCATCACGGAAAAACGTTCCCTTAGTTAAAAAATATTTTTAAGGTATAGATTACAATATAAGTGGGCTTTTCACGGTAATTGTGAAATGTATAGGGAGATACCACTCGGGAAACTCGTCATTAGCAGGTGTAACGTGCGACAGAGAGTAGACGAGGAGACCATACGGAAGTTAGCGGAGAATATAAGGAGGGAGGGGCTACACGAGCCACTAGTCGTTCGGAAAGAGGACGGCAAGTATGGCGTTTTTATTGGTGGTAGGAGGCTAAGGGCCATCCAGCTAATTAAGAAAGAATACCCAGAGGACTTTGAGCGGCTATTCCCGGGGGGAAAGGTTCCGTGTATTGTGAAGCAGTTAAGTGAGAAAGACGCTATAATGGCTTCTCTGAGCGAGAACTATCATAAGCAAACTTTAAGCGATGAGGAGTATGGCGCAGCTATAAGGAGATTAGAGGAAATGGGGGTAAGCGAGGCCGAGATATCAGAGAGACTACGCATGGACATTTTCGAGATAAAAAAAGCCTTAGAGCTTTACGAGGCAGTTAGGAAGGCCGAAGTAGTCCCAACTGCGAGACCTGGTAGACCGCCGGAAAAGAAACCAGCGAAAAAAGAGATTTCTAGGAAGGCCTTAGTGAAAGCTACAGTCCTCTCTAGGAAGCTGGAGAAACAAGGCGTAGTTAAGCGCCCAGAGCGCTTCGTAAAGACTTTTGTTAAGAAGACGGTAGAGGGGGGGCTAAGCTCGAAAGAAATAGACTTGTTAGCTGAGAAGATTAAGCGGGAGGCGCCTAAAGTTAGGAGCGAAGAAGAATTCTTTAAAAAGCTAGACGACATAGTGAAGTCCATAAAGGCAAGTCTATATGTAGAACGAGTAATACTTATCAGGAAAGACTTAGCTGATGCAGTAGCTGAATACGCCAAGAAAAAGGGAAAGAAATTCGACGAAGCGATCAATGAATTAGTCGAGGTTGGATTAAAGAGACGGGGAATTATACCCGCTCATTAGGTATGATTCATACCTAATAAGTATGATACATACAAAATAGGTTTGAAGGCTTTGAGAGTATATGCACTGTCTTCTGAGCTCGTAAACTGGGTTTTGTCTCTTGGGGAAAAATATTTAATTTAAAAGTCGATCCTAAATAGTGGTGCTAGAGGTTGAAGAGAGAACTTAAAGTATTCGAGGAGGAAGAACGGAGTTTTCTTAGGGCTGAGAAGAAACTTAAGAAGCTGAGAAATCCATACTCTTTCTTGTACCAAATAAAAGAACTCGTAAAGAAAAGGGGGAAGAATTTAGAGTAGCCCCCTAGAACCTTTTTATTGTTTTGCCTTTCCTATACTCGCTGCAAAGGAACACTTCGATTTTCACTAGAGTATTGTTTATAATTCTAAATGTGTACGCGTAACCTAGTGGATGACTGCACTGACCATAGCTTCTCATCGATGAACCAGTAACTCTGACCCGCACACCGGTAAGTTCAGGCATGATCCCTTGCTCTAGGGACTCGGCTATTTCCTCTGCGAGAAGCCAGGCCTTAGCGTTGTAGTTCTCCATAAACCTTAGAGCTGTAGAGTAATTGTATAGTATTGACGCGAAAGCTAGAACGAAGGCCACGCCTAGAACCACCATGTAGGCCCTCAAGCCTACCACCCGAAGATTAAGGGCGCGTATTTTAGCGCTAGGACATAGCTGGCGTAGCTCGCCGAGACGAGAGGAAACAGGTACAGGGAGAAATAAAGGGGATTACCGTCCCTGAGCGCAGCCACGGACACAGAGTAGGTCAGCGCAGTAATAGCCACATACAGGTCTACGCCTGCTATGAGTACCCTAACCTCCTCGTAACTAGGAATCCTAAAGCCTCCCATTAAACCACCAGTTGGTATACCAGCTAGCGCCGTTAGCGCGGATAATAAGAAAGCCATGCTGACGGACGCTATGCAACTCATAATCAAAGCATAGAGAAAGCTTACGGCAGCCTTCTTCCTAACACCTTTGAACGTGTCTAGGTAGTTACGTAGTGTTTTCCGTAGGAAGGTTATGCCTTCCCCGTACCTCCGACCGCCCTGAGTGAAGAGAACGTAAAGGGCAGCGACTATAGCTTTACTAACTCCAAAGAACCTGTCTGATAGCAGAGCGTCTAGGTCTTCTATTCCCGCTAGGAAGGGGTTCCTACTCGTAGAAGCCCTCCTAACGTACTCTTCGGTTTCTCTTAGCACACGAAGTTTTCTCCTTTGCTCTAGGAAGACCAGCACGCCTGAGGCAGCTGCACAAATAGCAAGGGCTTGAGAGTAGCTCCCTACTAGATGAGAGAAAGGCGGGTATAACGTGAAGGGGAGCAGAGCGTAGAGGCGCGGCGGGGGTAGCCAGAGTTCGGGTGGTACTACGGCTACTGAGGAAAGTAGCGCTATTAGGAAAGCTAGCACACATATTACCAGTGTTAATGGTATGAAAGTGCCTGGTTCTATAAATACTATTACTGAACCTATGGTCAGCGGAGCAACCAGCGTTAAGGCGACTAACACTTCTATCAAAATAGAAACGTTGTAGTCCATTAAATCCAAAGCTGATTTGGCCTCTGCAAGCTTCCTCTCTATAAAGTCCTTTATACCTTCTCTTTGACCGGATCTCTGAGCCTGTAACACTTCCTCGTAGAACTCTACGAACTCTCCGGCGTAACCCCGATCTCTAAGTTCTTCTAAGTCCATTAGCTCTTCCGGTAATGGGTAAACCTTTAACCTAGCTAACAAGAGAAGTGTTGAAAGTGGTGGTAGGGGGCTAGAGGCTACGATTATAGAGAGGGGGAGGGGTAAAAAACTGGTCTCTATTTTTCTCTTAAGTTTAGACAGCAAAGTCGTTCAGCTCCCCAAGATCTCGCAGGTGGCTGGTACCTGCTTAGCTCCCTCAGCTCTTATCTCGCACTCAAAGCCGTATATTCCGCTTAAGTGGCTGGTTATGGAGGTGGGTAGAGTTATCTCTATGCTGGCACCCTCTCCAGCGGGTATTGTAGCTGACGTGCAGGCCATACCCCAAGGCGTGATTAGACATATCTCCCCGCTGAAGTCCCGTTTGCCGTCGTTAGTTAGGGTTAGGTAAGCTGTGCTGCCAGCTATAGTTACGCGGCCCTGCGGTACTAGCAGGGGTTTTTCGGTCATCTTCCTCGTCACATCCCAGTACCAGTATGCTACGTATATCGCCACGGCTATGAAGATTAAGACAGTTATCACAACCACGACCGTAGGGACGCCGCCCTTATCCTTCCACTTCTTCTCGGACATTTTCTCACCAAATAATTTAATATGGAGGAGAATAAATATTTTTAGCTGGCTGTTATAATAATAACCCAGGTGTTAGACGAATGGGCAAAATAGTCACGCTTACGAGCGGTATAAGGGGTGGTGTTGGGAAGAGCTTGCTATGTAGTACTTTAGGGTTTAGCTTAGCACCTGATAGACGAATCCTAATAGTAGATGTGGGAGGAGGAGTCACGCAATACTTCTTGCAAAATAACGTAGAGCCGCCATACGCGAGGGATTTGGCTATGGCTGGAGAAGAAGCAATATTAGCACTGACACTCTCCGTGTTAAGAAGGGAAGGATGGATAATAAAAAGAAGAGTTATAGAGGAGGCTGTAGAGCTTTATTTGTCTCCCGAGGTCGGGGAGCTATCTAACCAAGAAATAGATGGGATTATCACAGCTATTACAAGGTTTAAAAAATATTTTGACTTTATCTTTCTTGACATGCCAGCTGCTACGAATCCTCATTACTATAAGTTACTGAACATTACCGATGTAGAGGTTATTGTATTGGTTCCAGAGAGGAGTTTTTGGGAGATGATACTTAAAACCGTGGAGATTGGAGCACCCCAAGTAATAATAGTTATGAATAAGTACAATAACCAATCTAGGAGTCATAGAGAGTCCTGGACTATAGTAACTAAATTCTTTAACGAGAAATACCCGGGTTGTAAGCTTGTCAAAGTGCCATATGATCCGGTACTAAAACTCGTTGGGACATATGGTATTGAAGCTATATTGGGTAAGACCAAGTTAAAGGAGGAGACAGCTAGGGCACTTTTAGATATCATTTATCACTTAGAAGCGGGAAATAATTATAGAGAATGCCTTTACTAATTGATGGTGAGAAAGATGATAATGAAAGGAAGATACGAGAAGAATTGGATGGCCTGTGAGAGCCTACCTTTTATTTTAACATATCTAGTTCGGTTAAGGAAAGACGAAATTATAAGCATGCGGGATATGACAAACAGGAGTGCATCCGAAGGAAAAATTCCTAGAAACTTTTCTTCTGTAGAGGGAGGGAGTGATGAGCTTACTCGGCCAGCTAAGTAAATATAGAGTGAAGGAGAAAGGAGATAGGAACAAAAGAAAGAGCAATGTAGTGGAACTTAAAGTAAAGAGAAGGAAAACAATAAGAGTAGAGGAGAAGCCTCTTGAGAAGAAGATCACTGGGGTATTTAAGAACTTAAAGAGGGGAAGGAGGAGAAGAGAAGAGGAGTTCTCCATTATAAGTTTAAAACGGTTTCGTTTAGCGGAGAGCTTCGAGGGTTTTACTTATGCCTATAACTTGAATGGAGTAATAGCGGTATGGATAAGAGGGAGAAAGCTGGGGAAGTGGAAGTTCCTAGAGCCTCTAGTCCTTCATCCTGAAATATATGAAATTTCTCTGCGAGGTACGGAGATCTCAGTATTACATGAGAAATATGGTAGGTTGAAAGTTGCCTATGCAGACTACAACGTCACGCTCGAAAAGGCGGCTAAATTAGTCTCAAGCCTAGCAGCACTTAGCTTGGCTCGTGTTGATTTTGAAAAGCCTACTGGGTATGGGGAGATGGATGGATGGCGGCTTTTCGTCAAGTTGGAGCTTGTGTCAGGAGAGCCCGAACTCAAAGCCGTGAAGATTAGGCGGATACCTGAGATTACAGAGTGGTGTAGCCATTCTTTAGCTGCGAAGATACTGGTTCTATCCCTCATGAGGCACGGAATCGTTATCTATGGCCCTCCAGGGTCCGGTAAAACCACCTTTTTGAACTCTATGTTAAATGCTATTCTAAGGCTTTTCAACGTAGAGATGAGCGTCGTGGAAACTGTGCCAGAGCTCGTCTTGCCCAAATCTTCTAATATACACCGGACATACGTAAGTAGCGTAGAGGACACCTACTCCCTAGAAAGCGCCTTGAGAGACGCGTTCCGATTCGAGAGGCCTTCAATCATAGTCCTAGGAGAGCTCAGAGGTAATGAGATAAAGTCATGGATAGACTCTGCTAGGAGCAGTGTCCCCTTATTAACAACTGTTCACGCCCGGGGGTTTAGGCACTGCGTTTCGACTCTGGAGAGCATACTTGATGCAGCTGGGATAAGGAAGTTCCCCCTCCTCGAAAACTTCAGAGTATTCGTACATGTCACGAGGAAGGACGATGCTAGGGGGCGCGTGTGGAGATGGCTTGAAGAAGTAGTCTTTTACAAAGATGGAAAGCTAGTATGGATATACAAAAGAGAGAAAGGAGAAGTAGAGGAGTGGGAATTTCTTCAGGCTCTTGAAAACGAGTATACGATCCTCGGCCCAGCCTCAGAGCTATACAAAAAGTTAAAACTCCAATTCTAGGTCTAGAGTACCTTTTCGATGTTCCTTTTTTCTATTCTTGAGGAAAATAAATAATTATCATAATTACATGATTTTTCTCGTGAAGTAAAAGGGAGGTGCACGAGTATGGTGGACTGGAAGCTTATTGCTTGGGAAGCTAAGTACTACTTGTGGTATAGGAAGCTGATACTGGTTCCGGTGTTCATAGCCCTGCCAGTGCTGGCTTGGCTCCACATACACAGGGCAGTAGTCTCACCCCAACCCCAGCCGCTCATAGCCTACGTGTACCCCAGAATTAAGGGAGGAGGGGACATATTAATTAACAGCACCATAAACCCCCAGTACTTCGGATATGAGGCTCCTTGGACGGCAGTCCTAGAGGCTAAACCTCGGGAGAAGTGGGTGTTCGCATACTGGATTATAAATCACAGCAAGGTCATGGATAACCCTCTGGCCATCACAATTAAAGGTAACACCACTGCTACAGCTGTGTTCGCCAAAGCTCTGTGTAAACTGGTGTTCAGTAGCAACGTTCCCAGCACAGCCTTAATTAACGGCTCGAAGGTTAAGTTACCCTTCGAGAAAGAGTACCCCTGTAACTCGACCGTACTCGTAGAACAGTTACCATTAGAAGGTTACAAGCCGCTGAACGGTTCTATGACCCTAAAGGTAAGAGGAGACCTAACCCTAGCTCTACTCTACGAGAAGCTGTGCAAAGTGATCGTCGAGCCGAAGAACGTGACGGTCTATGTGAACGGCACGCCTGTGAGCGAGACCTATTCGGCGTACGTAGACTGCGGCTCCCTCCTAACCCTAGAGGGTAACTGCACTTACCTAAACGAGATGTACGATTTATGCGTGGTAGGCTGGCATATGAGCTACGCGTGGCCTAACGCGACGCTACCAGAGGAGGTGGACAGCCCCTGCGCGGTGTTAATTGTTGGAGGAGACGTTCGCGCCATCCCAGTACTGGAAAAGGTTCTGAGGACTCCGCCGCCTATAGAGGGCGAGGTGCTACTGGCGAGCGGGACGCTCGTGAAAGTTAGAGTATTGCCCGACAAGAGCTTGATCGTACCCTTCACGGGTATCTATCAATACCTCGGAGACGGCTGGTACGAGGTGCGGGATGAGAGAGGCGGTGGCGTGATTTACATTACCCTCTCCCCAAACTGGAAGAAGGTGATTATAGAGGGCTGGTCTGAGTGGTCTGGAACTTGTGCCGGCCCAGTGCTAGAGTTTGGTATAGTCGTGCCCGCTAAGGAGGGCGGTTTTCGGGAGGCTGGCATTAGCCTTTGCCCCTGCAAGCAATTTAGGGTCGAGTTCAACCCTAAAATCTACGACTATGACCCGCACTTATCAGACGAGGAGTTCAATAGGCTGTTTAGGGAGGCCTTAGAGTACGAGGGAAACTGCGGCGACTGTCTGCCTATGTACGGGGGAACAATATACCCCTTCAAAGATCCCTCTAAAGTAACAGAGGAAGGGTTAGAAGCAGGCTGGCTGTACGTCAATTTCGGTTGTATAGTTTCTAGGTTCAGGGTGATAGTCTATGTCTAGGCGGCTTCTTCTTTCCCTACTTTTAGCCATGGTATTCTTAACGTTAATAACGAGTAAAACAAGCTCCCCACCCAGTGCCTCGTCCAGCGACTGCGACCCGTTGCACTGCACGTATGACGGTAACTACTATGCAGAGTACTACTTGGTGAAGAGGGGTCTAGCATTGATAGACGATAAAAATGGCGTAGGTAAGCGTAATCACGGGTATTTCTCCGAGCTTGACGATCACAGAGTTATAGATACTAACCCAGAGGTTTTGCACAGGTTCTTCCTGCACTTCATAGCTGTGCCGGACACAGAGAGGTGGTATAGCCCTAAGGGATGGGTCAAAGTCCACCTAATTGCCAGAGGAGAGATGGAGGTCAGCGGAGTCCCGAGGCTTTCCGTAAACATAGATCAAGCTCTGAATAAGACTTTCACTGCGCCTAGATGGCATAGATATGTTGAATACAGCGACGACTCAGCCGGGCGACGATTGATGATCATAAATGTGAACACAGAGAAGGGGTACATAGAGGTGGAGGGTAAGTGGGTTAAAGTATCCTACACAGCTGGCTGGAAGATATGCCTAACTTGCTGCCTAAACACAGCGCCTCCGTCTCCCGATAGTGTCTGCTGGCGGCTGCACTTGGACGGCAACGTGAGTGGCGTGCCTGTGAGAGTGGGGGAGTACGTGTACCGTACTCCGGCTATTATAGAGTACAGGGCTAAGAAGTGCGTGCCCCAATATGGAGATGTGAAAAAGTGGAGTGTGGAAGTAAAGGCTTTGGGGAACGGCACTTGGTACCCCGTGAAGGCGGAGTTCTGGTTTAAGGGGTGGCGAGGGTGGGAAATGGGGGGTTCTGCGCGTGACGTAGACGGCTTGCTGGAGGCCAGGATATACAACGACGGGAGGGGGCGCCCCGTGTACAGGTACTATTACTACTACGACGATACGCACTATTTCTACGCTAGAGATAGGTGGTGGTTTGAGAATATCAGAGATGTTAAGCTCTACTTCTACTACAGGAACTCTTCATCTCTAGCCTTCCTAACCGTGAAGACGAACATAGACGACCTAATCCAGAGCGACGTGGTGAGTGTGAATGGAAGTTACGTAAGCACTCCTTGGGAGTACTATAGTGACAAAAAGATTAATGCTGCCTTAGAGGCTGAAGCGGTGTATGTCCGCAAGGACTACAAGCTGCGGAGGGAGAGTGTAAGTTGCTGGAGTAGGAGTACCTGTACGCACACATACAAGTTGCGCGGGGAGTTGATAGTAGAACTAGATTATTATGTAGGTAAGGACGGGCTCCTAGAAGTATACGCTGACGGAGTGAGAGTCCTAAGAGTTAAAGGTTACCATTACCCGCGGGTTAAGAGGGGGCACGCCAGGCTGGCTGTGACGGTTGGGAGAGACGTAACCATAGTGTTGAAGTGGGCTTCGCTCAGGAACCTGGAAGCCTACGAGGGAAAGCGCTACCTATTTGAGAAGTGGTATGTCTACGACTCAGAGGGCGATGTCGTCTTAGATGCACCGCGCCTGATAAATGTCTCGGTACCCGTGGGCGAGCGCTACACAGCAGTAGCATACTATAGGTACGAGGGCGCAACGCTAAAGGTTGATTCGAGGCCGAGCGGGGTTCCTGTGACGTACAATGATACGGTTAGGACTACGCCTTTCACTCTGACCTCCGACGGGGACTTGGCGGTGAGGTTAGAAGCGCCGGAGAAATGGTCTAACTATAGGTTCAAGAACTGGACTGTGTATTCAAATGACGTTGCGACGACCTACACCTCCACCCGGATAGTCCTGACTGTCCCTCGCGGCGAGACCTGGAGAGCAGTAGCCTACTACTTCGAGGGCGGGGGGAAGAAGAACTACACCACGTATAGGCTTTCCGGAGAAGTCTACTGCCTGCCTTACCAGTGGGTTCACATCCCCGTGAACCTAACTCCCGGGCTATGGCTCATAAACAGCTCCGCTGCGTACCCAAACCCATCGAATAGAACTCTTATTAACGCGTTCTTGGGGAAGCCAGACAGTAGGGAAAAGCTAGTAGTGCCAGCCATAAACCTGCTCGTAAACGTAACTAGGGTTACCTCTTTGCCAGTGTACAGAGAGTGCAGAGGGGAGACCTGCTGGCCAGCATATATAGTGAAGTGCGTCAACTATCCAAGCTACTACTTGTTAGGACTTGGAGTAGGGAACTACCTGGATGAGAATGAGACTCTAAAGGAGCTGAGAAGACTATTACTGCCTAATGGGACGACGCTCGCGATATACAATGTCTCCGTGGTTCAGGTGAACGTTACAAACCCAGTAGCCTATTGGAGACCTGTGGTAGTGACTAGCCTAAGCTACGAGCTAGACGCTATCTACGAGGAAGAGGGGGTCTACCTTGTCTGGAACTTTTCGTACTCTTATCTAGCACCGAGGTGGGTACACGAGTGGCTTAACATATCTGAGAAGAAGCCATACCAGCTCGTCTATGGAAGGATATGGAGTGAAAAAGGCAACTTGTTATTTGAACAGAGGCTAGGGATGCTACCAGCAGAGCTTGAGTACTTAGGTAAGGATAGAGTGCATAGCTACGCGGCGCTCTACGTGTCTTATGCTAAGCTTAGAAAGCTATTAAGGTTCGGCTCGCCCGCACTTAAGTGCTGGGTTACCTGGAGCGGATACCACATACCGACAGTCGAGCCGATAAGGGTTGGGTTCGTCCCCGCGGGTATATGGCTTCGCGGGTTAGAGAAGAAAAACGATGAGTGGATTTGGCGGGTTAGCCCGGTCGAGATCCCGGGGAACAACCTCGGGAAAGTTATAAGGCTTGGGGGCAAGTTCGTAACGGTTTTTAACGGTTCCCGCGTGGAGCATGAGGTTCAAAGGGGTTTCGAGGTCTTCTCCTTTACGACTCCTAGGTTTGAGATAGGACATCACACTCTTCAGGTCTATTACCTCCCAGAACCGACTAGGAACCTAGTATACTATTTTTACCCCTTCGACTTCTAAAAACAACTCTCTCTTTTTCCCTTCACCCTTAAGCTTATTTCTCCCCTTCTATAATAATTATTTTGGTGAGAGGATGGAGCACGCGGGGTTAATCGTGCTGATTGTTATATCTGTAGTTGTAGCTAGCTACATATCAGCTAGCTACTTACCCGTTATCACTAAAGCTAGGGCCCCAAGCATTACTTTCGAAGATTTGAGAGAGCTACACTTCTTAGCTAACAGTTTTGAGGCTACTACTCTGCCAGCTCCCGCTGAGGTTATGTCAGTACGCACGTTTTTAACTGTGGCTGAGGCGCCCTTAGAGGCCAGTAGAGTGGTGTTAGCGTGGAGGTGCTCTGCCCCTAGTGTCAACTTGACGGGTACATGGACTCTGAAAGGTAATAGAACTCACGTGGAGCTAGTTTCTGGCGCCTACGTCCAAGACTTAGGTAATGTATTAATCGTGAGGTACTGGAGTGAGGGGGCTGACAGGATTTATAGCTTGTCGTGGGAAGAGGAGACGAGGGTTTTCTCAGCCGTACTCACAGGCCCCATAACCCTCGCTGAGGAGGAGCTAGCCGTAGTGAGAGGTTGGAGAGAGGTACGAGTCGTGGAGGGGGTGGTTAAGGGATGATTGCCGCCAGCGAGGTAGTATTCGCCTCTTTCACTACAATCGTCCTCTGCATGGTGTTAGTCTTTGGATACATAGTCTACGCTAATAGTTGGAAGGCCGCGAGTGCTATCTATGAAGAGAACGCGAACATCACTACTCAACTCTTAAAGTATTACCCTGAGGCGGAAGCCTACTTCCCAATACCATATCAGGGTAAGGTGCTGGTAAGGGGTGGAAAGAGTGAACGTGGGTAGGGTGCTCGAAATCATCTTAATAGCGGTTATAACGGCCTCCTTTGCAGCTCTCAGCCATGTAGTAGTTAAGATGTATGGCACTCCTTACACGCAGACTGTCAACAGAGTAGTTGCTTATTATATCCTCGTGGAGGGGCGCTACAACGAGTCAAAGTTCCTTGACTACATCTTGGACTGGGCAGGGGAGGACGTAGTCTATGTAGAAGAACTCTATAACTTCGATAGGACTCCTGAAGGGGTTCTATACAAGTCTGAGTGGGGCGGGGGGTACTATGCTATAAGAGCCTACATGCCCCCGGGCGTAGTGATCGAGGTGAGAATACGTGGATGAGGGGGGACAGACGTTAGGATTAGCAGTTCTGTTACTAGCAGTCCTACTATTAGCCAGCCTAGCTGTGATTAGAAGCCAAACACCTATCCCCCAGATAGTTGTTAAAAGAGACTGGGTGCAAGCAGCCGAGCTGGCCTCTCTAGCTAGGTTTTGGATTGTAACTGCTTCTTACATGGGGCGCTTCTGCCCTCGTGTGATTCGCAGTAGTACTTTGAGGCTTTATGAATTAAATGAAACTTATGGGTTGGACATACCTTATACCGTGAACGTTACGGTTTTGGAGAAGGGCATTCTTGGGAATGAATCTGGCTGGGTGTACTTTGACGTGTACTTCTACAGAGGCCCAACATACGGGGATTATTACGTCAGGTACTATGTCCGGTACGAGTGGCGGTTTAGAGACTGCTATATTAAATACGTGAAGGGAGAAGCCTGCGAGTACGCTAACTACTCCATAACATACGTGCATAGAATATACGGGCCTTGGGGACTGTTTGTCCTGACGGATTTAGAGCTTAAGCCAGAGAGTGAGAGCGGATACCCCGTAGACATTAGTTACGTAGGGGAGGGGAAATGGTGGGTGGGTTTCCCGTCGTGGTGGGCTAATTGTACGTTCATCGATAAGTTCGGGGTGCGCGTAGTCGTGGGTGGTTGACTTGCCGGTAGAAGTTGAAAGCTTAGTTATAGGGTTCGTAACTTTAATGGCTGTAGCCCTCGTGCTCGGTATGCTGTCTATACTAAGAATTGAATACAACGATAACCTCCAGCTAGTAGCGGACATATGGCGTGCTTATGAATCCAAGGGGTGCGTCTATGGTATTTATCGTCTACAGAACGTGTTCGTGGGGAATGACTCTATAATTCTTCCTCACTACGTTTGGTGGAATGGCTCTATAACAACAAGGATAACGAATGTAGAGACTCTTGGAAAAGTAATAGGGAGTGGAATTATTAAAATCAAGACATGTTTCAATAATACTTTGAATAAGGTGGTAGTTGAAGTGAAAGGTTAAGTATAGCCTTCTACTTACTTTTTTGCTTCTTGGTATTATATTGAAATAACATCACAAAATATTTTTACTATTATTTTAATGAATAGAATAGAGAATAACGCCGCTATACATGAATAACTTTCTATTTATTAGATTATCTTAGCCTCCCTTAGTATCTCAATGACTGAAATATAGGCTGGCGAAGTTGGCGGTAAGTCTAATAATGACTTTCCCCGAAGAACATGTTCTTCCAGCGTCTCGTCATAGGCTATCCTACCAAGATATTTCATCCCAAGCTTATCGCAGACCTCCGGGTGTAGATCTTCGGGGAACCGGAAGCACCCGACTACATAGAAGTTCTTAAAGGAAATGCCCACCTCCTTAATTACCCTGTACGCCCTCCTAAGGTGGTTAAAGGCCTTCTGAGACGGGTCTATAATGTCGAAGATGTCGTCAACGTCAGACGTTATTCTGCGGTTTAGGTGTTCGAGCCCGGCTGGGGAGTCTATCAGCACGTACTTGTAGTTCTTTGTTAGATTCGCCAATGCGCTCTTCAGAGCCGCGTTTGGGAGGCAGTAGCACCCCTCAACCCATTTAGTCCCTATAGCGATTAGATCGAACGCGTCACCCTCATAGATTCCCTCCTCCCATATCTTACTCTCTATCCTCTCAGAGGGAGGTATACCTACTAACGTCCCTTTACCCTCTATGAATGTCTCTATGAGTAGCTCTGAGATAGTCTTCACGCCCTCCTCCTCTAGGTTTACGCCCACCATTTCGGCTAGGTTCTGGTCGGGATCTGCGTCCACCAATAATATGGGCTCTACACCAGCCTCTACCAAAGCCTTAGTCGTTAGGGACACGAAGCTCGTCTTACCCGTTCCTCCTCTACCCATCACAACAACTACCTTAGTCATGCCACCGGTATACCGCCGAGGGGAGATATTAGGCTTTAGTCTTGCTGATCACATACTTGACTATCTCCCTGGCTATGTTAACCCTAGTTACCTGTTGGAGGCCCTTCCACCCCGGCTGGCTGTTTATCTCCGTAATGTAATACCCGTCTCCGCTCTCTAGGAGATCTACGCCTGCTACCTCGCACCCCACGACTTCTGAGGCCTTTAAGGCTAGCTCTTTTAACTCCTCGCTCGGCTCTAAGGGCCTAGGCCTAGCTCCCTGGGACACGTTCGTCTTCCAGGTTGAGGCTTCCCTGTACATAGCCGCGACTACTCTGTCGCCTATTACGAATACGCGTATATCCCTATTGCCGTGCGGTATGAACTCCTGTAGGTAGATTACGCCGTGTATGAACTGTATAGCGCTGAAGACTCGGAAAGCCACCTCGGGGTCGCTCACCCTCGTCGTGCCTATACCCCTAGACCCGAATATCGGCTTAACCACTACGTCGCCGCCCAACTCGTGGAAGGCCCTCATAGCGTCTAGGACGTTCTCAGCCACAGCCGTCCTCGGGACTGGTAGCCCGCTCTCCTCCAGAAGAAACAGGGAGTAAAACTTGTCCAAGCACTTCTCTATGGCCGACGGGGGGTTAACCACGACCTTGCCAAGCCTGACCAGCCTGTGCAGGGTATCCATCCTGAATATGGCCTCCTCTAGAGAGCACTTACCGATAGGCCTGACAATTACGGCTAACAACTCCTCTAGGTCTACGCCTTTAACCTCAACTCGGGGACTGCCATAACCTACTCTATTGAGCAAACGGGAGATCTTCAAGAACATGGGGGTATAACCGTAATACCTGATAGCTTCACATAACCTCTGACTGGCCCACGACGCTGGGTTACGCGAGAATATACCTATAGACGCCAAGCCTCCACCCTGTTACAACACTAAAAACTGGAGTGATAAGCCTTTGCCACTAGTTAGCTTTATGAATTTTCCTATTCATTTTGAAGAAAATTAAAGGCTAATACTTCGTAAGATACAAAATTTTTAGATTCTATACTTAAGCGCTTCTGATTATAAACAGATGAGGATGAATCTAATTATTATGCCTTGAGAACTTAGTCTCGGAAAGAAATAAATAGTCGGAACTTGATAATTTTTCGGTGATAGCTGATAATGTCGGAAATTATTTTGAAAGTCGGAAATAAGGGAGAGATTTATACTACTAAGGAAATAAGGGAAAGAATAGGCATTAAAACTGGAGGAAGAGTTAGAGCAATTATTAAAAATAATGAACTAATAATCAAACCATTACCTTCTATTGAAGAGTTAATAAAAAAACCTCGTCCAATTAAACTAACTCCCGAAGAAGCGGAAAAAATAAGCGAAGAAGTTCAAAAAGAGGCGGGTATATGGCCAGACTCCTCATAGATACGACGTACTTGCTACCCATACTTGGAGTTAAAATCGAATTAAAGGAGTATGAGTACATTTTCCCGTTAGTGTTAAGGAGATATGAAGTAATATATAATCCCGTATCTTTAATCGAAGCTAAATGGATCCTATTGAAGCTTATTAAAACGCACCCAGAAGAGGCAGCTTACTTGCTAAATAGCTATGTAGAAGGGTTAGCCACGATAGTACATAGTAATTATTTAAGGCCGACAGTACTAACAAACCCTAAAATCGAAGAAGTTGCAGATAAGTTATTTATCGAGATAAAAATAAAGGACTATTTTGATAGGATAATCTATGCAACAGCCATATATTATAACGCCACATTATTGACAGAAGACCAGACAATCAAAAAGATAAGACACCCTGAGATCCCTAGGCCAGTAGTACTCTCATGGAGAAATATAGTAAGCCAGTTTAAATGAAAAAGCATTTGTCTTTATACTTTAATAATGATTAATTGATAAAAATAGCAAATAACAAGAAGCTTAGATTAACCATGATTTCTTTAGAACGTCGATGTTCGGCATGCCGTGGCTGTATGTTTTCCCTGTTTTCACGCTGTTGATGGACATCTTCGCTGG
>CAZFWY010000008.1:36753-42852 GCA_964522715.1 uncultured Thermofilaceae archaeon | reverse complement strand
GGTAGGCTTGCCACGTATCTCTTAGCGGCTTTTAAGGTGCCTGTTACCCGTATTATTCTGAGGAGGGCTGGCGTGTTCCGGGGTGCGAGTTCTAGGGCGGCTCTGAACGTTTGTAGGAAGTCTCTCCGTACCTTGACAACTGCTATTCTGCGGGTTTCGTCTAGGTGTACGATTGACGGGCTGGTTTCGGCTAGCCCCCTTATGCCGTAAACCCTCTGGACTAATCCCTGGACTATTGCCTCTATGGCTCCGAGTTTTACGCCGCCTTCTACTTTAACTACGGCGTAGCGCCACTTCTCCCGTTTAGGCATTTCCCCCGCCTCTAACCAGTATTTTCACCCCGGATACGGGTATGACGCCCCTTATCTTGTCCCTGTTAATAGATACTTTCTCCCTCACTCTCACGAAGCCCGCACTCCCCAACCCTAACTCTCTGGCTATGCTTTCTAGGCCGTGCGGCGTGCACAGGTATCTGGGAGAGGGGGCTCCCGAGGACAATATGAACCTATTCCTAGCTTTCGGCGGCGCCTTCCTCACGTACGAAAGATAGAGGGACAGTATCCTGCTGGCTATATATGGCTCAGACACTAGGAGGGGGTACACCCTCAGCTCTAACAGCTTGTCGGTTTCCTCCACGTTTCTCCAGTCCCCCCTGTAGAGCGGCACCCACTTTGTGGTCGGCACAGTGATAATGTCTATCCTCCTGTCTCTGCTGGCGAACGCCGTTACCGACCTACCGGCAGCGGTCATTGAAATGAGCTCAAACCTCCTCCTGTATTTTGAGAGGAGTTTTTTGGCCTCCCCAACTCTCGATACTCTTAGTTCAAGCCTTACCGATATGTCAATACCGTAGTCCTCCCCCAATTTACGCCTCACACTCTCTATTTTCCTCGCTTTCTTAAGCGTGTAGACGCATAGGGCTAGTCCCTTATAGCCGAGGGATACGGCCTCCTCAACGATACCTCTTAGTACGTCTGGCCGAGCGTGCTCCACCACAATGCAAGCGTCGTAGGGGTCTTGCATAACGAATTAACCACGGAAGACATACTTTTTAAAGCATCCTCACCCTTTTTGTCTCTGGTGTAGAGGTGATAAGTGGTGTTCGCTCCTCCAGGTATGGGGTACGATAGGGCGATAACGATATTCAGTCCTGACGGTAGGCTGTTCCAAGTGGAGTACGCGTTTGAGGCCGTGAAGAAGGGCGCCACTACTCTGGGGGTTAGGTGTCCTGAAGGCGTAGTGCTGGCAGTAGAGAAGCGCGTAGGGTCTCGTCTAATGGAGAGTACGGAGAAGATTAAAATAATAGATGAACACGTCGGCTTAGCGTTCGCCGGGCTCTTCGGAGACGCTAGGGTACTCATAGATCAAGCCAGGATATACGCCCAGGTGCACAGACTTGTGTACGGCGAGAAGGTCCCGGTAGAACTACTCGCTAAGAGGATATGTGACATTAAGCAGATCTATACTCAGCACGGCGGAGTTAGGCCGTTCGGCGTGGCCTTCCTCTTTGCGGGCGTGGATAGGAGGGGGCCTCAACTCATAGAGACCGACCCGGGGGGTAGCTACACTATTTACAAGGCTCGGGCCATAGGTTCAGGCGCTCAAAAAGCCATGGAACTGCTTGAGAAAGAGTATAAGGACAGCCTGACTTTAGATAACGCGTTAAAGCTCGCTTTAAAGGCCTTGAACACGTCTATGGAGGGTAAAATAAGCCCTGATAGGGTTGAGATCGCAGTCATAAGCGTTAAAGACGCTATATTTAGGATACTCCCATACGAGGAAGTAAGGAAACACGTAACCGCCCTACTCTCGGAGAAAACAGAGGAAGGAGGAGGAAAGAAAGAAGGTGCTGGTGATTGAAGAAGAAAGTAGCTATCGCGAGGCTTGAAAGAGGGGGTAAGAAGTACGAAGTGTACGTTAACCCTGAAAAGGCTTGGATCTTTAAGAGGGGCGGCAAGGTAAACATAAAAGAAGTGCTGGAGGGAGAGTACGTCTACTACAACGCCCGCCAAGGCCTAAAGGCCTCTGAAACGGAGCTAAGGGCTATATTCGGAACGGATGACGTATACGAGATAGCAGCCGAGATAATAAGGAAGGGGGAACTCCAGCTAACCGCCGAGCAGAGGCGGGAGATGATAGAGGCTAAGAAGAGGCAGATAATTGAGTTCCTTTCGAGGAACGCTATAGACCCTAGAACCAACTTACCTCACCCCCCTAAGCGCATAGAACTTGCGTTGGAGGAGGCGCGGGTACCCATAGACCCCCTTAAACCCGTTGAGGAGCAGATAGGCACGGTGATAAAAGAGCTGAGGAAGGTACTACCCCTTAAAATAGCGGTAGCGCTTATGGGGATAAAAATCCCCGCCAGGTACGTGGGCAAGGCTTACGGTGTGCTAGCTAAAATGGGTAAGATAGTTCGCTCTACCTATACGTCTGATGGATCACTTATAATGGAGCTTGAAGTACCCGCTGGATTGAGTGGGCAGGTGATAGAGCAGGTCTCCCGGATAACGCGTGGAGAGGGAGAGGCCAAAATATTGAAAACGAGGTAAAGGTGTATGCCGATATATGCTAAAACTAAAAGTATAGTCGTCCCAGGAGAACTCCTAGCCGAAGGTAGGTACCAGGCGGAGGGAGCTGTCCACGTAGAGGGTAAGCGCATATACTCCAAAGCCGTGGGCGTTGTAGAGATAATCCAGGAGAAAAGAAGGAAAGTAATAAAGGTCATACCTCTGAAGAAGAAGTACATACCAAACGTAGGGGATAAGGTGCTTGGCAAGATAATAGATATAGGAGTCACCAACTGGACTGTAGACATAAACTCGCCTTACCCAGCCATACTCCAAGCTACAGAGGCGCTTCCTCGACCCACAGATGCCGCTAGGATGGATCTCTCGAAAATCCTGGACGTAGGAGACCTAATAGTAGCGAAAGTTGTCGCGTTTGACTTAACCCGTGATCCCTTACTGACGATAAAGGAGAAAGGACTAGGTAAAGTGACTAGGGGCACGTTGGTGGAAATAGACCCTGCGAAAGTGGCGAGGATAATAGGTAAGAAGGGCAGTATGACTAGGCTTTTCAAAGAGATATTGGGCGTAGAGCTGATAGTTGGGAAGAACGGGCGCATAATAGTTATAGCGGACGATAAAGACAAAGAAGCACTAGCCGTGCTAGCCATTAAGAAAATAGAGAGAGAAGCCCACGTATCAGGCCTAACCGACCGGATTAAGAGGATGCTGGAGAAATATGTTAAAGGTGGTTGAAATGCCGAAAAATAAGGAAATCAGGTTAATCGACGAGGAAGGAAGGAGGGTGGATGGACGTAGGCTCGACGAGCTGAGACCCTTCAGGATAGAGGCTGGCGTTCTAAAGAACGCTGACGGCTCCGCATACATAGAGCTGGGCAATAACAAGATAATAGTCGCCGTCTACGGACCACGAGAGGCCCACCCCAAACACATCGCCTTACCCAATAAAGCCATGCTCAGGTGTAGGTACTCTATGGCAACGTTCTCCGTAGAGGAGAGGAAGTCGCCCTCACCGAGCCGCAGGGAAGTTGAGCTTTCAAAGGTTATAAGAGAAGCGTTAGAGCCAGCTATATTCCTAGAAGAATACCCCAGAACAGTTATCGACGTGTTCATACAAGTACTAGAGGCTGACGGGGGGACTAGAACGGCTTCTATAACGGCCGCATCGGTAGCGCTAGCTGATGCAGGTGTGCCCATGAGAGACTTAGTGGCTGCTATCGCTGTGGGTAAAATAGAGGGAAAATTGGCGCTTGACTTGAATGGGATAGAGGACCAGTATGGTGAGGGGGATATGCCGATAGCTATAATGCCCGGCTATAACCTCGTCACGCTATTACAGGCTGACGGTATTTTCACAGTAGAGGAAATCGAAGAAGCACTTTCCATGGCTTCAATAGCTATAAAGAAATTGTACGAGGCCCAAAGGGAGGCTCTGAAGAAGAAGTATATTAAGATAAGAGAGGAGGTGCTGAGCTATGAGCAAGGTACATGACGTTCTTACCACTATTAAGCGCGAGAGTATACTCTCGCTACTTAAAAGAGGAGAGCGGATAGACGGCCGGGGAATCGAAGATTACAGAGATATAAAGATAGAGACGGGTATTATAGGGAGGGCTGAGGGCTCCGCCAGGGTGGAGATAGGCGATACTAAGGTTATAGTGGGCGTAAAAGTGGAGATAGGCAAGCCCTTCCCCGATACCCCGGATAAAGGCGTGCAGATAGTGAACGCCGAACTGGTACCTCTAGCTGCCCCGTTCTTCGAGCCAGGCCCGCCGGGCGAGGAGGATATAGAACTCGCGAGAGTCATAGACAGGGGGTTTAGGAGCGCTGAAACAATCAAGCTGGAGGAGCTAGCTATTATACCTGGAAGTAAAGTATGGGTTGTATACATAGACATTTACCCCCTGGACTACTACGGGAACCTCATAGACGCCGCAGGGTTAGCGTCCGCCGCTGCCTTATTGACGACAGAGATGAAGAAGTGGAGGGTGGAGGGCGAGGAAGTAGAGCAGCTCGATGAGACTATGCCTCTCCCCGTCTCTAACGTGCCCGTGTACGTAACCATAGCTAAGATAGGTAACGTGTTAGTAGTGGACCCCTCGTACGAGGAAGAGCTGGTAATGGATGCTAGAATAACCTTCGCTATAGACGAAGAGAAGAGGATATGCGGCATACAGAAAGGGGGGCCTGCAGGCCTCACTCCTGACGAGATAAAGGAAGCCGTGAGAATCGCTGTAAAGAAATCTGAGGAACTCAGAAAGCACTTACCCACGAACCTTAAATAGCACTATGAAAAGAGTGGCTGGGGTATAGGTATGGGGAGAACGAAAATCGTGGGTAGCGCTGGACGGTTCGGAGCACGTTACGGGTCTACCCTGAGAAAGAGAGTGAGGATTATAGAGGAGAGAATGAGAGCGCCTCATCGCTGTCCTCGCTGCCTTACACCTGGGCGCCTCAAACGTATAAGCGTCGGTATTTGGAAGTGTAGAAAGTGCGGTTATACCTTTGCCGGTGGAGCTTGGGTTCCGAGGACTCAGCTGGGTAAGACCTTCGCTCCCGAGGAACTTAAACAGATGGGGCTTAAGTAGTCTTGCCCCGCTTCGACCTAGTAATAACCACCACGCGGCACACAAATAGGAGGGTTAGGTCGTTAGTTAAAGAGCTGGCGCGTTCTTTCCATTCGGCTACAAAAGTCAACCGGGGAAAGCTCAGCCTTTACGAACTGGTACTGCTAGCTAGGAGTTACGCTGCTAAGCGAGTAGTTATTGTGTGTCGGGGGCTTTACGGTAATCCGGGACGACTCCTATTCCTAGATACGACTGCGAGCAGGGTAAAGTTTTACCCTTTGATAGTAGCTTTAAGCGGCGTTAAGCTGGCAAGAGAGCAGGGAGTTAAGGTGGTTCCTCCCCGGGCAAAAACTCCCGTCATACCTAGGCCGTGCATCCCGGAGAATAGGGATTTCTCGCAGGAACTCGCAGTTGCACTCAACTTACCCTACATGGAGGTGAAGGACCCGCAAGAGATATCGTTTTTCTATCCTAGAGCACTTCTCATAGAGTGGGTTGGAGGAGAACGTACTAGGCATGTCGTAAAATTTGTATCTACGGAGACAGGAGAGGTTGAAGGGCCAAAATTATTCGTTAAAAAGGCGGTCTACAGGGAGTTGACGTATGAGGAAGTCTCTGGCAGGTCTTGACTTGAGGGTGGAGTTTGACGACGAGGAGGAGGCGCGTAGGATATATTCATCTTTGAAGCCAGAAGTATCTACGCCCCCTACTCACAGGAGTAAGGTTAGTATAAGCCTTAAAGGGAAAACCTTAGTCATAAGGATAGACGCGCCAGATATCAGTAGTTTTAGAGCGGCTTTTAACAGCTACACTAGGATGCTTCAAGCCGCTATTAACCTCTCTGAGGCTCTAAAAGCCCGCGCCTAGGATATCTCGGGGTTTCATGTACTCTCTTAGCAATACAGTTGCGTACATACCTTTCAACAGTTTAAACCTAAACAGTACAGAACGGTCTTCATTAACTAGGTACTCAAAATCCTCGGGTACCAGTGCTGCCCTCCTTA
>CAZFWY010000008.1:0-36653 GCA_964522715.1 uncultured Thermofilaceae archaeon | reverse complement strand
CTTGCACTTAAAGATTTGTTAAACAAGTACGCCTGATAGGCGTTGATGAATAAGCGGCGCACGGGGAGTGGGAGCGACCTGAAAGCTCCCAGGTAGTCTCCCGGGTGCCTGGAGAGGTACCGTAGAAGTTCCCGTTCATGGTGAAGGTTTGGGGGGAACTTTTCTATAGCCTTGGCGTAGTCGTCCGTATTCCTCGCGTAAATCCTAGCCTCCTTGGCCCATGGGCTCTCATTGGGGTATACTCGGAATACCTCCTCTTCAAAAGCCTCCTTGAACATCCTTTTAACTAGGTAACGCCCTACTACGTGCGTGTTAGGCCTTATCGTCCCAAACCTCTGATAACCGTAGTAATTCGGAGCGCCTCCAAACTCTGCGAGCTCACCAGTTATTCTGTCTATCCTATCTTTAACATTATCCTCTCTTACCTCTCGCACTACAATTGTGAACTGATTCCCATACAGCATACCCGGAGTCAGCCTGAAAGGCCTCCTAAACGCCGTTACGACCTCGAAATACTTGGACTTGACTGCGAGAACCTCGTCTGGGCTCACACCCTCTACACACACTAACTGGTATGTTACGGCTTTCGCGTCTTTTAACCCCGCTATAGAAAACAGTTTGTGGCTTACTCTCAGCTTCTTAGCAATCATTTTGGTAGCTGTTATGGAGTCTATCTTCCACTTCTTTAATACAAACCAGGTGTACTCGCCTTCGCCGTAATCGAAGCCCGCAGGGTAGACGGGGCCTGACTCGCTTATCTCCACAACGATGAAATCCTCGTAACTACGTCTGATTACGCCACCTATACCCTCCGCTGAGCTGGCGTAGTACTCTAATCCTAGCTCTAAGTCTAGGGCGGCTGACGATTTCCGCATAAGCAACAACTATAGTCAGAGGAGTTTTAAATGCCCCGTAACTTTGTCAACAAGTTCGTCAGGCCCTGGACCTACTCCTAAAGCTGTCACGGTACCTGGCGGTAGTTGGGTTAGCCCCGCGTCGCTTATTAGTGCTGCAGGTAAGCCTAGTTCCCTAGCTTTCTCATGGAGGGCAATTAGGTCGCTTAGGGAGGAAACTTTTACCACTACTTTTTTCTGTCCCTCCTTGAGCCATGCGTCGAACCACTCTGTACAGTGTTTCTGGGCTTGTAGTGCTGCTGAGAGGGAGGCGTGGGCTACTTGTACGGCGAGTTTCCCTTTTCCCATTTTTATGTCTGTTCGAACGACAATGACTTGCTTCATGCGTGGCACATTGCTAGCCTTTCTTGTACCCTATCTTTCTCAGGAACTCTATTCTCTCGCGTTTCTCCTTGTCTCCTTCTACTCCTAGAGGCGTGAAGCCATCAACGACTCCTAGGAGGGCGCGACCCTGACTCGTTTCCGCTACTATCGCCTGGACGGGGTTTGCCGTTGCGCAGAGTATCGAGAGCACTTCGGGAACTTGTTTTATCGCGTTAACGACGTTTATCGGCCAGGCGTCTCTAATTAGAATCACGAACACATGCCCGGCGCCTATTTTCCGAGCGTTTTCTATCGCCGCTTTCACTAGTTCATCGTCATTACCCTCATACCTCACGAGGCGGGGCCCCGATGCCTCGCAAAACGCAATGCCGAACTTTATGTTAGGCACGCTTCCTACAAGAGCCTCGTACAAGTCTTCAACCGTTTTTATGAAATGCGTTAATCCAACTATTATGTTGGCGTGTTCTGGGATATCCAGTTGTACAACACTTATCTTAACCTCCTCGCCCATGTTAAACACCAGCTAGAGAATTTGCGCGAGCCCTTTTTAACGTCTTTTTCTCCACCTTATAGTAGGGAGAACTTATGGCTCTCGGCGTATGCCCCGCACTGAGAAGTGACGAAGAGACAGGCGAGTACTATTGTGCGTATGCCAAGAAGTACATAAACCCTGCGTTTATGCCGTGTTTCGGCAAGTTTTACCTATGCGAGATTTATGCGTATGGAAAGAAAAAGGAGGAGGAAGAGAAGAAACTGAAAGAAGCGGAAAAAGAGAAGCAGGCAAGGGAGCCCGTTGAAATAAAAGAGGATAAAATTATAATACCGTTCTTCGACGAGCCGATCTTCAGCACAGATTTGCTGGCAGAGTTAGAAGAGCTAGAAAACGGCATCGCTAAGTTAGATGAGTTATGGGAAAATTACGAGTCGAAAACAACTTCGCTCGTGGAGAGTTGGGATGTATTAAAAGCTAAAGTGGAGCGAGCTTTAGCCGGATTAGCGAGCTCGATAGCTACGTGTAAAACTGAGCTAGGAGAGCTTGAAGCAAAGTATAAACTTGGCTTCATAGGCGAGGAGGAATACGTTGAAATAAAAAACAAGCTAGAGGAAAGGCTAAAAGCTTACGAAACTACGTCATCCGAGCTAAGCGAGGCTTTAACTCGTATAGAGAAACTCCTCTCCGTACACAGGAGGAGAGTACTGACCGCGCGGGCTAAACCGGAGATCGGAAGGTTAAGGGTTAGTCTGATGAAATTGGAGCAGCTCTACGAGAGCGGGAAGATAAGCTACGAAACGTACCACAAGCTCAGGCAGGAATTGGAAGAACAGTTGTCCTTGCTCGAACGGCTAGTTGAGGAGGGATGAATGTCTCATGGCGAACGAAGTTTTCCCGACGTCTATGCCTAAATCCGTGGAAGTCGCTTTAGAAGAGCTAGAGGAGGATTTTAACAGGCTAGACGAGATGTGGAAAGTATACAGAGAGGAGAGCGCGCGAGTCATCAAAAGATGGGAGGGTATGAGAGTAGGGTTACTGGACAAAGTGGCTAAGATCTCCGGCGTCTTATCTAAAATAGAGAGAGAGCTAGAGGAACTCTACGCAAAGATAGAGCTAGGAATGCTCAGCAGCGACAAAGCGGCTGAGAGGATAAATAAACTCGAGGAGACTAGAGCTAAGCTAGAGGGAGGGCTGAACACTCTTAAAGGCACTATAGAGAAATTCGAGAACTGGTCTCGCAAACATAGAAAACTAGCGAGAGTCGTAGCAATAGGCGGGGAAGAGGACATCCTAAAAATGTTAGAAACCCTTGAAAAGCTTAAGCAAGCAGGCTCTATAAGTGAGGACGTCTACGAGCGCATTAGAAAAGAACTCCAAGAACTAGTGGGGTCGTTTGTCAGCGTTGAAACCATAGAACCCTGACTGCGACTTCTAAGCCTTAGTTTTAGACCCGGCGAAGTAGAGGCGTATTCTACCCCTCTCCTTCCTAACCGTGAAGTCGTCTAAGGAAACCTCTCTCCTCTTAGCTCTTCTCTCCATGGCTTTCAATAGCCTCTTAAAGTGCTTCTTACACATGTGGTACATTCGTCCCTGAAGTACTACTATGACCGCCCCCTCTGCATCGCAGTTTACGTACTCGCACCTCATAGTCTCAAACCTTCTACGCGAGATTGTTAATATATGTGCCCCTCCGCACAACAACTTTTCTCCACAGACTTCCGAAGAGACCCCCAATATCGTACCCGGCTAAGTACCTAGGTAGGAAACGCGCTTCAGGGAGGCTAGACCCCGCAGAGACTAGCATGTAGAGGTTATTAAAAATCCACGACAACTCCTCACGAACCACAACTTGACATCCTACGACACGCAGATTGTCCCTATTTACTACTAACTTGATGGCTCCAAGCATGGAGCCCTCCTTTTTTATCGATAAACGCGTAGCAGCGTGGTTAACCCCCGCCTCCCTAGCTTCTTTAACCGTTAATCCGCAACTACCTATAAAGACCCCCAATCCCTGTGCAACTCTCAAGGGTGGGGGAACCCCAAGATTTAAGCCATGGATCTCGTTAGCTAGGGTGAAGCCCTCCTGGTAAGCCGTTTCGTCGCAAAGAGCCCATACTTCCCCAAGTTCTGTCCTTATTTTAACACAGGAGCCCACTCCGTAGATCCCTTCCTCGACGATAAAGCTACTACCGAAAGTGCGTGGCGAGAATCCCCTAGGAATTCTAGGCTTTTCTAGGCCGAACACTATTCCCTGCCCGTTCGGGGGCTCTTTCACAGGCCTTACAACTAGCTCCCCCATTATTTTTCGGGCAATTAGGGCCATATCTTGGTCTAAGACCTCCTCGAAAGGATCCTCGTAAGAACATAAGACAGGTTTGAGACCAGCCTCTCTCACAGCGTCCACAGCATTTATCCCCTCAAATCCACCGTATACGTAAACCTTCCCATCCCAATTCTCAACAATGTCCCTAGCCCGCAAGGCATTAGGCAGTGAAGCCATGCTTATAGAAGCTAACTTGGATACTCTCGGATCCTCCTCTGTGCCGCTGGACACCACGATTAGTCCTTCGTATTCTCTCCCTAAACACATGACTTTGCCGTTAGATATGTGGACCTCATCAAAGCTGCATCGTAGGATACTAGTGTTATATGCAGTTGACAGAGTGTGTGGCGAAATGTGGGGCGCATCCTTACACTCTAAAAGCCCCATCCCAATCCATGGGAGATACTTTCTCGGGACTCCTACGAAATCAGTCTCTGCAAGCATCGTAATGGGAGATCTTAAGTCGAAGGCCCTATACCACCTGATGAAGGCCCACGCCGATAAGTCGTGCCCAACGACGACTATACCTTTAAAGCTCATCGAAACAACTTACTCCCGCGAAGTAATAAACGCGGTGGAGGACTTGCCCGCCTTACCGCTCATAGGGCTGGTAGGGAAACCCAACGCAGGTAAATCTACTTTCTTCTCGGCAGCTACTCTCATAGACGTTAAGATAGCGCCTTACCCATTCACCACTATAGAGGCTAATAAAGGGGTTGCCTACACTAGGCTGAAGTGCGTATGCCAGGAGTTCGGGGTTAAGGATAACCCTAGGAACTCTTCTTGCGTAAAAGGGTGGCGCTTCGCACCCGTGGAACTCATAGACGTTGCCGGACTCGTCCCAGATGCCTGGAAGGGCAAAGGACTGGGGAATAGATTCCTCGACGAGCTTAGAAGAGCTGACGTACTAATCCACGTTGTCGATGCATCCGGATCTACAGATGAAGAGGGAAACCCCATTAAGCCGGGGAGCCACGACCCGGTATTCGACGTAGAATTCCTAGAGAGAGAAATAGACATGTGGATTTACCAAATACTACAGAAAGATTGGGATAGAACGGCTAGGCTCATGGAGTACATGGGGGCGAATCCTGCGGAAGAGCTAGCTAAGAGGCTAAGCGGACTAGGAGTCGCCCAAGATACTGTAGAGCGCGCATTAAACGAAACAGGACTCACGAACAAAAGAGCTACCGCGTGGAGCCAAGAAGACCTGTTTCTATTCGTGAAAACCGTCAGGAGCTACGCTAAACCCCTAATAATAGCCGCCAATAAAGCCGATATCGACGTAGCTGTTGACAATATAAAGAGAATGCAGAAAGAGCTCGGTAACAAGTACGTGATAGTACCCTCATCTGCAGAGGCTGAGCTGGCCCTACGTAAAGCTGCGAGCAAGGGTTTAATCGAGTATCTCCCCGGAGACTCAGATTTCGAAGTAAAAACAGAGCTTACGAAGAGGCAGGAGAAAGCGCTTGAATACATACGCGAAAAAGTCCTTAAGAGGTGGGGGTCTACTGGCGTCCAAGAAGCTATCAACAGAGCGATATTCGACGTGCTAGGCTACGTGGCCGTCTTCCCCGTTGAAAACGAAACTAAGCTAACGGATCACGAGGGACTTGTTCTACCGGATGTCTTCCTATTACCTAGAGGCTCCACGGCTAGAGACCTAGCGTACGTCATACATACAGAGCTGGGCGAGAAATTCGCTTTCGCCATAGATGTGAGAACGAAGAGGCGGCTACCGGCTGACTACATGGTACAACATAGGGACGTTATAAAGATAGTTACCACTCGTTAAGGAGGTGGAGCACTTTGCCGATAGTGGAACTGAGAAATCTCTACTTCTCCTACGAGGGGTCCGCGAAGCCCGCCCTCAAAAATATAAACTTAGTAATAGACAGAGGGGAGTTCATAGTATTAACTGGCCCCTCAGGGTGCGGCAAAAGCACGCTTTGCCGAGTCCTAAACGGGTTAATACCCCACTTCTACAGAGGACGTCTCTCAGGGCAAGCCTTGGTAGCTGGACTCGATGTTAAGGAAACCCCCACTTACATCTTAGCCAGACATGTTGGAATGGTCTTCCAAAACCCGGAGAACCAGCTCTTCCTATCTACCGTCGAGAGAGAACTGGCATTCGGCCTCGAAAATCTAGGCCTGCCCGAAGAGGACATAGAGCGGCGCGTTAAGCAAGCTTTAGATTACTTTGGGCTAACCGATCTTAGAGATAGACCACCTTACCTGCTAAGCGGAGGACAGCAACAGAAGGTAGCAATAGCTGCTGTGATGATCATGGAGCCAGAGCTACTGATATTAGACGAACCGACGGCTAACCTGGATCCCGTAAGTGCCGAGGAGATATTAGAGCTACTAGAAAAGTTGAGAAAGGAGAAGGACATCTCAGTATTACTCGTGGAACATAGGCTTGAGTTAGTACTAAGGTACGCCACGCGCTTATTGATAATGCGTGAAGGAGAAATAATAGCTGACGGCCCCCCCGAGCGCGTAATTCTTACGGAACACGCTAACATAGTGGGTATTCCGCCAGTAGTGGAGGTATACAAAATACTATCGGACACTAGATACGCTTTAAAAAACATCCCCTTGACTCCGAGTGACTTGGCAAGTGAGATTGAAGCGGTGGTAAAACGTGAAGTGGGTCATTGAGGCTGAGGATGTCTACTACGAGTACGAGGGTGGGGGGCTCGCTCTAGATGGGGTTACCCTTAGGGTAGCTAAAGGAGAGATACTAGCTATTATGGGCGAGAATGGAGCGGGTAAGACCACGCTAGTGAAGCATTTTAACGGGCTTTTAAAGCCTCAGAGAGGGCGCGTAGTAGTCTTGGGGATGGATACGCGCCACACCCCTGTCTCAGCCTTAGCTAGACATGTTGGGATGGTCTTCCAAAACCCCGATTTCCAGCTCTTCGCCGAAACTGTAGAGGACGAGATAAAATTCGCCTTGAGAAACTTCGGCTTCCCTGAGGACGTTATCGAGAAACGCACGGAGTGGGCTCTCAAAATATTCGGGCTTGAAAAGTACAGGGAGAGATCCCCCTACACGTTGAGTATAGGCGAGAGGAAGAGGCTTTCGATAGCCGCTGTGCTGAGCTACGATCCGGACATAGTGATTCTCGACGAGCCAACCTCAGGGCAGGACTTCCTCCAGAAAGAGAAACTCACCGAGCTGCTCTATTTAATGAAACAGCAAGGAAAGACTGTAATTATAGTAACCCACGATGTAGAGTTCGCTGTACGTAGAAGCGATAGGATAGTGGTGATGAAAGCAGGTAAAATACTGGCGGAAGGCCCTCCAAAGAAAGTGCTAAGCGATGTAAGGTTGATTAAAGAAGCCAGGCTGAAGCCTCCCCAGATTATCGAAACCGCACACACCCTAACGAGCAGAGGTGTCATTGTAAGTAGAGATAACTACCCTGCAACATCCTACGAACTCATCAGAGCACTGGGATTAGGTGGGGATATTTGAGCCTGCTTCAGGGTTTCATGTACCTACCTAAGAAGACGTACCTCCATAGACTAGACCCCAGGTCCAAGGCCTTCATGCTAGCTTTTTACTCGGTAGCTTCTATCCTGATCTTGAACCCCCTGCTATTAGTCCTCCTCGTAATCTCGAACATACCTCTGGCTATTATCGCGAAGTCCCTGGGCAGATGGGTTAAAACCATGAAAAGCATAGTTTTCTTCGCAGTACTCATATTCGCGCTGAATTTACTCACATCAGTTACTTGGAACGTAGAGTACGCCTTAACTATGGCTGCCAGGTTCGTAGCTTTAACCTCGGCCTTCTCCATATTCTTTTTAACAACGACACCCGAAGACCTAGCCTTAGCTTTAGAGGCGGGCGGGGTGTCCCGGGAATACTCTCTTATGATAACCATGTCCCTACGTTTCGTACCTACGCTGGCCCGAGACCTGCAGATAGTGATAGACGCGTATAGAAGCCGAGGGTCAAAGCTAGACGCTAAGGGGCTCTTAAATAAAGTAAAAGCTTACACTACCCTGCTAACGCCTCTCGTAGTATTTGAGGTTAGAAGGAGCCTCATGGTGGCCGAAGCTCTAGAGGCGAGGGCTTTCGGAGCTACGGGAAAACCTACCTTATACAAGAGGGTTAAAATGACCGGAGAGGACTATGCGTTCTCACTCTTATGGGTAGCCCTTCTCGTAGTAATAATAGCTCTTAAAATTACCGGTGTATTGTACTAAGACTACTCACTTCTCGAAGCCAGAACCTCAAGCCACGGGTTCCCCTGAACAAATGTCGGCAACGACGAGTCTATCGGCATTTCAAGTTTTACACTTTGAGGCTCTACGCGGCGCACTACTACGCGACTTCTCTCCAAAGCCCTATTCAGAGTTATCAAGTTCTTGTTTATCTCTTCAAGCAAAGCTATCATTCTCTGCATAAGGGCTAACGTCTTCTCCTGGGTATCGTTCGCCTGCGCCCGCACAGACCCTAACTCCTGAACGTACTCCATCACTGCCTTTTTTATTTCACTCCTCAACCAAGCTATATCTACAGACATACCCTCTATACTTTGTACCCGATTTTGCTGATCCGAAACCTTAGGTTTAGGAGCGGGTTTAGCTTTCGATTTACTGTTCCTAGAGGACAGCAGGTATAGGTTTCGCACGTCGATACCGCGTTTCTTAAGCGCCCTCCTATACTTGTATAGAGCCTTGTAGACTGTCCGTACAGAAACGTTAAGCTTCTTAGCTAGCTCTTTAGCTGGCAATTTTGTCTTCATAAACTCGGTAACTATACGCCTCTCCGTCTCAGTAAGCTCTGAAAGCGCCTCCTCAACTATCATTCCAGCCAGCCACCAGTAATTAGTCCGTTCCAGTCTTTATTATTACGCTCGCACGATAATAATATCTCTATTCACTGCATAGGGAGGTGCAATCTCCAGAATGAATTAATAATTCGAACTTACCTTAATGATGGGGGCGCGCCTCGAAGCCGCCTGACGAGAGCACGTGAGAGCGAAAAGGCGTTGTACCGCCGTAGCTGTGACCACGTGTGTTAACAGGCGGCTACAGGCGCGCCCATTCTTAAACATAGTGTTATTAACTAGGGAGCTAGTTGGATTAGGCGAGGTGATTGTATGGGAGGTTTACCTGTAACAGCTAAGTACGTCATCCACGCGAAGCTTGAGGTGGACGGCATAGTGGAGAAACCCGATGTCATCGGGGCCATATTCGGCCAGACAGAGGGCTTGCTCGGAGAGGACCTAGAGCTTAGAGAACTTCAGAAGATAGGGAGAATAGGGAGGATAGAAGTGCATTTGGAGAGAAAGATCAATAAAACAGTAGGTACAATAAGGATACCCTCAACTCTGGACAGAGTTGAGACCGCCCTCGTAGCTGCTGCTGTAGAAACAGTCGACCGTATAGGGCCCTACCCAGCAAGGGTTAGCGTGGAGAAAATCGAGGATGTCAGAGTTGAGAAAAGGAAGAGAATAGTGGAGCGCGCGAGAGAGCTTCTTAGAAAGTGGGAGGAGTACGTGCCAGAAACCAGGGAACTCATAGAGGAAGTTCTAAAGGGCTTGAAGGGCGAAGTGATAAGCTACGGGCCTGAAAAGTTACCAGCTGGGCCCGACGTCGACAAGGCCGATACGATAATACTAGTTGAGGGTAGAGCCGACGTAATTAACTTGTTGAAGCACGGTTACCGGAACGTCATCGCATTAGGTGGGGCTGCAGTCCCCAATACGATAGTAGAGCTTTCCAAGAGGAAGACGACGATATTATTCGTGGATGGCGACAGGGGAGGGGAGCTAATAGTGAAAAACGTTCTCGGAGTCGTTCACGTAGATTACGTGGCCAGGGCCCCTCAAGGACGCGAAGTAGAGGAGTTGACAGCTAAGGAAATAGCTAAAGCTCTAAAGTCCAAAGTTCCAGCTAGCGAGTACTTAAAGGAGACAACCCATAAAGTCTCGACGAAACATAGAGACATAGGGATAGAGCTACCCGAGGACGTGAAGAAGAGCATTGCGGAATTAAAAGGTACGCTTGAAGCGATCATTTACGGCGAGGATTGGAAGCCGTTAAAGAAGCTACCCGTCAGAGATCTACCCGAAGAACTCGAGAAAGCAGAGGGAGCTAAATACCTCGTTTTTGACGGAATAATTACGCAGAGAATAGTGGACATAGCTTTCAAGAAAGGCTTAGAAGTTCTAGTAGGTGCTAGGATGGGCGACGCGGCCAGAATCCCCAGCTCTCTCACTATTGCTACTTTCAAAGACGTTGGGGTTTAGAGTCAGCGGAGGTGCATATCATCTCGCTTCAGCTCAGATCAGTCTCCTCATCCCCTATAATCTACTGTTTTTCCGCCTTAAAAAACCAGCTCGTCTCCTGAAACCGGGAAATACACCTCTCTCCCGAGTTTATCGCGGAGATACTCAGCGAAATTCTCTCCTTCCTCTTCCTCTGCGTGAACTATTATTACGGCCGTCGAGGAGCCTGTCAGGCTTATAGCCTTCAATAATTCGTTCCTACCGCAGTGAGACGAGAAGTCAAACCACTCGACTCTTGCCTTAACTTTACCCGTCTTCCTCGTTGAGGTAAAGATCCCCTCTTTAAGCACCTTCCACCCAGGGCTACCCGGTATTTGGAAGCTCACAAAGAAAACTGCCGAGTTAGGGTTCTCCATTATTCTCTCCATATAAGATACTGCCGCACCTCCCTTCAACATGCCAGCTGGAGAAACTATCACGCAGGGCTCTTTTACTACTCGCTTTCTCATTCTCGCACCCGTGATTTTCTTTACCCTCCCTAGAGAAAACTTATAGAACTCGGGGTCTTTCAGGTGCTCCTCGCGCCAGTTCTCGATAATGACAGAGGCTTGGCGCGCCATACCGTCTAAGTATATGGGTGCGTCGACCTCATATTTACATAGCGTGCATAATATCTCCTGTGCACGCCCTACAGCGAACGCCGGTATTAACACGGTTCCATTATTATCGAGGACCTCCCTGATGGACTCTATAAAGCGCTCCTCGTTCCTCCTGCGGTTTGGGTGGTTGTACTGGCAATATGTAGCCTCCATTATTAAGATGTCTGCCTTCTTGAACGGGTCTTGATCTGCGCCTCCCAACAGGCACGACTCTGCCATGTTGAAATCGCCTGTGTAAAGGACGTTGATGCCATCGACTTCTACCATGAACATGGCTCCCCCGGGAATATGGCCAGAAGACCAGACCTCTACGTTGAAAGAGCCCACTCTGACGGCGTCCCCGAAGCCCACCTTCTCAGCGTTCCTCATCATAGAAATTAACTCTACAACTTCGAACGGGATATAATATTTCGATATCTTTAAGAAGTCTTTTATTAATAGCTCTGAGAGCTCTAGCGTCAAGGGAGTAGTGTAAAGCGGCCGCTCTATACTCGTATATAAGAGGGGGATGGCGCCGCTGTGGTCCAGGTGGGCGTGTGTAAGTGCTATCCCAGAGAGGCTCTTAGGTGAAACATGTTCAGGGAGCCTGGGAATTTCGGGGGATATATCGACGCCGTAGTCCAGTAGAAGGTTGTTTTCGCCGTTACTTACGACTATGCCCGCTCTTCCAACTTCCCTGCCTGAGCCTAGGATTTTTATTCTTAAAGACATCCCCAATACCCTCTATTAATCTATGCGCTCCTAACTATAATCAGCGTATCCCCGCTCCGCATACTTTTTAGCTTACCGCATCGTACTACTCCAGTGTCCGAAGGACAGGTAGTTATAAGACCTGCTAAGCGAGAAGACATAAATGAGATTTGTAGGGTAGAGGTGCTTAGCTTTAAAGACCCCTACTCACGCAACCTTTTAACGTTCTACCTCTCCGTAGCTGGCGAGAGAGGGTTCTTAGTAGCTGAGATTGAAGGTAGAGTAGTGGGATACATAATAGGAGTTGAGAGGAGAGGCGTTTGCCACATAATATCTATAGCCGTACACCCTAGCTGGAGGCGCAAGGGGATAGGTCACGCCCTCCTATCTGAACTCATAAAATCCTTCGCCTTCAGAGGGATAGACACCTTCACCTTAGAGGTGAGAGCCAGCAACAAGGCGGCGATAAACTTTTACATCAAGCACAGCTTTGTACAGAGTGGGGTAATCAGAAACTACTACCCTGACGGAGAGAGCGCAATAATCATGGTGCTAAGAAATGTCGAAACTCCACCACCTACCCACGGGTAACATCGTGTGGGGTAAACTGCCCCTCGGATGCAGGCTATGTCTGAGGGGGAGGAAAGCTGTAGTGTTCATCACCGGACTGTGTCCGCGCAGGTGTTTTTACTGCCCGCTGAGCACCGAGAGGAGGGGAAAAGATGTATTCTTAGTTAACGACCTATTAGTTAAGAGGATAGAGGACCTCATAATGGAGGTAGCCGTATCAGGCGCCGAGGGAGCTGGGCTAACCGGCGGTGACCCCCTAGTTAGGAAAGACCGCACGCTCGAAACCATTAGAACCCTTAAGCGAGAGTTCGGAGAAGACTTCCACATCCACCTTTACACCAGCGGTGCTACGCTCACGGGGAAGCTCCTGGAAGACCTCTACAGGGCTGGACTCGACGAGTTAAGGCTGCATCCCAAGTGGCCCGACCTGAACAGATTGTTAAAAATTATTGAAAAACGAGTTAATGACATGAAAATCGGACTCGAAATCCCCGTGCTACCAGGAAATGAGGAAGTCATAAGAGATTTGATACGCAGGCTTGAAGGCGTAGTTAACTTCCTAAATATGAACGAACTTGAATTCTCCGAGACGAATTATGCCTCGCTCCTACAGAGGGGCTACGAACTCAGAGAAGACTGGGTAACTGCGAAGGGTAGCCGTGAGACTGCGCTTAAAGTCTTGGACTGGTGCTTACGCGAGAAAGTAGACCTCAACGTACATTTCTGCCCGGCCTTGGCTAAGGATAAGTACCAGTCAAGCCTCCGTCTCTACCGCCGGGCAATAATAACAGCAAGGCCCTATGAGGCAATAACCGATTATGGCTCAGTAGTATACCTCGTAAACGTTACCCTACACTCAATCCCCCCGAAAGGGCTTTATAACCCCGCAAAGAAAGCAGCCTCTCCCTACCTCTCAAAGCTAATCTCTAAGGGTAAGCTGGTAGAAGAGCTGGCATCCACAACACGACTCAGAGTCTACGAAGAAGATATAGAATGAAAAAGTACATGTGCCGGGCGTGGGTATTCCGCCTTTCATCGAAACACCCACGTCCCTCAGGCGGAGACCGTCGCCCGGCATGTATATAGTAACCTCTAGGACCTATAAGCCCTTCTCCTAGAGTGGTGCGGGGGCCGGGATTCGAACCCGGGCAGGCCTTCGCCAGCGGATCTTAAGTCCGCCCCCTTTGTCCGGCTCGGGCACCCCCGCCATGTGAAAAGCTTTAATTTCCAACTTATATACCTACTCCAGCCCGCCTTAAACGTGTCGTAGGACGTGGTGTTCAATGGGGCAGGATCTATTAAAGCGCATTTTAAAGGGGTCGGCTCCAAGGGAAGTATGGATCACTCACGGCATACCCGCCGTTTTAGTGGAAACAGTGGCTGAACATATCTTTAAAGGAGTAATAATAGCTGCGCGGCTAACCCGTGCGTTAGACGCTGACCTAGGTCTCGTAGTGGAACACCTCATAGAGGCGGAGACCAGTAGAGGGGGAATCTTAGAATTTAAAATTTCTAAACTTGCATCCCTTCTCGCTACGGCGGTTCAGGCTAGAATGTATCTTAGAATGGGCTTTGACGTAAAGGATGTACTGGAAAAAAGCCTGTTTGAGGCCTTAGAAATAGTGGAAGAACTACCACAGAGAAAGGACGTTGTAAAGCTCGTAGACGACTTATTAAAAGATTAAAAAATGTGGTTTACTATTCTTACTCTTTAATTAGGCCTTTTTTCTTAAGTTCCTCTACTTCTTTCTTGCTTAGGAAGCGGTACACCTTGATGCCCGTCTCCTCGCTTATGCCAGTTACAGCCCACCTATTGTTCTTCAGCTTAACGAACTGTGGGTTCTTTATCTTTACCTTTTTCTTTGCTTTAACATCGAACGCTTCCCACACGGCCATTCTCTTTCACCATGCACCTCTCTGCAGCTTCTCCTTATTAAGCTTTGTTTTTAAAAGCAGGTTACTGGCAGTAACACATAATATTTTATTGGCAAAAATAATTAGAGATTAACGGCTGCTCCTGTTGGCATCTTAATCCTTATTTTTACACATAAATTCTCGTTATAATGTTAGATTTCTATCAATAATATTGTATTTTATCTACAAATAAGCCTGATTCCCTAGAAAAAGACGCATTATTTTCTCCTCAAGCCCAGATAAACCTTCATGTCCGCAGAAAGTTCTTTCACAAGGCCCCCCTCAAGCCTTGCAAGTATCCCCCCAAAGGACATCATAGCCTCATTCTCTTCGACGAGGTAAACCCTGCCAGAATACACCACCTCGTACTCGTCGAACTTTTTGGACAACGTGTCCCCAAGCAAAACCTCAACCTCCTCACCCTCCCTTGGCTCCCAACCCGCCTCCTCTGCGAGCTTCTTCGGTATTTCAACTTCCAGAGTGAAGTCCTCCCCTTTCACGGTCAGGACATAAGTATAGTACGGGTACCTATCACTCACGCTCTCCAGAACACCGGATAGCATCATAAGCATATGACCACCGCATCTCTACGCAGGAACCCCTTAATGAGTCTTAAACACCTTAGCGGCACTCTCTCCGAAAAGCAAATAAGTCATGTACCACTATAACTCTCGCGGCGGGCCCGTGGTCTAGCGGTTAGGACGCCGCCCTCACACGGCGGAGGACGGAGCTACACACAGACGCTCCGGCCGAATCCCGGGTTCAATTCCCGGCGGGCCCACCAATCCTCACTTATACACTAAATCGAAGAGGTCATCAATAGATTTTAACACGGTTTTCCCTTTGGGGCCTATAATGACTATCCTCTTGATTTTAAGGCTGGTCAACACTACGTGAGGCGGCTTAGGCCCGAAAGCTCTCCTCCACTCCACGAATTTATCCTCCGCGTCGACAGCCCTGATATACTTGTGAATAACCATTTTGTAAGGGTACGCGACGAACTCTATAATAATCCGCCTATTACCGCTACGAGCCCATTTCAACACCCGCTCCATATCGCCGAACGTTACCATACACTAACACTATAGGCCCACATTGTAATAAGGTATTCCACCTCGCTCCAGAAAAGAAAACGCCATAGGAGTTTAATACTACATGATGCCAAGGGTGAGCAGTTCTCCAACAAAAGTAATTCACGCTTCAGTGCATGTTATATAACTAATTTCTAACCATGAAATATAATTATATCGGAAGAAAGTGGTGCGGGGGCCGGGATTCGAACCCGGGAATGGCCTTCGCCAGCGGATCTTGAGTCCGCCCCCTTTGACCAGGCTCGGGCACCCCCGCTTCTCTTTATACTCTATTGTTTCCTCTTATGGGCTTTACGCCTTTAGAACCTTAGTTTTTCCCAGAGCTCCATTCTTCTTCTTTTAATGTCTCTCGCTTTTGATCTAAGGAAGTTGTAGACTGTTCTGTGAGTGCGTCCTTGTATCAGCATCTCTATGGCTTCGCGGGCAACGGAGACGCCTTCGAAATCCCCTATTATTCCTATTTCTCTCTCTCCTACTGCGATTTTGGTGCCTGTGAGGTCTTCTATCATTCTCTTGGCCTTACCCTCTTCTCCTATTATCCTGCCTTTTATTCGCTGTAGATCCTTTTTATGCCTAGCTACGGCTTTGAGGTCTATTACTTCGAGCATCATCATGTCGTCGGCCAGTTTTACGGCGTCTTCGGGGGCGAAGCCTACTGATATGGCTTTCACTGCGTTTTCGACTTTCATCAGGGATAAGGGGGTTAGCGGCGCGTTTTTCTGTTTGACGTATACGAGGGCGTTCTCGGAGTCTATATCTAGCTCGACGTTGAAGGCTTCCTCCAGCATCTTTTTCGTCTTTCCGTTCTTACCTATCAATACGTTTACTCTCTCCTTCTTGACGGGTATGGGCAAGGCCGACATGTAACGACCCACCGCCCTTATGAGCCATAGTCATTTATTTACTCACGGTATTTAAAAAGAGATAGGTGAGAGTGATAAATGGAGAGAGACTTAGAGGAGAGGTTGCTGAGGAGGCTTCCTAAGTCTAGGCGTAAGAGGATTAAGGATAGCAGGCTTTTCGAGGTGGTAGAGGAGGTTTTCGACTACCCTACGCTCATGGCACTCTACGACTTAATCAATAAGGGCATTATAAGGGTGATGAGGGGCGTCGTCGCTTCGGGTAAAGAGGCTAGGATTTACTGGGCCGAGGACCCTTCGGGCAGAGATCTAGCTGTAAAGATATTCCTAGTAACAACGGCTGAGTTCAGGAAGAGCAGGCTCAAATACATCGAGGGCGACCCTAGGTTTAAACGCGTGGGGAGGAAGATTAGGGACTTGGTTAGGACCTGGTGCTCTAAGGAGTTCCGTAACCTAAAGAGGGCGCGGGAGGTAGGGGTTAGGGTCCCTGAGCCCATAGCTTTCAAGGAGAACGTGTTAGTGATGGAGTTCATAGACGCGGGGGAGAGAGGCGTGCCAGCACCTCTGATTAAAGACGCCCCGCCAGAGGACCCAGAGACCGCTTTCAAGGTTATTAAGAGTTACATCGCCGCGCTATTCTTACGCGGAGACCTTGTGCACGCCGACTTGTCAGAGTATAATATTATGAACTCTAACGGGGAGCTAGTGATAATAGACTGGGGGTCTGCTGTGCACGGCAGCCACCCCCACGCATACGAATTCCTAGAACGCGACGTAAGAACTATTTTCAGGTACTTCGAGAGGCTTGAAGTGGACGTCGGCGACGCTTACGAGTTCTTTAAGAGGCTCGTAGAGGAGAAGGAGTCTACTCTAGGATAGTCTTTAGGGGCTCTAGGAGCCCCATGTTATTTAGCTTCTGGACCTCAGAGCTAGAGTAGCGGTAGATTATATCCCCCCTCTTGTCGTACTGAAACTCCCAGGGGGCTACCAATACTACATCTCCTACTCTCATCCACATCCTCTTCTTCAGCCTGCCGGGTATACGACACAGCCTGGTCTTCCCATCGGCGCATATAACCCTAGCCCTGTCATAGCCTAAGAACTCCTCTATCATGCCAAGCATTGTAGCGTCGTCTGGCAAAGGTATTTCTTTACCTTCTTTCTCAGATTCTCTCTTCCTCTTCTTTCTCCTCCTCTTTTTCCGCGGCAAAAACAGGATCACCTTTTTACGCCTATCTCATCGTCGCTTTGGCAGCGTAAAGTATCCTGCGTCGGTAGTTCCTCCAGTTCTTCCTCCTAGGCGGCAGGTTCTTTTTAGGCTGCTTAGGTATTTTCGGCGTCGCCTGCCTTACCTTGCCTGCCTTAGTTAACGACCCGTGCGAAGGCATAACTTATTACACCCCTTAACACTCTACCACCCTGTCTTTTTAAAAGTAGCGCAAGGATTAATGTGGGAGGAGCTATGAAGATTAGAGTAGTCAAGAGAACTGACAGGGAGCTAGAAGTAGAAATTGAGGGCGAGGGGCATACCTTCCTCAACCTACTCGTAGATGAGCTGAACAGGATGGAGAGTGTGGACTTCGCCGCATACGCAATAGACCACCCAGACTTCCCCGTAGCCAGGCTGAGAGTCGCGTCTAGAGATGCTGCCCCTGAGGATGTGATAGGAGAAGCCTGTAAACAGATAAGCGCCAGGGCGAAGCTATTACAAGGGAAATTCAGAGAAGCAATCAGAGAGGTACAGCCTTGACGGGAAGAGACTACAAGAAACTCGCTAAGCTAGGCGATTCGATAATTAACTGCGTAGTCTCAGCCGCGCTCACACTCCACTTAGAAGAGCCAGTAAATGTTAAAGTACCCAACAAAAAGTTACGGGACGCACTGAGAAAACTCGGGGAAAAACCGCCACCAGGAGTAGAACCTTGGGATTGGGGCGAGGCCCTAGTCGCCCTCGCGTGGCTGAAGAGCCGCATATCAATAGACGACATGATCATCGAAACCTTAAACAGTATCACTAAAAACCAAGAAAAACCCCTAGACACCGCAGTACAAGCCGTACTGTCAATATGCCTCAGAAAGCTTTATCAAATCAAGAAACAACTATAAGGACGGGCCGGGGTGCCCGAGGGGTTAGGGGACGGGCTGCAGTGGAAGAAGAGAAGTGACCCGTTTTACCCGGGTTCGAGTCCCGGCCCCGGCTCTAGCTCAATATCTAGAATCTATACTAAAGTCGTTGTGGATGCTAGTGCATAATGTTGGTAAAAGGCAGCGAGTAACTTTTCAGGTCGATACGACTAAATAAGGCATGGAAGTCCAAATATCAGCTACGAGCTAGACCTCGAAGACCTTATCTATTTTAATTCTCATTCTACTAGATGATGTAAAGATAGTCAGGGGATCAAAACAAGCCTTACAAGCATAGCGATTATAAACATAGAGCCTAGCACAATCAGGTAAGCTAGAATTCAACCCGCCCCTTACTTTCTCTCAGAGAGACATGATTATACTTCTTTACGTAGACAACAGTCTCTATTGCTGATTCGTATCGGCCAATAAGCGACCTTAAACTGGTGGGGCCGCCGGGATTTGAACCCGGGATTTGGCCGGGCTGAGCGTTTCTCTACCCGTCCACCAGCGCCCCAGGCTGGCATCCTATCCAAGCTAGACGACGGCCCCTTTACCGCCTTGATTAGTGTTGGGGGAGGTAATATTCCTTTCTTGGCGCTGCGATACGCGTCGTTAATCGGTTCCACTAGTTTTTGGAATTATAAGATTTCCGCTATTATATAGAGTACTATTGAGCCTAAGATTAGTTGCCTGGCTCTCCCTATGCTTATCCCTGTTGCCCAGAGTACTACTCCTACTGCGAAGAGGGCGAGGGCTATTATTTTGGCCGTGTTCTTGACGAGTTCTACTATCCTCCTAGCTATCCTATCGATTGCTTGCTCTATCTTAGCTATCGCGTCCTCGACTACCTTCGTCATAGAGGAGGGGTCAGCTAGGACTAGCCACGGTACGATTAAGGCCGAGAGTATTAAGGCCCAAACCAGACACGTAACGACATTAACCCTTACCATCTAACCCCGCATTACTGATAATTTTTCCTTATAAGGGAGAAAAGAGAAGGGCGGCCAGCACCGGGGTTTCCCGGGCCCGCAGAGCCCAGTACTCCCCTCGGCGGACGCTGGCTTGGCTTCCGGGATCTGACGAGACCGGGCATGGCCCAGCGCCTATGACCGGCCGCCGAGATATTAGGAAGAGGTGAGGGGTTATATTGTTTTCCCTATTACTATAGGTAAATTTATTACGGGTTATTTTAATACTATTAGTCATAGATATGATCTCGCTACCAACCCCCGAAGAATTAAGGAGGCTTAGAAGGTCGGCTGGGCTAAGCCAGGCCGAGCTAGCTAAGAGAGCAGGCGTCAGCCAGTCTTTAATAGCTAGGATTGAGTCTGGCAGTGTGAACCCGACCCTAGCCACCTTAAGACGTATCCTGAGAGCCCTCGAGGAATACGTGAAGGAGGAAGTCAAGGCCGCAAACGTCATGCACAGCCCAGTTATAACCGTATACGTAGACGATGGCGTCGAGAAAGTTGTAAGCCTGATGTGGAAACACGCAATCTCCCAGCTACCAGTACTCGACCACGACGGAATAGTTGTGGGGATGGTCTACGAGAAAGACGTGGTCCGCGCGTTCCTCAAACACAGAGAAAAAGCGCTGAAAATGGCGGCAAAAGACTTCATGAGCGAGCCCCCACCAATAATATCCCCCTCAACCCCCCTCAGCACCGTATCAACATTGATAGGAGATAGATACCCAGCTATACTAGTCGCAGAGGGGAGGAAACTAGTCGGAATAATAACTCGGAGCGACTTAATGAAATACCTATTAACAACCTTCAAGACGCCAGCCAAAACTAGATCGAGACCGCGCGTTTAGCGCTTATGCGCATAAACCAGCCTAACCCTATACTCAGTCCTAGGCTTCGAACCCTTCTTAATCAGGCGCCCCTCAGCCACATACCTCGAAAGGTAAGACCCCATGAGGGTAATCTTAACGTCGCCCAGCCTAGCCCTAACCGCGTCATAAGCGTCTCTTAACGTGAACCAAGTACCGTCACCGTACTCCTCCTCAATAACTCTCCAAATCTCCTCCTTTAAACTCGTAGCGACCTCTCTCCGCTCCTCAGCCGCCGTCATAATCTTAAGTAGCTCAAGCACCTGTAAAACCCTCTTCTCGGAGAGATTAGACCCCTCAATAGTAATCACAATCTTCTCCCCAGACGGCAATGTATCCTCTATCCTAACCCTGGGCGCCATTGCTCTCACATACACTACCCAGTACAGGCGAATAAAACAATCACTTAAAAATACATAGAAAAACTCCCCAAACACAGCGAAAACACTATGAAAAACGCAGAAACATGCTTCTCTTCGAGAAAAATCTAGTATAAAGCCGAATAAAAGCCTGAAAACCCCTAACTCTAAATCTCCACTGGAACCCCAGGGGTTCTACTGGAGATATACTAGCATTATACTGACACGTAGAATCACGCGCGATTATACTGATATACCCGCATAACCATGTAGGGTTACCAGTATAAAATACATTAAAAACCAAGAGACCCCTCTACTTCTACTGGAAACTCTATTAAGGGAAATCCCAGTTTAATGGGAAGAATACTACCTATATATTTTCAGAGAAACTAGTTCTTTTCTCTGATTAATATTTCTCCAGTTGAAGTAAAGGGGTTTATATGCCGCGGAAGCGTCTAGTAGAGAAGCTACGGGAAGACCTTAAAGATGAAAAAGGGCTCTTCCTGGTGGTCTACGATTTCGCCTTGGGTTCGGGCACTAGGATACCGACGCGTTTCTACCGGAATCTAAAGGCGCTCGACGTAGTCCACCTCCAAAAGAGCGTTATCCTCTGCGAGAGTAAGAGAGACGCCTTAACAGTAGCTAGGCTAGTACGTCATTACGGCGGCGAGGCCAGAATATTCAGCGTGAAGAAGGAGGTGAATTTCCAATAAGGTGTGCATATACACACCAAAACACGCCGGCTTATAAATACCGCTTAGTAAGTCACTATAATGGTGTGAAATCTTGCTCTACGAGGTCAGATGGCACGGCAGAGGAGGTCAGGGAGTTGTTACTGCCGCCCTCCTCTTCGCGGAGGCGGCCTTAGAAGAAGGCTTGTACGCCTTAGCTATACCGTTCTTCGGCGCTGAGAGACGTGGGGCACCGGTAGTAGCATTCAATAGGGTCTCTGATAAGGTGATTAGGATGAGGAGTGCTGTTACCAGTCCTGATGCAGTCGCGGTCCTGGACCCCTCCCTTTTCTCCCTGCTAGACGTATCCTCAGGGTTGAAGGCGGACGGTTTAATGCTGGTAAACTCCCCAGAGCCCCCTCCCAGCCTACCTAAAAATGTGAAGATAGCGTGTGTAAATGCAACCGAAATAGCCCTCGGAGAAAACTTAGTTCTAGCAGGCTATCCACTAATTAACATGCCCATGGTGGGCGCACTCGCCAAAGTTACGGGGCTCGTGAGGCTTGAAAGCCTCGAGAAAGCCGTGTTTAAACTGTGGAGGGGGGAAATAGCCGAGAAGAACTGGAAAGGCGTTAAAAGAGGTTATGACGAGGTGAAACTATGCTAGAAATAGTAATCCCCCTAGCTAGGCCGTTAGTCGGTTCGGCGGGGAAGACGGGCTTTTGGAGAACCTTCAAACCTGTAATAGACTACGACAAATGTACGGCCTGCATGATTTGCTGGCTCTACTGCCCTGAGGGGGCAATAACGCTGGGTGAGAAACCATTGATCGACTACGATTACTGTAAGGGCTGTGGTATATGCTCCGAAGAATGCCCCAGTAAGGCGATATCTATGGTTAAGGAGGTGGAACTATGAAGCTTCTACTAACTGGTAACTACGCTGCGGCTTACGGCGTCAAACTATCTAGGGTTGAAGTTGTCTCCGCTTACCCGATAACGCCTCAAACATCCGTCATAGAGAAGATCTCCGAGTTCATAGAGAAAGGAGAGTTGAAAGCCCGCTTCATAAGGGTAGAATCTGAACACAGCGCTATGGCCGCCATCATAGGGGCGGCATTTGCAGGCGCTAGGGCTTACACGGCTACTTCTGCACAAGGTCTCCTCTACATGTACGAAATGGTTTGGTGGGCTGCGGGGGCCAGGCTCCCGATCGTGATGGGTCTCGTAACGCGCGGTATAGCGCCTCCCTGGAGCATATGGACTGATCACAGCGATTTCATGTCTATAAGGGATTCCGGCTGGGTTCTCCTATTCGCGTCATCTGCCCAAGAAGTGCTGGACTTTACGATTATGGCTTTCAAACTGGCCGAAGAAGTTATGTTACCAGTGGCGGTCGGGTGGGACGCTTTCATAGTTTCCCATACAGCCGAACCCGTAGAGATACCGAAGGAAGAACGTGTAGCAGCTTTTCTAGGGGAGAAGAGGAAGTCTCCGAGTTCTGTAGACTTCGAAAACCCCGGGGCTCTGGGCGCACTCGCCTTCCCCAAGGATTACCCCGTCTTCAGGGAGAATATACATGCCGCTCTCCTCGAAGCAGGCATCAAGTTCTGCGAGGTCGAAGAGGCGTATTCTAAGATAGCAAAATACACTCCCCTCGGCCCCTTAGAGGAGATACATTGTGATGACGCGGACGTAATCTTAGTACTTATGGGAGCATCAGTAGGTGATGCTGTAGAAGCATCGAGGAGACTTAGAGAGAAGGGTGTCAAGCTGGGTATAGCTAGGATAAGGGTCTTACGCCCCTTCCCCAAGGAAGAGATAGCAAGGTTGCTGAGTAAGGCCAATCTAGCCATAGTATTCGACAGGTCTTACTCCTTCGGTGCTGGCGGCGTGTTAGCTCTGGAGACGAGAGCAGCTCTTCACGAAAAGAGGGTTAAAACTCCCGTAATAGGCGTTGTAGGCGGGCTCGGGGGAGCCGACCTACCTCCTCAATACTTCGAGGAAATAACGTTAAAGGCTCTTAAAGAGGTGAGATGATATGGGTATTCTGGACGTTATACCCCGAGAGGAATACATCCTAAAGGGTAATCCCTCCTGCGCTGGATGCGGTGCTGCGCTAACTCTAAGGTACTTATTGAAAGCGTTAGGGCCGAAAACCGTTCTCGTAATACCCGCCTGTTGTACCTCCATAATAGCTGGCGCGTATCCTAAGTCATCATTTAAAGTCCCGGTGTATCACATAGCGTTCGCCGCGTCAGCTGCTACGGCGTCTGGGTTGGCGGAGGGTTTAGAAGCCCTAGGTATGGACGCCAACGTTGTAGTGTGGGCTGGTGACGGGGGGACTGTCGATATAGGGCTCCAAGGGCTTAGCGGCGCTGCAGAGAGAAACCACAACGTTCTGTACGTATGTTACGATAACGAGGCCTACATGAATACAGGGATTCAGAGGTCTGGCTCTACGCCTTACGGCGCGTGGACTACGACAACCCCAGGAGGTAATAAGGGCAGGAAGAAAGATATGGTATTCATAATGGCGGCGCATGGCATCCCCTATGTCGCCACGGCTAGCCCAGCCTACCCAACAGACTTAATCTCGAAGGTTAAGAAGGCGGTCTCTATAAGGGGCTTCAAGTTCATACAGGTACTAACTCCCTGCCCGCCCGGCTGGAGGTTTGACCCGTCCAAGACTGTGAAGCTGGCTAGGTTGGCCGTGCTAACTGGAGTGTGGCCGCTCCTGGAGATAGAGAGAGGGAAGTTGCGGTTAACGGGGCCTAGCGCCAAGCTCCTAAAACCCGAGAACCGGAGGCCACTAAGAGAGTACTTAGAACTTCAGGGGAGGTATGCGCACCTCACGTCCGAGGACTACGAGGTACTCCAGAGGCTGGTTGATGAGCGCTGGAGGAGAATAGAGAACTGGATCAAGACACAGGAGTCCTAAAGGAGTAGAGGGATTAGGGAGAGGAGGAACCCGGCGATTAACGCTTTGAGAACTCCCATCGTAGACTTCAGAGTAATCTCTGACATTTTCTCCAGTTTTTCTTTATCTAGAACCCTACACTTATACTCAAGCCTCGCGTATATGGCTCTGGACACGTCGCGTTTCTTTGAAGAAGCCTCCCTAACGGCTTTTACAGCCTCTTCCACAACTTCTTTCCAGTCTGAAAGAGACCCCAGCGGGTAATAGTCTACCTTAGGCCGTACCCCTGTCATAGCGTGCGTATCAGTCGTAGCTACAACGCCGCTCCTCAGCCCCAGGGACCTTATCCCCCTGGCGATATGTTCCCTTAACCCTTCAACCATATTGTTACTATCGAAGCATACCACGTAGTGCGTAGAACCCCCGAGGTCGAATACGAGGGCAGCTACTCCTCCGAGCCCCACTTCAAGGCCTGATAAGTTGCTCTTAATGGAGGCTATCCCTATTTTCACGCGCCTCATCTTGCTGGCCTTACACGTCCTCAACAGGGGTTCAGGGTCGAGAGACGCGCGTGTAACGTCTCTTAAGCAATTATGCGCGTCTATAACTGCGCAGCGTGGTTGTACGCTCCAAACCTTCTCGACCACAGGGTATGGGAAGTCATCTCCGCCTGAAACATAGCTAAGGAAAATCAGTGGTATGCCAAGCGTTATACAAGCCACACGTATTCCGTTAAGCCCCCCCTCGCTGAAACCCCAAGCCGAGACTTGGGTACCAGGGCCAGACTCGATCCACTTCAACACGTCTTGCGCAATGAATTCCGCCTCTTTTGTTAGGGCTAGGTCTCTCTCATGTGATGAAACCCCGTGGAGAACGAGTATGTTCAGCCCTCTAGACCTAGCCTCATAAAGAAGATAAGACGGGAAAGAGGCACTGCCAACATTACGGAAAGGCCCCGGGTGTATGTACGGGATAACTACGGCTCCGATAACTCTTCCCTGAGGGTCGAAAAACTTCAGGCAGTCTATGTACACGGTATCCTCCCTTGAGAAGGCTAGTAACACTTCTTCCATAGCCTCCCGGTTATTGGAGAGTATATACTCGGCGAAATTAACGAATGCATTTACACCCCTTATCCCCAGCTCTTCTGTCTTCCTGTTTAACCTCCAGATGACGTATTCGAATATGGATATACTAGCTAGGAAGGCTATGAATATTGGGAGACCGTAAACAAGAGACGACGTGATCACCACGATGAAAGGCGCTCCAAGCGGCCACTTTCTCCTGCATAGTCCTCTATAAGCCATATACCATAGGTAGGAGAAGAAGGAAATCAGCGGAGTAGTGGGATCTTTGAGAATGGGGGCTGTGATAACCCATAACAGTAGGGACGCCACAGGTAACCCATAGCTCCTCCGCCACGTAAATACCCAGGGACTAGCGGCTCGCGCTATCAATGGGAAAAGTACGGCTTCCGATAAGAAGTAAATAGCATGTCCTACTTGAGGCCTTCCGAGCGTTATATCCATGTAAACGTAGAGGGCAGAGGAGAATAGGAGCGCGCAGAATATCGCTTTACTTGAGGGTAAGGAGAATATGAAACGATAGCTCTTTTTAAAACCCTCCACGCGCACCATCGACCTATCATGGCGTTGCAAGACACTTATAAATAGTGAAGGTAAGCGTTTAATGCTACCTCGTAACCCGTCTCATGATGTATTAGCGGACTAAGGAGTCGCAGAGACCTATATCAAGAACGCGACGACTAATCCCTAAGAGTGTACGTTTACGATGAGGTATGCAAGTACCTTATCAAGATGAGTGTAGGGGGAGTAGCACGTCTAGCTCTTGACGCCGGATGCGGGCACGGGGTTTACGCTAAGTTCTTGCTCGAAGAAGGATTGGCTTGTGAAATAGTGTTACTAGACTTTAACCCGTACACTCGAAGAGCTGGATGAGGCCTTAGGGAACTTAAAGCTGAGAGCTCTTAGCGCCTCCTCCCGGGCTGGCACAGGAATTATACAGCTATACACACCGGAAGAATTTTCACAAGTACTAACAGCGAAGAGTCTAATTGTGAAGTCTGTGAACCCGTTAATCGTTTTCGCTTATGCTCTGCCTAGAGACATATCTCCTAAATCTGCAGAAAGAATAGTAAGGCTGGAAAAAGAAGCTTCTAACGACGCTGGCCTTATAGGTTTAGCGCAATGAATACACTTTGCCGCTATGAAGCCGAGGAAAACAATCTAAACCTCGGCGGAGTAATCATTTTTCTTACCATATTCAACTCATAAGAAACTCAAAACGCCTAGGAGAAAGGGGAGAGTTTATAAGAGTGAATAGAGCGGCTTTGAACGCTGAATGCCATTTTGGAGGGAAGCTCACTTGTTAAGGGCAAAGAACGAATTACCCCTCAGGCTACTTCAGAAAAGTATAGACTTAAAAATACTGGTGAAGCTTAAAGACGGTAGCGAGTATATAGGTAGGCTGGAGAAAAGCGATATTTCGATGAACCTAATTCTGGCAGAGGCTATGCAGGTAAATGAGAGGAACGAGCCTCTCGCCAATTACGGTAAGATACTAATAAGAGGGAACAACATCCTTTATATCTCAGTCGAGCCAGACAAAGTGGGTTTCTACGAGTAAGCGGGGAATTATGAGTATTAGTAATTATAAGCCTAATGCTTTTATACATTATGGTGTATTACCACTCGATCGATATGACGGCCAAAAATGTGCACATAACCAAGTTAGATATAGAGCCTATGGATCGAAGAGAGATAGAGTTCGTGGAGAGAAAGGGGCACGGGCACCCGGACTTCATCGCCGACTCTATAGCTGAAGCGGTAAGTAGGGAGCTAAGCATATATTACAAGGAGGAATTCGGCGCAATCCTACATCATAACGTAGATAAGGTACTTGTAGTCGGCGGGCAGGTAGACAGGTGGTTCGGCGGAGGGGTAGTAATTCACCCCATATACATTTTAGTAGCTGGTAGAGCCACGGTTGAAGTGAAAACCGACGGCGGCATCAAGAAGGTACCCATAGGCTCCATAGTGCAGCGGGCCGCTAAGAACTGGTTGCGGAGAACGTTCAGGGAGTACCTGAACGTGGAGGAACACGTCGTGATAGACTACAAGATTGGCCAGGGGTCCCTGGAGCTCGTAGAGACCCTTAAAGGTAGGGGTAAGCACCCAGACGCTAACGACACGTCTATAGGCGTCGGTTATGCGCCCCTAAGCGAGACCGAGAGGCTCGTTAAACTGGTCGAGGAGAAGTTGTACCAGGAGCGCTTGAGGACGAGGGCGATAGGCGAGGACATAAAGGTCATGGCTTACAGGAAGGGCGACGTCATAAACCTCACAGTAGCCGTAGCGATAATATCCAGCGAGGTTCACAGCATGGAAGACTACGAGGACAAAAAAGAGAAGATAAAGGAGTTTGTGTTGAAAGTAGCGGAAGGCGTCACTAGGCGGGAAGTATTCGTAAACGTCAACACCGCCGATAAAGCGGAGCTAGGGGATAAAGGACTGTACCTCGTAGTTACCGGCACGTCAGCGGAGCATGGGGATGACGGCGCTACGGGGAGGGGTAACCGCGTAAACGGGTTAATAACCCCGCTACGCCCCATGTCCCTAGAGGCGACCGCGGGGAAGAACCCAGTTTCTCACGTAGGCAAGCTCTACAACGTTGCGGCCCGAAGAGCGGCCGAGAAGATAGTCGCTTTGGACGGCGTGGAGGAGGCCTACGTAGAGATCCTCAGCAGTATAGGGAAGCCTATAAACGAGCCTCAGATAGCGCACGTGGGTCTAGTAGTCTCCGACAACGACAGTTTCTCGCAGATTAAGAAGGAATCTGAAGCCGTAGTATACGAAGTGCTCGACGCGATCAAAGACCTACAGGACGAGTTCATAGGACCTAACCCGCCAGAGATCTTCTAAGTACCCTGCTCCTCTCCTCTCTATAGCTTTTTATCAGAGAGAGAACTTTCCTCTTAGCTTCCTCCTTTGAAAGTCTCTCTACTACGGGTAGCTGTCTCTCCAGGGCTTCGAGGTACTTCGTCTTATCAGCCAGGAACACTCTCTCTATGCGGAGGAGACCTAAATCGTCAATGCCCTCTATTACTGGTATACCTATGCGCCTAATGTCGTCCGCTGCCTTTCCCATTTTCTTCACGGATAATATGCACTCAGGCTCGTACCTCCTCAAGGCCTCCAAAACATCTTCGCTTAGTGGAGTTGGGTTTAACACTAATATTGGGATTTTCTTTGTTTGGCCCGCGAACGCGGCGTCCAGCACTTTCTTATTTAAAGACGGCACAACGTAGCCCCAGACGAACCCCCTTTCGATGAGTTTCTCTAAGGAGTTTACGAGTGAGACATACCTAGCGGTTGTCTCCTCAAGGGAGTTCTTCAGGCTAGCCACCTCGCGAGATAAGCTTTCTACTTTTTTCCTTAAAGTTTGAACTGCCCTATCACGCTTTACTTCAAGCATCTGGAGCTTGTGCACCCCTTCGAGGAACCTCTCTATATCTTCTACTCTCTCCTGTAACTCCGCCCTCTCAAGGCGCAGCTTCTCGTTCTCCATCTCCAGTTCGAGGATTTTCTTTTCTAGGAGTTCTACGTACTCCGCAATTTCGACGGGGACTTGTGTCCTCGGCCTCCTGACGTGTTCCTTAACCTTAACAGTAGTAAGGCCTAGGAGCTTAGCCTCAGCTACACGTCTAATGGAGTCTTTCACGGAGAGACCCCTCAGCATTAGGGATTTCACTTCGTCGGAGGGCAGGGGTAGGTTAAGCTCCCTAAGCTCTTTCTCCACCTGCCTAAACTTCGGTAAGTTATGTTTGTACGCTTTCAATGCGGCGGCGAGCGCGTCTCTCTGATGGCTATCACGTATGCGAAGCCCCTCCTCGACCAGGGGTTCTACCAGCGCCCTCTTTTCCTCTATGGTTAAGGAGCGGGAGGGGTAGAATAAGGGGGCGTTAAGCGAAGTAGCTAGTTTCTTAACGAAGACGGGAGGCGGGTTGACGTCTGTGGCTATGAGGGTTACCCTGCCGTGCTTCTGCATCTCCCTTATTATCTGGCTCCTCCCCATCCACCTTTTTGAGAAGACCGAGATGGGGCGGCCGCGAAGATCTATGATTGCAACGCCAGTCCACATCCCTGGGTCTACGCCGACTATGATATACTTCCTAGCCAGCGGTTTACGCTCGGCTTTCCCCCTGAGCGATACGTATTCTAACTTCTCTCTTAGAACGGGTTTAACCTTAATTATGCATCCCGGCTCTCTTCTCTCTTTGACGAACTTTTTGACTAGTCTGAGCGGCGCGTAAACTATGAACATACTGCCTTTAAGCCCGTACTCCCCCTTATCCACAAAAAGGTCGAAGTCTACCCCCCTCCTCTTCAAAGTCTCCCGTATCTCCCTAGTTCTCCTCAGCACGGCTAGTTCAATGTTCCTCCTAAAACGCTCTCTGCTCGTACCTCCCTGGATAGGTAGCCGGGCGCGGCGTACGAGTACCCTTGTTTCTTCTTCATACACTAGAACCTCTGACCCTATATCCATAGAGGCGAGCTTGCAGACTATCTCGGCAGTCTTAAGCGGGGGTAGCTTCCCCCTCGCTAAACCCAGGAAGCTGGCGATTGTCTCTAAACTATACTGCTTTCCATGTATCCTCGTGACTTCAACGAGGCGCGGGGGTAAGTCAAAACTGGATAGGAACGAAGCTATACCCTCGGCGTCTGGTGCTAACTCGTATATGTTATCGACTGCTAGTACGTCTACCTTATACTTGGATAGCAGTCTAACCAAATCCTCTTTGCGCAAAGATTCTCTTCTTTCCCTTATTTCTCCCCTAACCATGATGACGACAGCGTACCTGGCCTCTCCAAGCGGGGATGAGCCCGGCATCAAATCTACGCCAGCTATTACTACACCCCTAATAACCGCCCCCTCCCTCTGTAATCTTCCTACATATTTCCTCCGCCATAACTGCAGGATCTAAACTTAAGTGGTATTTCCTTTTGAAGAATTTTAAAATGTTTTCCACGTCTCTCCTCAGGAGGAAGGGGGCGCTCGGATGGGCGGGTGAAACCCACTGCGGCCAGTCGAAAATAATGGGCTCACCCTCCACGTCAACAAGGACGTTATACTCGCTCAAGTCTCCGTGCACCACACCAGCCCTGTAGGCCTTCTCCATCTCCTCTAATATCCTATCCATAACGCTTCTCGGGCTATCTAAAGGGGGGACCTCGCTCAGCTCTACACCCTCGACGTAATTAGTAACTACGACGTGCCTATTCCAATCGATGGGTTTAGGTACACGCACCTTTGCCGGGAACAGTATACGCAGAGCTTCGTACTCGTTTTTTGCCGCCAGCCTCGACAGGTAAAGCCAGGAGAGATGCTCCCTATCTCCCACGTACACCCTCTTGACCCTCACATCCCTAAAACTAGTCCTTCCCGCCCTATGGAACTTAACGGCTACCTTAACTCCGCCCGGGGTTAAACCCACGTAGACGTCAGCCTCCTTACCTACCCCTAAGGGGGCGGCGCTTATGGACTCCAGAACCCCCCGCTTAACGAAGGTGTTAAGGGCTAGGCAGTCGTAACCCCTACTAGTCAATATGTAGCCTGTATGCGCTCCTCTCCTCCTCTGAACCAACCCCAGGGAGTTCAAAGCTTTCAGCCTTTTCTCCACTAACTCCTCGTCTAGGCCGGACAGCCTAGAAATCTCCCGCACGGGGACGTAGAGGTACTGGGCCATACCCCTCTCGATAGCGTTAAGTACCCTAAAGTCCACCTTCCTTAGCCTCTTAAATGCCTCCACGGAGAATTTTATCGCCATCTTCACGCCAGAAACGAGGAACACTCACATAACTATAGCGATGCTTATTTCTATCGCAATAGGGGTATGGAGGGGGGATGAAGCGGCAGCTCGCACCTGAGCGGTGATTGGGCTTTCGATTGCCGACCCCCTAAAAGAAGGCCTCTAAACCCCTAGCGACTAACTGGATCTTCACTATCCTCTTAACGGCCGGTAACGAGACGTTGTAGACAGGGACTCCCTCTATGAAGTCGAGGGGCCTCGTGCCACCGTGAACGTGTCCGTGAATGACGGCGTGCGGCTTCACCTCAGCTATAACCTTGGTGAGCTTGGACGAGGAGAGGTAGGGCCATATTTTTTTGTCCTCGCCCTCCAAGGTCTTGCAACGAGGCGCATAGTGTGTTACGAGTACGACGAAGTCGGCTGAGCGCACTGCCTCCTTTAGTAAAGCTCTCACCCTCTCTACTCTCTCGGAGTATATCCTTTCTATGCCGGGTACGTTCCTCCGCTGCCAAGTAGTAGGTTTATCCAGGGAGCCCCTAGTACCCACTATGGCCACCCTCTTCCCCTCGCCCTCCAGGTACGCGATTTCGTCGTCGAGCCACGTAACCCCGCAGGTCTCGACCAGTCTCCCTTTAACCTCGTCGTACTCCTCATTCCCGAAAACAGCGTAGATAGGTACGTCTAACACCCTGCTCACGGAACTTGTCACGGCGCTACAGAACTCCACTTTACCCTTGTCAACCAGGTCTCCCGCTAACAGGAAGGCTAACGCCCCCCTCTCAACCTCCTTGAGGGCCTCGCGGAACTCCCTTAAGAAACGGGGGGCGTGTATGTCGGCTGAAGCCAGCAGGTACAGTCCCACCACCCCACCAACAATTATAAACCGCGTAGATATGAGATTCGCGGATGACCCGGATAAGAGCGGTCATATTCGATGTCGACGGAGTGCTGACCACGATAGACAGCATATGGAGGTACATACACGTACACCTAGGCACTTGGGAGAAAGCCAAGAAATACGCGGAGATGTACAAGAGGGGGGAGATAACCTATAAGGAATGGGCAGAGCTGGACGTCTCTCTCTGGAGGGGCACGCCCCAAAAGAAGATAGAGGAGATAGTGGCGACCATACCCCTAAGAGGGGGCGCGCACGACTTAGTGAGAGAGCTCAGGAGAAGAGGGGTTAAAACGGGGGCTATAAGCGCTGGCCTAGACGTAATAACGGATAGAGTGGCCAGCGAGCTGGGACTAGACGCCGCCATATCCAACAGGCTCGTCTATAAAGACTCGAAGGTAACGGGCGAAGTAGAAGTCCTGGTGGGGTACGGCGATAAGGGCAGAATATTCCTCGAACTATGCGACCAATTAGGGGTGAAACCCGAGGAAGCGGCGGCCGTAGGTGATAGCGAAGTAGACCTACACATGTTCGAGGAAGCCGGACTGCCGATAGCCTTCAACCCCAAAAAGCCCTCCGTCTCTCGGAAAGCCTTAATAGTCATTAAGGCCAGCACATTAAAACCGCTAACACGGGTACTACACTACCTCACGTAGAGAGACCCGGAAATCCCTTCTCCGCCACCCTCTTCCTCTCTAAGACTTTAAGGCATACTGAAGGGCTGAGCCTCTTAAACTCTAACCCCAGACTCCTCAAAGCGGCTGCGGCCCTCCCGGTGATAGAGGGCGCCGCCAAAACACCCCTAACCTCCCTACCACCCTTACTGAGGGCCTCAACGTACCTCTTGAGCTGAACAACGGCCTCGGTCGTAGCCCTACCCTTCTTAAGTTCGACGACCACTAGCCGCCCCTCCTTATCCTCGGCCAGCACGTCCACGAAACCCCCAGCCACGGGGTACTCCGTAGCCAAAACCCTCAACCCCTCTTCTAAGAGCGAGGGGTCGTAAGACACAGCGTCCCTCATATCCGCCTCGCTACCCTCACCCTCGAACACAGCTGCATCTGTCATCCTCCACGAACAAACCCCCAGAACCCTCCTAACCCGTATAACCAAGACCTCCCTTGGCTTGCGCCGCACAGCCCGAATCACAAACCCCTCCTCAGAGGGGGAGACCGTAATCACGGTACCTGGGGGCTGCCAGTTAACGGGCTCATAACCCCTAGGCCTATGCACCAGGACGGCTCCGTCTGGCTTCAGGATAATTACCCTCTCACCCCACCCAAGCCTAGACCTAGACCTCCCCTCATAATCCACGCTACAATCAGCTGCCAAGACTACGACCTCTCCCTTAGCCACCCCCCTCTTAACCGCCTCCACAGCGTCGCCCAACGACCACGACATCCTTAACGCCCTCAACGTCTAAGACCTCCACCCTGCCCCACGACCCCAACACACTCAAAACCCGCGACAAGTACTCCAGGCACTTCCTCAAAACACTAACGACCACAAAACCCCTGGAAACCCGTACCGCCTCATCCACAAGACCGGGGCACTCGTGGACGACAGTGAAGGAAAACACCCCGTCGAAACACGAGTCGCGGAAAGGCAGGAAATCCCCAACCCCGACCACAACCTCGTAACCCCTACCCCTAGCCTTAACCAGCAGGGCTCTACAGGGATCCAACCCCACCGGCAGTTCGGACTCCAAGAACAGCCCCAGCAAACCAGTACCACACCCTAAGTCCAGGACAACCTCATGGTGACGCCCCACCCTAGACAAAGCTAATGAATACTTTGACGCTTGCTCCCTGAAGTACAGCTCGTCGTAGCTCTCACTCAAAACCTCGTAGCCCAGAACCCCCTCCATACAGGTAATAAAAACCCCAAAGACAATATAACCGCCACCATTAAGCGCCGAAGGCTCTAAAAAACAAAAATCCAAGGCACATTAACTCGGCGCATAGAACGCTGAAAATACGAAACACAAATCGAAAGTTCTAGTTTTTAGTATAACCACACTAATATTAAACCCCAACCTCATTGAAAAGCCGAACCCCTCAAAAGGGGAGTTAAGGGATAGTTATGAGTAGGAAGGTATTAGCAATATTGGGTATAGCCCTGCTATTCCTAGCCGCCTTCGCAGCAGTCGAAAAGGCGGCTGCATGGCCGCCTACGACCGAAATAACCTCGTGGTGGATAATATTAGAAGACCTAGACGGTACACGTATAAGCAGTACTGAAGACCCAGACATAGAAGAAGTACTAATAATGGTATGGAACGAAACCGCGAACTGCCTAATAGCCTTCTACGAAGGCCCACCAACAGACGACGGCAACTACACCCTAACCCTAGTACGCTGGCCGCAGGCAGGCGTAAGCGCGATACCTAACCCTGCTACTGGAACTGCGGAGTACAACGTAACTATATTAATAAAGAAGTACGGCCGCTGGCTCCTATTTAACTGGAGCGATGATGTAGATCACGATAACGACGGTATCTTAGGTGAACCCATAGATGTAACCGCTTTAGACAGCTACGCTAACCAAACAGTCAAGAGCTGGCACTGGCACAGGCTGAACTTTACTGCGATGACTAACACTACTGGAGACTTCAACCTGTCTCTGTTCTTCTACGACCCGGAGGATCCCGACAACGAGGATCGCTGGGACCTAGCCCATTTCGTAGTATACTGGGGCGACACCGAGGAGAAGATATGGGAGCGCGACGCCGAGGGAGGTTTCCACAACCCACTAAACGCTACCGCCGTGAGGACGTTCAACATATCAGACACTTGGGTGGAGCTGGACTACCTAGGCCTGGCTGGGTGCTACATCATAAAAGACATCCACAACGTAACCCTGATTAAAGACACCTACTGGAAGCTACAGAAGAACCCAGGCGAAATGCTAGAAGTACTTGTAGGCAGAGACCTCTTAGAGTTCAACTATACCCTCTACTACTGGAACAGTATCTATCTAAATGTAACAGATCTAGTATCTGCTGGATGGAGCCTATGCCGTAATGTAACCAAGACTGGATACTACGTCCAGTACAACCTAACTTGGTACATGGAGAATGACCCAGCTGGTGATGGTCAAGCAGTATTCAGCTGGTGGGATACTCTCCACGACTGGATAACTGTTAACCCGGCCGTAATGGACGGTGTCAAAAGAACCAACTGGCTTGGAGGAACAATTAATCAGTTCTTCGCCGACCACGCCTACACTATGATAGTAGGCGTACAGCTCCTACATGCCTGCGGCGGAGCTAACCTGACAGTTTGTGACTACCCGCCTGTTAAGGCCTTCATCCAGTGGGCTCACGCAGGACACGAATACATAGTCAGGAGCGGCGAATCTACTGATGAGGGCTGGATGCCAGAAGAAGGCCTAGACGTGTGCGGCGTCCGCTTCCTCTGGATACCGGACATAACCACGATTTACTGCGAGAACGTATCGCTGACCGTCGAAATGGGCAAGATACCGATATTCCAGCTAACGTTCAACACCACGCAGGTCAAGCTGAGCACCTCAATAACCTTTACAGATTACCTCGGCTCCTATGCCACTATAGAGCACAAGGTCAGGTGCGGTAACGATACGTTCGTAATATTCGCTAACCCGACGGTTATACCTGTAAGTATAACTATCAAGGATTTAGAGCCTACACCGCAGCCCTTAGAGGGAGCCATAGTAATGCTCCAGTGCGCGGAGCTAGACCCGATATGGACAGCTACAACAGAAGGCGGCGCCGTGATAATGCCGCCGTTCACGAGTGAGATATACGTAGGCGAGACCGTGGAGGGCAAGCCCGTAGTTATCAGGTCTCCATGTGAGGAGAGCTTCCTACCCGTCCCGTTCCAGTACAGGCGCGATCCAACCGCTATATTCGAGTACAAGGTTAGGGTCTGGTGGAGGCAGCCAGCCTGCGGCGCCCCCACCGGCGCCGAGCCTTGGGTTGAATGGGTAGAAGTTACTCCGGACGACAACGTGATAGAGATAAACATATCCAAATATATCGACGACGACTGTAGGATGCCGATATCGGTGGTAATGCACGCTAAGGTCTACGAGCTCAAAGTGAGGTTCGTAGACCTCTGCGGCAGGCCGCTAACTCCGAGCGACTTCACTGACATTATGGCTATCTTTGAGTACGAGATAAACGGCAAGAAGATTCTGATGCCCACCCCTGGCATAGACGAGACTGGCACACTAGTGGCTGGCAAGGTACCAGGCGGAACCACGGTACGCGTAAAGCTGTACTTCAAGGGCATGCTCCTAGACCCAGTGAACGAGACCAAGACTATAGAGCTGACCGGCAACATCTGGGATGCGCCGACCTTTGTATTCCCGGTCGGCGACTTCCTCCCAAGAATTACTCAGTGGGATATTGATGAGCCACTACTTAACATAACCGTCTGGTTGGAGATATGGAAGTACGATGAGACTGGATGGCATATAGTCTGGAACGCTACGCCGTTACTGACTAACTGCAGCGGTATGGTGAACTTCACTAAGATACCGATGGTACCGTCAGAAGAAGCAGCGGAGCTAGGCTACGACTATCAGATATGGTTACTAGGTAGGGTTAACGGCTCTACGCCGTATATAAGGCCGGTCGACTCTGGCCTGCTAGTAATGAACTACACTAAGATACTGCAATTCCTGACGAAGAACGTAGACTGCGTCGTTACCGGTAACTTCCCGGCTTGGATTTACAGCTTCACTGTAGAGGCCACAGACCATAAGGGTGACGTGCTATCAACGTTCGAGACCGACGTAGGCGAGTACCCGGTAATATTCGCCTTCAACGAGACGACCTATGGCCAAGAGTTCCCACTGTGGCTCTACTGTACTCAGTTCCCATGCTGGTGCTGGGCCAACATAACCGTAGACTTCAGGATTATCAACGCCACTGCGAGCGAGTGGG
>CAZFWY010000007.1:0-43182 GCA_964522715.1 uncultured Thermofilaceae archaeon | reverse complement strand
AAAAACCTGAGTGCAGGGTTGTAGCCGTAACTCCTAAAGGGAGCGTCCTAGCTGGCGGGGAGAAAGACGAGTACATCGAGGGACTCGTAGAACACTATAGACCCCCGCTCTTCGACCCTAGCGTAGTAGATGAGATCGTCGAGGTATCGTCAAAACGGCTGTAGAGTACATGATCAGGCTGGCTAAAGAGGAGGGGATCTTAGGAGGGATGTCAACGGGAGCCCACGTAGCCGCAGCCATAAGGGTAGCTGAAGAAATGGGGAAAGGTACGATCGTAACCGTGGCTGCAGACAGCTTCTTTAGGTATACGCACCTACTCAAAGAAAAGTGAAAAGGAATTATTTTGCCTTTTTTTTAGAACTAATTTCTAGCAAAGTATTAAGTTAAATAGTAAGGTTGGTGCGGCCGCCGGGATTCGAACCCGGGATGTCCACGGCGGCACGCACCTATGCGTGCCGCTCTGCGGCTTTCCTCGCCCGCGCAGGTTTGTTAATGCTTGGAGGGCCGCCATCCTAGTCCAGGCTAGACTACGGCCGCTATCTTGGATTTATGGTTAAGGGGTTATATGTTTACCGCTTTTATGTTTTGGTCTCTCTATGTAACCCTCTTGAACCTTCGATTTCAGAGTATTAACCATAGTGTTGCCAGCTTTTCTAGCGATAAATAAATAACCGTCTAAATATTCGTGTATTGGGGGATGATGATTTGCCTTTAGAGCTTATTTTACTAGGTATAGGCTTAGTTTCCTTAATTTTAGGGGCATTTGTGAACGCTGGGTTACTGCTGATTCTCTTATCACTAAGCGTGTTCCCCCTGTTAACGGTGGCGCTCGCCTGCTACGTGAAGGGGGCTAAGGGACTGGTGTACTTGCTGATAAACCCCCTCCTTTACATGTTCGTGTCCCTGATAACGTTCCTCGTGGCTGGCTTCTCCCCCTTAGAGTCCCTTGGGCAGTTAGGGCAGATATTAAAAGTGATTTTGGCGCTCTTTGCACCCGTAGTAGTCGGGATCATAGTGCTGGCTACTTCCATCATAGGTTGCATTGTAGGGTTCCTGGCTAGGGTCGCAGTGTCCAGCAAAGTTCTGAGGACTTTGAGAAGAAGGAGGAGAAGGGAGGAGTACTGACCCTACTCCTAGGAGAAACAACCGGATGCGTGGGGTGCCAGTTACATGAAAAGGCTTGGGTTGGAAGTTGTCTTCGTGGTCCTCGGCCTACTCTGCTTACTCTTAAACGCTATCGTGGAGGTGAAAGGCCTGCTCTTCCTAGCTCTCGTACTGTTCCCCGCGGCGTCCTGCTGGGCCTCGTGTCACTCGAGCGGTTTGAAGGGGTTGAGGTATGTATTGGTAAACACAGTCCTCTACTCGTTCGCCTCTTTACTAGTCAGCATGATATCTCCTGTCGAGGTAGGGGGGAGCTGGGGTTTCTTGGTAGGCGCCGTATTGACCCTCTTAATGCCCATTATAGTGGCGATCATAGTCCTGATAACCTCCCTCATAGGTGGGATCGCAGGACTGGTAGCAAGATGGCTATCAGCGAGGCGCGAGTAAAGCAGAGGTACTCGCTATAAATAACTTTATAAATCTTGTATAGAAGGCCAGAACGCCCACCTCAATGAGTGGGGAGAAAATGGCGGGCCCGCCGGGACTCGAACCCGGGACCTACGGGTTAAAAGCCCGCCGCTCTGACCTCCTGAGCTACGGGCCCTCCGGTAGTGGTTAGTAGTAGGGCTAGGATTTATTTATTTTCGCCGGAGGGAAAACTTACGGGTTTTCTTTTATCCATATGAAACAGAGATGCCGCCTAACGGGGAGCGCAGCCTATATCGAGCGTTGGTTAAGAAAATCATCTTCTAATGATACAGTGTGAACTATCGCCTAGCTGGAGGATTTATAGGGGCCAAGTAGGCTTTAGCTACTTTAGGCAGAAAGTGGAGAACTTCCTCAGGTCTACTGGTGAGGCGTTAATATTGGGTCTAGCCCTTGAAGTGACAACTACTACCGCGCCGCGTTCTCTCAATATCCTTACAACTTCCCCGAGTAGGTACTCTTTTTCCTCGTCGGCTACGGCTACGAGCGAGTCGTCTAATAAGTAGAGGTCTGCGTCTACCACCAGGTGGTTTACGTGCCTGTAAGGCCCTACGAGGTGGTCTCTAAAATTAGGGAGCGGCTCAATACCCACGCTGTTAGTGGTTTTCGGATAAGTCCTCTTAGGAGTTCTGTGTGTGGCGGCGACGCGGCTATAATTGTTAGTTCTAGCGGCGATTTTCCCCTGAGTTTCTGGGTTATGCGCCGCGGTATGTCTATAGCGGCTTTATCGGACTTAATAGCCACAGTCCTATCATCTATGTATGTGCTTTTCCTGACGACTATAGACGTTTCGCTGGTTAGGAGCAGACTTCGAGACCCCTTTGCCATCACCGACGTGAAGAGGTTTTCGACCCGTATTATGACTAGGACGAGGGACTCGTCGTTTTTTAGAACCGATTTGATTCGGTCATTTAAGTCTGCCGCCGCCTTATCGGCCGATACTCCTATTATGCAGTCTCCTCGGGGGGTTAGGAAGGTCTCTTTAGTTATCTCTAGAGTTGATTGATGAGTTGCCCTAACGTTCGGGTGTCCCCGCGCCCTGACCACGTCTGCGGCTATCATTACTTTACTCCGTACTCGCCCTTTAGGGGTACGAAGACGCAGCCCCCGAGGCTCTTAACGTGTATCTCGCCGCCCGCTCCCTTAATTACTAGTTTTAGGTCTTGGTAGAACCTGCCGACAGGTATGATAAGACGGCCCCCGGGGTTCAACTGCTCTATTAGTGAGGGAGGCATCTCTGGGGCTGCAGCCGTAACTAGTATTTTGTCGAATGAGATACGCGTCGGGGCTCCTAGGCTACCGTCAGCCACTACGATATTTACCAGGGCGCCGTAGCCAGCCTTCTCCAGGTTTTCCTTGGCGAACTTCGCCAGCTTGGGGTATATCTCCACGGTTACTAAGATACCGTTAGACGCGTCTTTATCACCCTGTATTATCTCCGCGCAGAGGGCTATGTGGTAGCCGCTCCCTGTACCTATTTCGAGTAGTTTGTCTCCGGGGTTTAGGTCTAGGGCTTCGCACATTATGGCGCACATGTGGGGCGCGGATATGGTTTGACCCTCTAGTATGGGTAGTGGCGTGTCCTCGTAGGCCTCCCTCCTGTAGCTCGGGAGGACAAAGAGTTCCCGGGGAACTTTTAAAAAGGCTTTCTTAACCTTCTCGGTGCGTATTACCCCTAGCCATTCCAGCCTCTCTACGAGCTCCCTCCTCAGCTCGGCGTAGTCCACGGTCAACCGAACCACGCTTCTAGGCTGGCCTGTCTGAACGTCTTCTCGTAAGCCTTAGTGAGACGCTCTATGGCTCCATCGACGCGTTTAGGCGAGAAAGACCTCTCCTCGCAGAGGAACTCTCTTATCTTGTCGGGGTCTGGCTCCCTCCACTCAACCCTATAGTCGTCCGTTACTTCGGGCTCTAGGAATATCTTGGCTATCTCGTGGGGGTCTGCGGGGAACTCCGGGTTGTTGAGAGCTTTCAGAATAGCGTCGAGGGAGCCGAGCTCCTTAACGAGTTTTAACGCTCTCTTAATGCCTACCCCCCTGACCCCCTTTGGGTTGTAGTCGGTACCTATCAGCAGGGCTATGTACACTAGTTGCTCGCGAGTTATGCCGTGGTACTTCAAGACCTCGTCTAGCACTATTATCTCGGGTTTCACCTCGACGTATACATTCTTCCTGGGCAACTTACGCCTGCCAGTTATCGTTAGGTTCCTAACAAGCCTTGTCGTCCCGAAGAGGAGGGAGTCGTAGTCTTGGCTCGCAGACGCCCACACATCCCCCTTCCTACACATGTAAGCTGCTTGGGCCTCCCCCTCACTCGGAGCTTGAACCCAGGGTATCCCCATGTAGTCCAAGAGTTTCTTGGCGTCTTCCACCATGGGCTTCAACAGCATGGAGGTTTGCTGGGCGTATATTCTGGCCTCCTCCAGGTCTCCGCGAGCTAGGGCCTCCTCGTACTTTATCTTGGCGAGTTCTTTCTGTTGGAGCCTCTTAGCCAGTTCGGCTGCTTTTATCTCGGGTGGTTTACCGTCGAACACGTATACGGGTTTCAGCCCCGCCTCTATCAGGTTGATAGTCCTGTAGAAGAGACCGTTAAGATGGCTCGTGATACGCCCGTACGAGTCCATGAGGGGGGTGCCGTCTCTCTGCCTTATTATGGCTAGAAACTGGTAGAGGGCGTTATAGGCGTCTATGGCCACGGCTTTACCCGAGAGAGATGAGAGTTCAACTGTGGTTTTCACGGGGGCTACTAAATCCCTAAGGTTTACCCCCACTTTCTATCGCCTCACGAATGCCTCTTGTTCCCGCTCACTAAGTATACTATTTTTACGTTCTTCCTTAAAGGCTCTACTCTTACTATTCCTCTCAGCTCAAGCTTCATCAAAGCCTTGTTAAACTCCGTCTGGGAGAGTTCCCCACGTGATGACTTCAAAATCTCCCTGACAGCCTCGAATAACTCGTTATCCTTAGCCGACCCTCTACGCCTCTCTAACTCCATGACTATGACCGTAGTTATCGGGAACACGGGCTACACCTTCGCGGCGTTATATGTAGAAGCCCATGTGGGTGGCTCTTACCTGCTTCATCCTCCTAGACCTTTCAGCCCAGTTCTCATAGTACTTCAGCATGTCAAGAGTGATTGACGGCTTCACCTTCTCCCTAGCCTTCTCGAAGTGTACCCTGCGCACCTTGTCCACGGGGGCACCGTTCTTAATGGCCTCCCTCAGAGCGAGGAGACCAGCCTCCCTGACCAAGACTTCGAGGTCTGCGCCTGTGTATCCCTCTGTTAGCTCCGCCAGTTCCTCTAGGTTCACGTCTTCGGCGAGAGGCATCTTCCTCGTGTGTATCTTAAGGATCTCAAGCCTAGCCTTCTTGTCCGGCGGCGGCACGTATATTATTCTGTCGAACCTGCCGGGCCTGAGTAATGCCGGGTCTAAGATGTCCGGCCTGTTAGTGGCGCCGATCACGACTACGCCCTCCAGCCTCTCTAAACCGTCAAGTTCTGTTAGTAGCTGGCTCACGACTCTCTCAGTAACCATGGAGTCGCCTATGCTCAGCCCCCTCATAGGGGCTATGGCATCTATCTCGTCGATGAAGACCACGGCCGGGGCTACTTGTCTGGCCTTTCTGAACAACTCTCTTATTGCCCTCTCGCTCTCACCAACCCACTTACTGAATATCTCGGGCCCCTTAATACTAACGAAGTTAGCCTCGCTCTCCGTAGCTACGGCCTTAGCCAGTAATGTCTTTCCGCAGCCAGGAGGCCCATAGAGGAGTATCCCCTTAGGCGGGGATATTCCTAGCTTCTCGTACGCTTCGGGGTATTTGAGCGGCCACTCGACGGCCTCCCTTAACTGCTGTTTAACCTCCTTTAAGCCGCCCACGTCTTCCCAGCGTACCGTCGGGGTCTCTACCTCTATCTCTCTTAGGGCTGAGGGGCTTATCTCCCTGTAGGCATTCATGAAGTCCTCCATTGTGACTTTCAGGTTTTCGAGTATTTCTTGGGGGATTTCCTCTTTCTCTAGGTCTACGTGTGGCAGGATGCGGCGTAGGGCTTTCATAGCTGCCTCCCTACACAGAGCAGCAAGGTCCGCTCCGACGAAGCCGTGGGTTATCTCGGCGAGCTTCTTCAAGTCCACGTCCTCAGCCAGCGGCATATTCCTCGTATGGACGAGCAATATCTCGTAGCGCCCTTTCTTATCAGGCACACCTATCTCAATCTCCCTATCAAACCTGCCCGGCCTCCTCAACGCGGGATCTAGCGCGTTAGGCCTATTGGTAGCCCCTATCACTATTACGTCGCCGCGTGCCTCCAACCCATCCATTAGGGCTAGTAGTTGCGCTACGACTCTCTTCTCGACCTCGCCTGTCACCTCGCCCCTCTTAGGAGCAATAGCGTCTATCTCGTCAATGAATATAATAGCGGGGGCGTGCTCCTTGGCATCCTCAAATATCTCCCTCAGCCTTTGCTCGCTCTCTCCGTAGAACTTGCTCATAATCTCCGGGCCGTTTATAGCTATGAAGTATGCGTCAGACTCGTTTGCTACTGCTTTTGCTAGTAGTGTTTTTCCGCAGCCCGGCGGGCCGTGTAGTAGTACGCCTTTAGGAGGCTCTATGCCTAGGTGTCTGAAGAGTTCCGGATACTTTAGTGGTAGTTCGACCATCTCCCTGATCTTCTGCTTAGCCTCCTCCAAGTCGCCTATATCCTCGTAAGTGACGCGCGGAATTCTGCTCACGTCCATGGGTTTCTCTAAGATTATCAGGTGCGTGTCCTCAGTGACTATCACTGGGCCTCCAGGCTTAGTTGACAATACTGTGAAGGGTATTATCTGCCCTAGTACGGGCACCTGCACTATGTCGCCCTCGATCAGAGGCCTATCTAGGAGGCGCTTCTTAACATAGGCTGAGAAGTTCTCGTCAACTGTCAGGGTAAGCGAGGTAGGTGCGAGCCTTACTGAAGCCGCAGGCTTAACCTTCGCCCTCCTAACCTTCACCTTGTCGCCCAGGCTTACGCCGGCGTTCTTCCTAGTCCAGCCATCCATCCTTATTATGCCCTCGCCTTTGTCGTCTGCATATCCGGGCCAGGCTATGGCGACTGTCTTCTTCCTGCCCTCTATCTCTACCACGTCTCCGGGCGTAATTCCCAGGCGTCGCATCGCTATCTCGTCTATCCTGACCCTACCTCTGCCAGCCTCGTTGTGCCTAACCTCGGCTACCCTTAGCTCTAGCTCTTTAACCCCGCTTCTGCTCTCCCTCCTCTTCATGTTACTACATCCCCGATAAAACCGGGCTAAAACGTCCCCGCATATAAGAGGGGGCTTACGTTCATAAATTGTTCGTATATGATAACCCTTACCATGCTCTCGAAGTACCCCTATATAACTGTAGTCCTCTAAACACCGGGTTAAATGGCTATTATCGCTGGCCGCGCTGGTAGGGCTTGCGAGGCTTTCCTATGTAGCTTTACGGCCTCCTCCTCGCTCGTCACTCTGACCTTTACTCCGACCTCTCTCGATATGAACTGCGCGGCCTCCCTCAGTATCCTCTCCTCTTCCTCCCTACTGACCAGTAGTTCAAGTATCCTCGGGTTGCTCGTAATTATCGGTATGACCCTGCCAGCCACCTTCCTCTGCTCGCGGGGCAGCTCCTTAATGGCTTTACCGGCGGCTTCCCTGAGCTTAGCCCCCTTCTCGACCTCCCTCTTTATAGCCGAGACGAAGGAGTACTTCCAAGGCGCTGCCACGGCTACCACGACCTCGCTGGGCTTAGCTTTCAGTATCCCCAGTATGTCTTTTATGTCCTCGATTACCTCCTTCACTATTTCCTCGGCCAGCTCCACCTCGGGCTTGATAGCGTCTTCATCTACTTTAGGCCATGGAGAGAGGGATATGTAGCCCTCTTTGCCTATAGACCTCCATATCTCCTCGGCTATGTGGGGAGTTATGGGGGCCAGTATCTTGGTCTGTATCTCTATGAACTCGGCCAGTAGCCTCTTGTTAGCCCTTCCTCCTCTGCGCTTCAGGTACCACCTGAAGTTATTCTGCAGGTTGAAGAAGCCTTTGACCAGCACGTTTTTGAAGTTAAGCTCCTCCATTTCCCGCTCAACTTTTTTCAGTGTTCTGTGTAGCACGCTCCTGAACCAGTCGTCTATGGAGAACCAGTCGTCGTCGCCCTCCCCGTAGTTCTCCACGGCGAACCTGTACCACTCATAGAGTATGTCTACGGCTTTGGCCGCCATTTCAGGCTCGAAGTTGGCGTCGTCAAGGCCTGAGTTGCCCGCGTATGCCTCGGCGAACCGTGTGGCGTCCGCCCCCCAGAGGTCTAGGGCTTCGCGTAGCAGTATGAAGTTCCCCTTAGACTTGGACATCTTCTCCCCGCCGACGAGTACCCAGCCGTTTATGCCTATTCCGCGAGGCCAGAACTCGGGTGGGAATATGGCTACGTGGTGGAATATGAAGAAGACTAGGTGGTTCGGTAGGAGGTCTTTGCCCGAAACTCTCAGGTCTACCGGGTACCAGTAGAGGAACTCCTCCCGCATCTCCTCTAGGAGCTCCCTGCTTATACCCGTCTTCCTAGCTACCTCCTCTGGGTCTCCCTTGCCCAGCAGGACATAATCGAAGAACTCCCTTGAGAGCTTACCCCAGTCTATCCCGTACTTCTCCGGGTGTTGGAGGTACTTGGCCAGCGTGTAGTAGGCCATGTAGACCGTCGAGTCGCTGAGAGACTCTAACACCCAGTCTGGGTCCCAGGGCAACGGGGTACCTAGCTCGCCCTTATGAGTACACGCCCAGTCTTTGTACCAATCTACCTGACTATGAAACTGCTGCCTCACGGAGTCGGGTATGAAACGCATGGAGTCTATGCACTTGTGGGCTAGCTCCTTCCACTCCGGGTCGCTGTACCTTAGGAACCACTGGTCTTGTACTATCTTCACGTGGGTACGGGCACCGCACCTACAGTAGACGGGGACTGGTAGCGTGTAGTGCCTGATAGCCACCCCGTTGGATGTCAGGTAATCTATTATCGACTCTTTGGCCTCGGCCACTGTTAGGCCTCCCCACCTCCCGTAAACCTCCTTCCTGAGGACTCCCTTGTGGAACTCCTTGGTGTATATCTCCTTCGTGGCGTCGTCCAGCTTCTCGGTTTCGACCTGGCTCCTGATCCCCCTCTTCTCCACGGCGTCCTTAGCCGGTAAGTCGCTATAGCCTTCGAGGATTATTAGGGGTACGGGCTTAATGGCGTCGACGATCGCCGGGTCTACGTTGTACCTGTCCAGGATGTAGGGGTCTCTCTTAAGGTCTTCAAGCGCCACATAGTCATAGGGGGCGTGGGCTGGAACGGACATCACAACCCCCATCCCGGCCTCGGGGTCTACGAAACTCGCCGGTAATACCGGGACTCTCCACTTAGTTACGGGGTTAACTGCGAACCTACCTACTAAGTCCCTGCCCTTGGCCGAGCCGATAACCGTTACCTTATGGCCCTGGTCTCTCAGCTCGTCTACGGCGTAGCTACCTATAACCCACTTCTCCCCGTCCACCTCGGCTATCACGTACTCGGCGTCTGGGTTAACCCAGATGTTGACCGCTCCGTAGACGGTCTCAGGCCTATAAGTCATGCAGGGGTATACAAGGCCGTCCTCTCCTTGGAACTTTATCACGACCACTTCCTCGGGGCTTATGCCCGCGTACTCATCCGGCCTGTCGTGGTCTCCAACAACCTTGCGCTCCTTAGGGCACCAGACCACGGGGTGTGAGCCTTTAGTTATGTAGCCTCTTTCCCTGAGAACTGTGTACTGCCACTGTATGAAGGCGTTGTAGGGCGGGTTTAGGTAGGTGGTGTTGAACTCCCTCCTCCAGTCTATGGAGAGGCCGTACCTCTTGAAGTCCTCCCTCCAGGCCTTCTTGAAGAACTTGACCCAGTAAACGGGCTCCGAGAACTTGGGTATCTCCTCGTCCGGTATGCCCATCATCTTCAGAGTCCTAATCTGCTTGGGGTCTCCCTCCCTTATCCTGAGCGCCGCGGCCATTATGGGACCGCCCGTTGCGTGCCACCCCTGGGCGAAGAGTACGTTGTAGCCCTTCATCCTCATGTACCGAGCTATGATGTCTACTCTGAGCACTGTGAAAGCCGAGCCTAGGTGCGGGTAGGCGTTAATGTATGGGTATGGGAACGTGACGAAGAACTTGGGACAGGAAGGGTCGGGGTCGGCCTCGAAGACTCCGTCGCGTAGCCAAGCCTCCTGCCACTTCTCCTCTATCTTCTTGAGAAAAGCCGCACGCTCGGGATCAGGCGGCACCTTGAACCGACCAACAATATCGACCACCCGTTACGTTCGAGCTAAACAATCACATGGCTTTTATAGTTTTCTATCTATCTGAGCCTACAATGCATAGCCTGATACCGCTCGGAGTCAAGCTTAACAAGAGTGGGAGTTTTAGGGAAATTGCGATAAACTCTATGAAATTGCTACCCGTGAAGAGGAGACACTGAGAATTGAGAAGTTACTCCCCCAGAAATGCTGGGTAGATGTGCGAGATAAACGATTAGATTAAGCTTTTTCCTGGAGTTCTATGTCGATCACGTCGGCTAAGCTAGTGTTCCTGTCTGGCATCTTCACTTCTATGAGTAGGTGGCGCAGTATGTCAATGAACGCTTTTGAGGGGACTTCTACGTCGTATTCTGCTGTGCACTTTAATGCATTAATTACGACTTTCGCTTTAACTCTCTTAGGCATTTATGACCACATGGTATATATCACGGGGACTAGGTAATAAAGGTTTGGCATTTTGTATTTATGACTATAATTTTTCACTACACCTGTCTAATACGTATTCCTTTCTTTAGAGTTTTGAAGTACATATTTAGTGAAGGATATAAAATGACTTAAGGTCATTTTAAAGGGAATGGTAAAAATTGGGTTAGTGCCCTCCCCTAGTCTCTCTTATCTTCATTATCCTTATATGCTCACCGAGCATTTCCTCGTCCAGCTTCTCCCCTATGTACCTAATGGCGTCCTCCAGCGACGGTATGATGTTCTTCTCCAAGCTATTAACCACTCTATTTATGTAGGAAAGCTGCTCGACAAGTCTTTCAATAGCCATTTCTATATTAGACATCTCAATAAGTTCTTTAAGCGAAACCCATAAGTCCTCTAAGGCCTTCCTGTACTCAGGGTCTTTGATCAGGGAGAAGTCCGGCTCCTCGGTTATCTTCGCCTGGGGTACTGCTACCCCCTGTATGCTTATCAGAAGGATCTCTATCTCCGGCGGCTTGACCAGGCCTATTATTGATCGGAACTCCTGCTCTCCCCTATATACCCTAAGCTCGGCTATTTTGGCTAGGGCCTCGATGTATCTCTTCTCAATCTCGCCCCTCTCTCTCAATTTCTCTATTAAACGAAATACCTCGCCCACTAACTGGTCTCTCCTCATCTCCAGTATCTCTTTGCCCCTTTTAACTAGCTGTAGCTTGTTCCTGAGAGCTAGGAGCGTTCCTCGAGAGGCCGGCAAGTAGCCGAGGGAGGATATCGACATAATTACACCTATCCCGCTCGGCGGTAGTACTTCTTTATCAGGTCTTCAGGTATCCTCACGAGTTCTTCCTTCGGGAGCACAGATAGGGCTTCCCATCCCCTGTCGAGTGTCTCCTCCACGCTCCTGTTCTCGTAGGGGTCTTGGGACAGGAATACCTCTTCGAACTTGTCCGCGAACTTCAGGAACCTCCTCATCCTCTCGCTAAGGCCAGCCTCGCCCACTATCTTGGCTAGATCCCTAGCCCTCATACCCCTAGAGTAGGCGTCGTAGAGCTGGTCTGAGACGTACTTGTGGTCTTCCCTAGTCCTCCCGGGCCCGACCCCGGCCTTCATGAGCCTGCTGAGGCTGGGCAGTACGTTTATGGGTGGGTATATGCCCTTAGCGTAGAGTTCCTGGCTTAGGATTATCTGGCCCTCCGTGATGTACCCTGTGAGGTCTGGTATGGGGTGTCTGAGGTCTCCGCCGGGCATCGTGAGTATGGCTAGCAGGGTTATACTGCCCGGCTTACCCTTGATTATGCCAGCCCTCTCGTATATCGAAGCTAAGTCCGAGTACATGTAGCCGGGGTAGCCCATCCTACCGGGTATCTCCCTCCTAGCCGCGCTTACCTCCCTAAGAGCTTCACAATAATTGGTCATGTCCGTAAGTAGCACTAGTACGTGCATACCTAAGTCGAAGGCCAAGTACTCGGCTACGGTTAGGGCTATTCTCGGAGTCATCAGCCTCTCCACAGCTGGGTCGTCGGCTAGGTTTAGGATAGCCACAGACCTCTCGATAGCCCCCGACTCTCTGAGTTCCCTTATGAAGTACTCAGCCTCAGCGCTCCTAAGACCTATACCGGCGAAGACCACAGCGAACTCCTCTTCTTTACCCCTCACTGTGGCCTGCCTGGCTATCTGGGCAGCTATGATATTGTGGGGCAGGCCTGAGATACTGAATATAGGTAGTTTCTGCCCCCTGACCAGGCTTAGCATGCCGTCTATTGCGGATATGCCTGTCTGGATGAAGTCATGAGGATGCTCCCTCGCTACGGGGTTTATCGGGGCCCCTGTGATCTCCCTTCTCTCCCCGGAGACTATGGGTGGTAGGCCGTCGATAGGCTCGAACCTCCCGTTGAACATCCTGCCCAGGACGTCTTCAGACACTGGTATCTTGAAGGTAGTCCCCGTGAACTGAACTAAGCAGTCGGTTTGTAGACCCTCCTTCTCCCCTAGGACTTGTATAACTGCGCGGCCCTCCGCAGTCTCTAACACTCTGCCATACCTTATCTTGCCATCGCTACCAACTATGCGCACAACTTCGTCGTAGCCTATCCCACTGACCCCATCTATGAACATCAAGTTTCCGTGTATCTCCCTGACCCCTCTGTAAACCCTGCCGTGAAAGTCCTTAACTAGAGAGTAAACTTCGCCTACCTCCATCCCGCTCACCTCGCGAGCGTTAAATCGTACTTGTTAGCTAAGGCCTCCATCCTAGACTTAACCCTCTCGTAAAGTTCCTCTACAGCTTTTATGCCCCGCTCGTCCTCTTTAACCCTTATCATCTCTGATATCTCAGGTATGTCGGCGATCTCCTCGACAGGAACCCTATTACTCACTAAGTAGTAGGCCCAATCAAAGAAGTCTAACATCATCTTAAGCATGAGATATTGTTTGCGCGGAGGACAGAAGACGTCTTCACCTTCAAGCGCTACCTGTCTCAGGAAGCCCTCTCTCAGGATTTCAGCCGCTAATAAGATTAGGCGTTGGTCGTCTGGTAACGCGCTCTCGCCGACTATGGAGGCTATAGCCTCTATCTCGCTTGCTGTCGCAAGTAATCTTAAAGCCTTCTTCCTATACTTGGGGAAATCTGGCCCGGTTTCCTTCATCCACCACTTTTCAACTATCTCCGCATATTGGCTGAAACTCTTGAGCCAATTTATAGCCGGGAAGTGCCTCCTGTAGGCCAGATCTGTGTCTAAGGCCCACATCGTGCCGACGAACCTGAGAGTGTGAGTAGTAACGGGCTCTGTGAAGTCTCCTCCAGGTGGTGAAACCGCTCCTAGGGCTGTTACCGCTCCCTCCCTGTCGGGCCTACCTAGACACTTGACTCGGCCAGCCCTCTCGTAGAACTCCGCAAGCCTGTCGGGTAGGTAGGCCGGGAACCCCCTCTCTGAGGGTATTTCGCCCAGCCTTCCAGAGATCTCCCGTATTGCTTCAGCCCACCTGGAGGTTGAATCTGCTATTAGGGTTACGTCATAACCCATGTCTCTGTAGTACTCGGCCATGGTTAACCCCATGTATATGCTCGCCTCGCGCGCCGATACTGGCATGTTGGAAGTGTTGGCTATCACGATGCTCCTCTCCATGATTGGGTACCCAGTCTTGGGGTCTCTTAGAGCTGGGAACTCTTTGAGCAGCTCGGCTATCTCGTTGCCTCTCTCCCCGCAGCCGATGTAAATCACTATGTCCGAGAGGCTGTACATTGATACCTTGTGTAGAGTGACGGTCTTACCCGTGCCGAAGCCGCCGGGTATGCAGGCCGCCCCTCCTTTAGCCACGGGGAAGAACGTATCTATAACTCTCTGACCAGTTATCAGGGGTACCTCACTACTAAGCCTTTCCTTGTACGGTCTGGGAGTCCTCACAGGCCACTCGTGCATCAATTTCAACTCAATCTTTTGACCGTCGGGGGTCTCGACGACCCCTATGGTGTCCTTGACCGTGAAGTCGCCCTCATATATCTCCTTCAGCACCCCCCGCACTCCCGGGGGAACCAATACCTTGTGAGTTATCAAGCGGGTTTCAGGCACCGTGCCGACGACATCTCCCTCCTCAACCTTCTCTCCGGGCTTAACGGACGGAGTGAAAGACCACTTCTTGTACCTGTCAAGCGCGTTAACCCTGGCACCCCTCCTGACGAACGAACCCGTAAGCTTCAGAACTTCCTCTAAAGGTCTCTGGACACCGTCAAATATCTCACCCATAAGGCCGGGGCCCAGCTCGGCGGTTAACAGTTTACCAGTGGTATAAACGGGTTCGCCAGGCCTTAAACCGCTCGTAGACTCGTAGACCTGCACGGTGAACGTATTACCAGCAACTCTTACAACCTCCCCTATAAGGCCCTCCTCGCCGACATAGACTACTTCGCCTATGCTGACCCCCGTCCCCTTCACTGCGACTACGGGCCCGCTAACGGAGTAAACCCTATTAACCACGCCTACCTTCGTGCTTTCCAAGACCGAACTCCTCCGCATTTAGCTTTTTACTCGCGGGTAAGATTAGGTTGGCAATTATATAAATCAACTACGCATTAGTGATCCGCGTCCTCTCCTCCATTTTCTTTTTACCCCATCATTCATTGAAACCGCTGCTAAGAGCGAGGTCGAATAAAAATAGGAAGAAAAAGCCTTGCTCTTCTCGGTAAATTATTATGGGGGCTTAATGTTTAGTTGTTCCGCTAATAGTGCGCGTGGGGTTACGTCGATGGAAACGTATACTATTGTTAGAGTTTGCGGCTTGCTGCAACATCTATTGAAGAAAACGGACTACGAAGTATTGCTGGAGGAGGACGGAATCTGGAGATTCCCCGCCTACTCGCACATCTCTCCCGATGACCCCTTAGAGGATGTGTTGGCTAAAATAGATGGAGTTATGGTAGACAGGTTTGACTTCCTCTCCAAGATAAAGAGCCGCTACACTAGGCTTATAACAGCGTTCGCCGACAGGCTAGAACTTGAAAATCTTAAGATCAAGCTACGCGAGATCTACGGCAAAAAAGAAAGATACGAAATCTACATACCCTACTCTCACTTCATACCAATAGAAGATCTGTTAAAAGTAAAAAAGGAAGAAGAGATGTGGAGGCTCGTCCTAGAGACTCCCTATTGGATAAGCCCTCAGGAGCCCCCGAGAAAAGACTTGCTCTCGTGGGAACTATACCTAGACTCTAAATACTATTTATACCTTAAAGAGTCGCTACCATCTCTTGAAAGAAGAACTTTAGGAGAAATAGTAGATCTAGAGAGCTTCATAGCGGCGATTTACTGGATGGTAGTTGTAGGAGAGGAAGATATTATCGATTTAATAGCCAGAGACGAGCTAACAGGGTTAAAACCGCACTTTGTTAAATCTGAGGTAAGCTTGAGTGGTTACATAGGAAGTCTCGGTTTAGAGCATAGAGAAGCTGTAAGGCTCATAAGAGAAAACGAAATATCGTTGCTGCTGAAAAAGCTGAGAGAGAAATTCCTAGAGGTATTATCGAATAAAGCGGAGGAGGAGAAATTCTCTGCAGCTCTAATTTACTACTATTTAACGCTCGCAAAAGCGGAGAGAGATAATCTGCACAGAATAACAATAGGCAAAAAATTAGGGCTTCCTCCAGAAAAAATTAGGCGTGTGCTTCTTTTCGGCTAGATTTTACCTATGAGAAGTATGGCGACGAGAAGCCCGTATATTGCTATACCTTCAGCTAAGCCGCCCAGTATCAATAAGTAGGAAGATAGCTCTGGACGCTCCGCCGAAGCCGCGAAGCCCGCAGAAGCAACTATTCTTAATGCCATAGCAGAAGCTGTTGTAGAAGCAATCACTGCTAGCGCGGCGCATAAGGCTACAAGCCCTTTCTCCATACCCGTTACAGCTACTCCACGCTCCTCTTCTGTTTTAGTAATAAGCCCAGTTACGGCGTTAGTTATACTCTCAGCGTATGCTAAGACTAATGTAGCCGCTGAAATCGTGATTATGCAGAGAACAAGCAGCAGTGCCGCTAGTTGTCTTTTCAGTTTTTTGTTCAAGTGTCACACCAGCCGTTCTACCCTACGTTATCTAATAAATATTCCGCGCCTCGTTTTCTCGTAGTTTCCTACTATAAGTCTCGCATATTGAGCGGTGAGTAGTTAGTGGTTGCAGTGGGTAGCAGCAGTAGTAGAAAATTTATCAAAATTATCTCTTATTCGTTTTTAAATTCATTCTGTTTCTGCTGTTGTGGTTATTGGTTTAAAGATGATGCCTTCACCTTTGAAGAATTTGGTTGAGAATTCGTAGTACGTAAGCCTTAGGGCTTGTATACCTACTGCGAAGCCCTCTATCATTAGTACTAGTAGGTTAGCGAATAATAGGCTGGGAGTTAAACCTATGAATTCTCCGAGGGCTTTGGCTAGTATTCCGAAGGCCTCGTGTGCTAGAGCGAAGGCGGCTAACCGTATGTATGAGAGAGAGTTGGCGGGGTACTCTACTATTAGTTCGATTAGTTCGATTACTCCGTGTGTCACTGCTTCTGAGTGCTTGGTGATTAATCCCTTGATTATAGAGGATGCTGGGACTAGCGCCATCATTGAGAGTACCGTTATGGTTACTGGGAGTAACTGGCTGCTTGTAGCTACTCCGAGGTTGAAACCGGATAATACGATGTGGTAGGCTAGGTAGGCTCCTCCTATGTAGAAGGTGATGCCAGCTAACCCTCGGGCTCCGAATATCGCTTCGAAGTACTCTTTCATTCTAATCCGGTTTACTATGTTTAAGGCCATTGAAAGGAGTAGCTGTATAGCGCCGAAGATTAGCGCTATTGCTATCATTTCGAATAAGTCGTGGAGAGGGCTTAGTAGTATGGGTTCCCATACTGGGACTAGGAAGGCAACTCCGTAGAGAGCTCCGAATATTGTAGCTGAGATCCCGCAGAGGATTGAAAGAACGGAGAGGGCATTAATGCCAGCCTCCGACATCCCTAGGAAGCCCTCTTTAGCCTTACGTAGGAATAAGCCGAAGAGCGCGATTATCACGCCTAGTCCTAGGTCTCCGAACATCATACCGTACATCGCCGTGAAGAGTAACGTGAAGATTGGCGTCGGATCTATCTCCCAGTAGCTTGGCACTCCTCTCATGAGCGTAATTTTTGAGAGATAGCCCATTAGGCCTTTACGTTTCATTAGCCTAGGGACGCGTTCTCCAGGTCTCGCTTTCCTAAAGCTGAAGTAGATGACGCTGGGTAACTCGTTCTTTAGCATGGCTTTAAACTTGCTTACAATGATGGATGGGGCCCAACCTTCAGCTATGGAAACCTTAAACCCATGAAGTAAGTCGAATTCTTTAATGTTTTCCTGGGCTTCGGTGAGGGCTTCGAGGGAAGACTCAAAAGCTACTACTCTAACTACCGTTCTCAGAGGCTCTTTCAACTCCTTAACTATTACACCGCTTAAATCGTTTAAAGCCGCATATGTCTTGTTTAATTCGTGTCCATACTCGACAGCTGATCGCGTAATACTGTTGATCTTACTTCTTATTTCATCTACAGAATACTCCGTCATTGAGAGGCCGCTCGCCAGAAGCTTGTGTTTTTCGGCTTGTGCTAGTATCTCTTTTATTATGTAGGTTTTAGCTATGCTATCTATTACTGACTTAAGCTCTTCGCTCGGGCTAGCCTTTTTGAACGGCTCAAACCTATCAACTACCGCTTTAATCGAGCTAATAGCTTCTTTAGGCAAGCCAGCCCTACGCAGTATGCTAAAATCCTTCTTCTCAACGAATTCCTCGGCAAGCCTCAGCACAACCAAACCAGTAACGGCTCTTCTCGCTTTCTCGGCCAGCTCTTCGCATTCCCTCCTGTATCTTTCGTATACGTCAGTGATTTTTTCAATTGTTAGCGCTGTACTGTTACTTTCTCTTATTAGTTTATTTAGCCCCTCAATGCTATACTCCTTTATAGAGACCTCAGGGTGTACGTGCTCTTTCTCGACTCTTTCTATTTCACGAATGATAGTTAATAGTTCGTTCTCGCCTAGTACTTCTGCTACTGCGGCTATGTCAATCTTGTGTTTTTCGGCTTGTGCTAGTATCTCTTTTATTATGTAGGTTTTAGCTATGCTATCTATTACTGACTTAAGCTCTTCGCTCGGGCTAGCCTTTTTGAACGGCTCAAACCTATCAACTACCGCTTTAATCGAGCTAATAGCTTCTTTAGGCAAGCCAGCCCTACGCAGTATGCTAAAATCCTTCTTCTCAACGAATTCCTCGGCAAGCCTCAGCACAACCAAACCAGTAACGGCACTTTCTAACTTTTTTAGTGAAGCTTTAATGCTATTAATGCCTCCTCTTAGTTGTTCTAACGTTTCTAGCTTCGTGGGGCTGAGCTGGGAGGCGGGTAAAGATATTTCGGTAATTTTAGGGGATAAGTGCACCAGTCCCAGCCTGGCGAGTACTTCTAGAAGTTTATCTCTATGTTCTGCTGGTACTATAACCGTGAACTTCATCATTTCCTCGCGCATAGCCGTGCGACCCTCATATCAAACATATGGCTACTTAATAATGCTTTAACAGAGCGCGTCTAAAGCTTTGATAACAGAGCTGGTAGTAGCTCAGTCTCTACTCTTTTTATTCTAGCGTTTAACGTGTTGTTGTAAATAATTCTCCCATCGGCGCTGACAGCTATAACTCCCCCGTTGCAGTTGAGTACCTTGTCTGCGACTATAATCTCCACTTTCCTTCTTTGTGATACCACATCTGATATTTCTCTGATTACCTCTTTAAGGTACGCTTTATCCTCCTCACTGCAGCAATATAGTATGACTTTCTCAGACCCCACTCGTGATACTGCATTTATTGCCAATTTTTTAAGTGCCTCTAAGTATTTACTATCTCTTTTCTCGGCCAGGTCGTATGCTATTTTTATGGCTCGCTCTAACAGTTCTTTCAAGGCTTTGTTTTTCTCTAGAATGAAGTACCTCCTCAACTCTAACTTTTTTAACGCGTATTCTCGGTAAAGCCTCCTCCGTATTCTTAGCCTTATCTCGGTTTCTCTCTCGATTTTCGCAGTTTCAGCTCGTTTCTTAGCTTCTTCTAATATCTCTTTAGCTTTAACCTTGGCTTCCTCCCTTATTCGTTCAGCTTCTTGCTGGGCTTTCTCCCATATTTTTTCTAACAAGAATATCAGGAGGTCTGACTTGCTCATGATTCTTCACCTAGGCCCAATATGGCTTCAACTAATTCTTTAATTATCAATTCGCGGTTTTCCTCCAACTTCCTCATGAAGTCGTCCAGTTTTTTAGAGAGCTCAGCTCTAAGCTCCTCGACTTCTTTCTCTAATTTCTCAGCCTCTGCTTTTTCTAACTCCTCTTCGTCCAGAGTTAAGTGCAGCCTGGCTATTTCCTCAGCTTGTTTTTTCGCCTCTCCTATTATTTTCTCCGCATCTCTTTGAGCTTCCTCTATTATCTTTAAGGCCTGTCTCCGAACTTCCTCTAAGACTTTTAATGAAACCTCTTCTCTGTTTAGCACTTCAGCCATAACTTTGACCTCCGGCGACCTTGTACGTACTCAAGTATCAGGAGGTAACATATAAACTACGCCCCCTACTCACGAGGTACTTCCCTGAGTACCTTACACCGCCTCTCTTGCCCCAATTTCATGGTTTTTTAGCTGATGAGCAGGTAAGTTTGTGGGACGTCTTCTTTCCTTGGGTAGTGTGTCGCGGCGCCTGGGAGCATAAATTATTAATTGTTGTGGGGAGAGGAGAGCTAGGAATAGTATGTTAATTGCTATTGGTAGGAGCGGGAATGTGCACTCATTAAAAGTTCTGGGTATACGAGTGATTAGCTTAGACGAGGTTGACTCGCACACATTAATGGAAAGAATTAGGGAGGCTAGCGCCGTAATTATAGAGGAGGATGTTTACAAGGAGTATGAGGATAGAATTAAAAGGGTCTTTAAAGAGATGAGGTATCCGCCCTTGATTATTTTAGTCCCTGGATTCGGTAAGACGAAAACTGAGAGATTAAAGGACTTGTACGAAACTTTATCGACTGCTGTAGGTGTGAAACTGAAAATAGGGGCTAAAGGTAAGAGTTTGGAGGAGTGACGATAAGCCGATGCGTCGAAGTTACATTGTGGCTTTAGGCAGGCGTGACTTCCTTTTGCCATTGAAAATCTTAGGGATAAGGACTGTAGAAGTTAGAAGTCCTGAGGAAGTATATGGCGTTTTAGGGAAGATTTGCCGTAGTAAAGATAAAGACGTTATCCTAATATTAGTAGAGGATAAACTCGTTAGGGAGGAAGATCTTTTCAGGTTAAAGTACGATAACCCTCTTCCCCTGATAATAAGAGTGGCTTTGCCTGAGGAGTACGTAGGTATTCTTAGGGGTATTCTTACCTCTAACCCTACTAGCTTCTAAGATCAGCATTGAACAGATACAGCGACTACGTACGTATTAAATAGCTATTTTCGTCCATGGTTATCCGTCTCTGTCTTTACATTAGTTTTCAATACTAATCTCGGTGGGAAAGTGAAGAGAGTAGTAGCGTTGATATTACTGTTAATGTCGCTAGCCCCCCTCATAGCCGTGAGAGCCGCGGCTGAAGATGGGGGGGCTCCGCTGTATTACGCGAGAGTAGACTACATGGTAACGGCCGAGGACTCGGCAGAAATCATGTTGAGAGCTGGGTCGATAAAGACCCTCTCTGCGCCGCCTGAGCCGCCAGGGTACAAGCTCTACTACATGGAGGTCCTGTTCGAGGATGGGGCGCCGCCTAACGTGATGCCTGTGACTTATGACTCAATAGTTGAGGAGAGAGGGAGGGTGAAGGGCGTCGTGTCGAAGAGCGGTGATGTCTCTATAACGTGTAAGAGCGGCAACGCAACTCTAACGGTCAAGGTTAAAGCCGTGTATTTGAGGAGAGTGTGGGTTCCGATTAAGGGCAAGTCTATAACTATCAATGTCGAGAGCCCCGGGCTACCCTACTCCGGCAAAGACATCTCGGTCAAGGTAACCATCGAGAACCACGCCCCCTACGCGATAATGGGTGTCAAGGGGCCAGACGGGGTCAACTACCTAGACCCCAGGAAGCAGGAACTCACAGATCCGAACGCCATACAGCTAGACCCCAAGCACCTGGTACTGGACATGTCCGAGCTACCCCTAGGCAAGTACGAAATACTCTTAGACGAGGGGGAGGAGAACGTCTTACCCTCGGCCTTCATAGCGGTACACGAGGCCTTCTACAATGACTCAGTTCCGGCTGGCGGGTCTAGGGTTTACAGAGTTAGGGCTCCCAAGGGCTGGAGGAACCTGGGTAGCATAGTGATACTGTACTGCCTGGAGCCCGCGAGGAACTCTAGGTCTACGGCGTACATAGAGGCTGAAGCCGTAGACTACGCCTACTTCGAGGACGAGATAATATCGATTAAGGGGGCGTCATTCCTAATACCGCCGCTCAACCTGAGGTTCTGGATTAAGGCCTACATAGCCTTTGGCAACTCATTCAGAGTGATCAACCCCATGAGCGCGCCGATAAACGTGATCTACGTCCCGGTGCACATCAAGGAAGCGGGGGACTGGACTCCCGAGGGAGTGTTTATGAGGGTGGGTGAGAATGACATCGGCCACTTCGCCATGGCCTACGCCGTAGTACAGATACCCAGTTACGGCCGTATAGTGGACGTCATAACCCCCAGCGGAGACAGCTATGGTAACTATAGGTCAGCCCTTAAGCCCTGGTTCTCAGCCCTCAGAGGAGTCGGGGTGCTGGAAGACGAAGCCTACATACAGATTAAGTCCGAAGGCGCGGTCGAGTATGGCGAGTACTTCTTCAAGATAGAGTGGAGCCCAATAGTCTTTAAAGCCGTGGACTCCAAGGGTAGGCCGCTGATTAAGGCCACGATAAGCGTGAACGGGCCGCTGAACGAGACTCTCACCACGGGGGTTGACGGGACTGCGACTACTAAGCTCTACAAGCCGGGTCTCTACGACGTTAGGGTCGAGTTTAGAGGAGTCACTGTGGCCGAGAAGAAGCTAGGTACCATAATTTCCAGGAAGATAGAGATACCATGCGCAGTTTACGACCTAACAGTTAGGACTGTAGACGTTAAGGGTAGCCCGCTCGTCGGAACAGAGGTATCCCTCATAACGCCCGACGGCTCAACCCTGGCGACCCTAGAGACCAACGACAACGGGATGGCCGTGTTCAAGCAGGTGCCACGCGGGAGCTACGTGATCCACGCCCTCTACAAGAGGATAGAGAAGTACGACGAGGTAGAAGTGGACAAGGATAAGACGGTCGAGGTGAAGCTAGACGTACTCTTCGAGATACCCCTAGTAAACATACCTGTAAGCACTCTCGAAGCAGCGGCTGCCATGCTGTCGATAGGCGTGGTCACATTAATGGCTAAGGCGCGAGGATTCAGAGGGAGAGAGGAAGAAGGGGAGTACGACATCTTAGAAGTAGGCGTTGGAGGCTAAGAGATCGCTTAGAGTCTGTAAGAGCTTTTTAACAATCTAATTTTTATAAACACGTTTTTCTGGCTGCGAATCCTCTTATAGGACTCCTTACTCTGGATGCTTGATAGTATGAGTGATGTTGTAGTGTGGGAGAGGAGCTTCAGCGAGGTGAAGGTTAAGAGAGACCCAGAGGAGTTACTGGCTTTTGTAGCTAAGCACCTCAAAACGGCTCTAGGAGATAGTATCGAGGGTGTTTTGAAAGTCAGCTATGGCGGGGCCCCAGGGTTAATGATCGTGGGCAGGTACGGGGACTCAAGGTACGAGGTGCTCGTAGTGGTCCCGGACTCCTCCCCGCGGGCTAAAATAGTGGTTTCGGGGGCTTACGCCGCGGAGAGAGCCGAGAGGATAGCTACTTACGTCGAGAACTTGATCTACACGTTCGCTGTGGGAGGGGATAAAGGGATATTCTACTTCGTACTGATTCCGGGGCTCAGCCTAGTCCCCCCGAAAGCCGAGTCCAGGCTCTTCAAAGCGCTGCAGGGCATGTTCCTGGGGAACATGGTCTTCATATTCGCCGTCTCCATACTCATATCGTACGCCGTGTACGTGGCCCTAGGTCCCTACCTAACCCCGATAGCCCTGGTGTTGATGCAGATACCCCTGATGCTCCTAGCCCCCTACATAATGGCTGGCATATTGGGGGACTGGAGGCTCGACGAACTGCACAGATTCGTATATCTCGTCGGGGTAAAGGTGCCGATAGAGTCCTACAAGGAACTCCTCTCAAGGATATTTATGCCCAAGAGGTACGAGATTAAGCGTAGGATGTATGAGGCCGTGGCTGGGCGGGAGGAAGTAGACAGGGAGTATATTAACGCATTGCTCGCCAGCTACGGTTTAAAGCCCGGTGAATATGAACTCGAAGTTAAGAAGATAGACATCTACAGCTTAGTCGAGAGGGTGACCGCTAAGTACGGGTTGAAGACCCCTTCCATCTACATAGCGAACATAATTATCCCGAACGCCGGAGCGACGGGTCTTTACCCCCTGACCGCGGCCATCTTCATAACTACGGGCCTACTCACCAGGCTGAGTGAGAAGGAGGTGGAGGCGGTGCTAGGCCACGAGTTAAGCCACCTAAAGAACTGGGACGTTCTAACCCTGTTCCTGCTGGGAGCCGCCGAGTACCTGACCAGGGTCTACGTACTAACGACCTTTAGGCCCTTCTTCCCCCCAGGCTTCGCCTTCATATACCTCTTCTTCTCTCTGACTGTGTTCTTCTTCCTGGCGAAGATAATCGAGACCAGGGCTGACATAGAGGCCGCCGTACGCCTAAATCTCCCCTTAAGCCTGTCCTCCGCCCTCGAAAAACTGGGTTTGACGAGAATAGCGTTTGAGAAGAGACCAGGGGGTAGGCTGATGTACTGGTTGCTCTGGAAGCCCCACCCACCAACACTCTTCAGGATAGAGACCTTGAAAAGGATAGCTGAGCGGGGCTGCGCCGTGGGCTCGCCCTGGATAGCCGCAATAAAGTTCTGCGTTGAAGACTTCCTGAGAGCCTTGACCAGCGGGGAGTAGCCATGTCGTTCAGGGGGGCTTTAGCCGAGGAGCTGGCCGAGTCCCTACTGTCTAGGCTGGGCTACAGGATAGTTGAGCGTAAGAGGAGGGTGAAGGTCAGGGGCGTGGAAGTGGCCGAGATAGACTTAATCGCCGAGAAGGAGGGGACGACCTACGCGGTCGAGGTCAAGTCAGGGAAGGTCTCCGTAACCGACGTCAGGCAGGCCTTCTCCAATGCTCGCCTGGTAGGGGCCGAGGCCTTAGTCGTATCCAGGGGTTTCTCGAACGAGGCGGCCGAGGTACTGGCTGGCGAGCTGGGCGTGAAGGTGATAGTGATGGACGAGTTCCTCGGCTTCGTATCCCTAGACGACCTAGCCGCCCTGGTATCTAGGGTCGTAGAGGAAACAGTGGCGAACATACTCTTGGCGGGCACCGTAGACCTAGACTCGGGTGAGGAACGCGTACTAGAAGCCATAGCCACAACTAAAACTCTGGAGGAAGCGGCTGAGAGGCTGGGCGTGACTAAGAAGGAACTCGGCCGCTTGATAGCTGGGCTTAGGAGGAAGGGGGTTATAACGTCCACCACCACGTACAAGTGTCTGAGGGCGCAGGCAGCCCTAGCCCTCGACAGAGCCCGCATTAAACGCCTACTCGGAGAGATGGGAGAGTAGTATTGGGGTAATATCCCCGTATTTTCGGAAGTGGGGGCTGCAACTGGTTATTTCCGTCTATGAGGGTTAGAGGCGGGGATGGATATGTCGTATAACGGTATTAGAGAGGCTATAAGGATACTAGACCAGATAGTGGAGAGGGAGGATGTCCCCAAGGATGTTAAGATGCAGATACTGAAGGTTAAGCGCAACCTCTACAACACGATAGACGAACTAGTGTGGACTAGGAGTAAGGCGCACGAAGTCCTCAAGTTAGTGGAGGAAATGGCTGGGGCCCTCGGGATAGCTCCTGTGAAGACGAGGAGCCTAGAGAACGCGCTTTACGTGGAGGCATCGCTCGTATACGACAAAGACCAGGCCAAAGTCAGAGTTGAAAAAGTAGTCTAAGCCCTGACAAGTACTAGCCCTAGGTCTAGCAGCTTAGGCAGTAGTCTGTCCCTCTGGGAGCGCTTCGTACCCTTCCAGTCTATAATTACTCCCTTAACTCTCTCCATAGTTCTCTCGACGGCTTTAACCAGGACCTCTGGCTTAACCACGCCTAAGACATACTTGGGCGCTATGTGTCCTATGGGCGCCCCCTTCTCCAGCGCGTACCTGGTCAGTTTAGGAGCGTAGTGCGGCCCGCCTATACCCAGGAATGCCTCCCCACCTCTCTCCTTCAACCCCTCGACTACGGCCATGGCCACTAACTCCCCAGCCCTCTCGTTCACCCACTCCTCCTCGGTACTCCCGATCTCTGCGAAGAAGACGGGCGTAGATCGTATGTAAGGGCCGTGGTGAGTTGCCTCGTAACTACATAGCCAGTCGTCCAACCCGTAGTCCGACTTGTGCTCACACATGAAACGGAGAGTAGCCAACATGGGCGTAGCCGGAGCCACGCAGAGCTTCTCGGGTTCCCCACCCAGCCTAGCTTCACCGGTCCAGTTCCCCGGGACGTGTACGGTGAGAGAGGGAAGCCTAGCCGCGGCCGCGTGCCTACTCAGGAAAACCATCAAGTCGGCTTCCACGATGTCCTCGACTTGGTCGGCGTAGACGAGTTCGCCCTCCACCCCCACTAGGGCAGCGCCTATCTCCGGCGAGTAGAAGGCCTTTGAGCCCCCTAGGTCTACCTCCTCCCACTCACCCACGAGCTCCCTGACGTGGCGAGCTATATTTCTACTCGCGGCGTCAACCCCCGAGTACACCAGCGCGACACCCACCCTGACCATACTTTGTAACCTATCAATGCGGGGTATATAGCTCATACTTAAGTTTGCAGAATTTCTTGTTATTCCTTCCTAGAAAAATCATCCCCTCCATTTAACTGAAACCTGATCTTTTCATTAGGCTGCTCTTTCAGCTCGGCCTTGAGCTATTCTTCTTTAATGAGAATGTTTTGTTAATTTCTGGCTGGTGAGTATGCGCAGGTTACTTTCGCTGGCTTTATTGTCATTGTTGGTGTTAGTTCCAGTGTACGCTACTGGGCAGGCTGGGGAGACTGTCTATGAGTACAGTGTTACGTACGTCTTCGTTAATAAGGGGAATAGCACGGTGGTTTTGCCTCTCAACGGTTCTCTGCTGAGGTTCTACCTAGTGCCTGATATAGAGGGGTGGCAGGAACTCGCCAACTACTCGGTGGTGATTGACGGTAACGATACGACTAAGAGCTTCAGGTTGACCGTGGATTCGGAGCGTAACCAGATGCTCGTCTCCGACGACGTCTTGGAGTTAGAGCCTGGCTCTAACCACACGATACAGGTGGTGCAGTTGGTTAGGGTTCGCTCTTTCGGGAGTAGGGAGTTTAAGGATATGCCTGCTGAGATGGAGGCTTGTAACGTTACGGGCGAGCTGGTGTATACGGGTGGTTTCTGGTCTGACGCTGAGAACTCTACGGCCCTGGACGACTTGGCTAATGAGTTGTGGAATAAGTCTGATGAGGATTGGAGGCAGTATGTCCTGGAGGTTGTGAAGCGGGTCGCCGGGAACGTCGAGTACGGCGAGCCCGTTGAGGGTGGGGTTTCGCTGCCCAGGGATGTCTTAAAGAATAGGAAGGGAGCTTGCGGGGATAGAGCCGGGCTTATAACCGCCTTGCTAAGGAGGAAGGGAATCGGCTCTTACCTCTACCTGTCCCTCTACTACTACGGTAAGGAGCCTCTTAAGACTAAGCAAGACAACATAGAGGTCGTGTACGACAAGGCGCGGCTCCACATATTCTCTATGTGTAGGTGCGGTGATAAGGAGTTCCCCGTGGATACTACGCTCCCACTGGTAGACCCCGACAGGCCAGCACTGGCCATTAAGGGCGCGCTGGTGAACAAGGAGGACAAAGTGATAGTGATAGCGAGGTTCGTGGGAGGCTCGCCGAACTCAAACGTGAACACGCTGCTGGAGATATACTCCCCGTCGAGCGACGTCAACCTTAAAGTGACGATAAAGTTGAAGGTAGTTGAGAGAGCCTACGCGCTAACCATATACACCCTGTTATCCATCGCCGTTCTCATAGCCGCCGTGATACTGTACGTAGCGCTGGGTAAAACCAGGTGATTTACTTCAGCCTCCTACCACAGTACGGACAGACGGTGTGCAGGTCTCCGAACGGCAACACCCTACCGCAATACGGACACTTCTTACTGGACACCGACGGGGCAGGTTGTGGCTGCGGCTGAGCTACGGGGGCTGTGGGTCGTGGTTGAGGTTGTACTCTCTGGGGCTGGGACGCTGAGGGTTGGACTGCCCGCTGGGCTGGTTGGACTTGTGGCGTGACTTGGCGTGGTGGTACTGTCGGGGTTGGCGGCCGGGTTGGGGCTGCCCGGGGAGTGACCACGGGTGAAGGCGCTACGGGGGTTGTCTCCCGGGATACCGGCGCTCTAGCGGGCATTACTCTGGCTGGGGCGGTCGGTGTTGGAGTTGGTGTCGGCGTAGCTATGGGTGTGGGTTGAGGCATTGCTGGCTGGGGGACTCTGCCCTCCATCATCTTGGTTAAGGCGTCTATAGTCCTGAAGTAGAGGTAAATGGCGTAGGCTTTAACCACTAGGAACGTTGATAGAGCGGCTGTTACCACCAAGGCTAGGACGGACAGCAGCGGAGGCCTCTCCAGTATAACCCCTATCAGGTACTCTGGGGTCATCTCGGCTCCGGGCGTGGCGAGCGGCGCCAGTAAGGCTGAGGCCACTCCGAGTATTAGTATTAAGTAGGCTGTAGCTACGAGTCTAGACCTCATCCTCCTGTAGTCTGGGACTGCTCTTCTAACTCTGACCTCCCTCTTCCTACGACCTCTCACCAATACCTACCACCTTTCAAACGGTGCCTCGAGTCTAGCCTGAACTTCACTAGTCTGCGCTTGGTTCCCTCGTCATCGGCACCTAGAGTGATATACTCTCCGGCGTATATATTGGTAGCTATTAAAGCTTACAAGCTTTTTATTCCTTCTCAACAGCTATTTTACTCATGGTAGTTAACGTGACGATTCGTAGTGCCAAGCAGGGATTAATAAAGTGCTGTTTTAGTATCTCCTCCCTTAAGAGGCATTTTGATAAGGATCTTAGTGTTCTCCCTTATGTAAGATCCTTCGGGCATAACGAATTTAACCTTGAATTTTATGTCGAGTTCGGGAGGATGTATTTCAATGATGTCATCTGTTTTCACGCGTCTACCATAGTGCTCATTTCTAACTGGCTCTCTAATATATTCGTTAATATCTTCAATAACACCTGGAAATTCGATCATCACATTCCAGAGATTTTGAGAACGGCCTACTCTCTTCGTCGGGTTCTAATATTAGGAGGAACTGATGGCGAGAGGAAAACACCATCTTACAAGCTCATCTTCTTCAAGCTCTCTTCCTATCGTAATACTTGGCGAACTCCCTTACGAGCACAATCCCGCTTGGACTTTCTTCAATAAACTTCACAAACATCTTTATCCTATTAACAGTCTCTTCATGCAAGTGGTGCTCCATATTGCAAGCATCTACTTCAGCTATCTCCCTCGGCAGACCTAAAACCTTCTCTAAGAAACGCTCTATGTTGCGGTACCTATCTGAAAGCTTGTTCGCGAGAACCCGACCCTTTTCCGTTAGGGCCACGTACTCGTGCTTCCTATGCTCAACTAGGTTCATTCTCGATAGCTTCTTGAGGGCAGAGGTAACACTGGACGGCTTGACCCCCAGCAGCTTCGATATGTCCCGTACTCTGACAACTCTCTTCTTTTTACTGAGGATATACACCGCTCTCATGTAGTCTTCAAGGCTCCTAGTAAGCTTATAGTCGTTCATTACGTCTCAACTCTCTTATGGTTTTAGAGGTATAAATTAGCTGTCGCTCTTGAATCTAAGCTAGATGGCATGTCACCTTAGTGGGCCAGCGACGTACAAACAAGGGTATTTCTGCTAGAGCCTCAGAAACGCAAAATGCGATAAAGGCATTGAAACCAGCTAGCGCCGATGTAATACCTCATCATTAAAAAAAAGGCGAATGGGGTGCCAGTGAGGTTGTTGAACTGGTGGCCGCAATCCTTGCAGCGGTAGCGCTGGACGTACGGCCTGCTCAGCGCTTTGCCGTACCGTATTACTTTGCTTGAGTCACAGTAGGGGCATTCCAGCGGTGTTGGCGTACTAGCTCTACTACTTCGCTGTCGCTTAGGGTTAGCTTAAGCTTAACGGGCTTCATCAGAAATCAACAATATCATTAGTCTAAAAAACATGTAGCTTAGATCTAAGAGCGCTGAAACAGGCATTATAGTATATACTGTTTAATCATGTGTAACGATGAAAAAGCCGTCTCCGCGCAACTCCTAGCCGCTTGATCCTCCACTTGTCACAGCCCCCTAAGTGAGGCCTTGAGGCGAGCCCCCTAATTTAGTGTATCGCGGCATCAGTTCTCTAATAAAGCTTCTTAAGTCAAAGTAGAGCGGCAGCGACAGGAGCCCTAACACCAGGTGCGGTGCCACACCCCAAGGGTCTGAGGCTAGGCTCCACTCGTAGTTTGGCTCCACTCCGTATAAGAGAGGATAGTATGCGTCGAGGATGATAGCAACTATTTCCACGACGTTCAAGGTCAGCATCACCATGGAGAGTAGCCAGGCCGTGAAGAGATACCCCACGTACTTCATGTTTCCTCGCGCGTAGTGGTACAGAGAGTCCAGGAACAGCAACCCGACGGTTACTAATGCCAGTCCGGAGAACGGGTCCGGGAAAGCGTTAGGGATATATGTTCCAAATGCTCTAATTCCCAATTGCAGAAGCTCTTCCCTCCCCAGCCACCAGTTCGCCGCACCGTTATACAGTTGAACAATCCCGTAGACGATGTAGAGGAGGCCCAGAACCGCCCCGTAGTACACGGTGCTTCTAGACATACTCACACCCCGAGTAGGATAGCCCTTCCGATCGCTGCTGTTAACAGGCTCAGCGCGTAGGCCAGTACAACACCGTAGGCTAGTGTGAGCGCGGCCCACTTCCACGACTGTGTCTCATGCCTCACCGCGGCGAGTGTCGCGACACACGGTATGTACACGAGCACGAACACCATGTACGCGTACATAGTCATGGGATCATAACGTTTCACTAGGAATTCGCCAAACCTCTCCTCCGGAACCCCGTATAGCATGGCCGTCGCTCCGATCACTATCTCCTTAGCGACAAAGCCAAACACCACCGATACAACAAGCCTCCAGTCCCAGCCGAGAGGAGCGAACAACGGCTTTAAGGCGTGGCCAAGAGCTGCCACCAGGCTTCTCTCCACGTCGCTCGTGAACGAGAGCGTGGACGCATCGGTTGAGGCAAGGACGCCTATCACCAGTAGGCCTAGCAGAATTACAGTACCTGCCTTTTTGAAGAACAGCGACCCCCTGAACCACATGTACGTGACCGCAACCTTGAGGGAGGGCATTTGGTAAGGCGGGAGCTCCATTACGAAGGGCGATGGCGGCCCCCTGAGTACAAGCTTCCTCAGGGCCAGCGCGACTAGGATCGCGAGGGCTATTCCGAGGAGGTATAGGGAGAGGAGAACGCTCCCTGCCGCGTATCCCCAGAAAGCCGCTGCTATCACAGAGAAGGCGGCCAGCCTGGCCGAGCACAACATTAGGGGGTTGGTCACGATGGCTACTATCCTGTCTCTCTCCTCTGGTATTGCCCTCGTGCTGTAAACACCCGCGATGTTGCAACCGAAGCCCAAGATCATCGGTATTATCGCTCTACCAGTCAGGCCGAGTCTCCTCATGACTCTGTCCATTAGGAAGGCGGCTCTGGCCATATAGCCGAAGTCCTCGAACAGAGACATCGCGAGATATAGTGCCATTATCAGCGGCACGAAGCTTAGGATCATTCCAATACCGTTTATCACTCCGTACTCCCCAAACAGAAGATAGTCCAGATGCTCGATCCCCGTAATGCCTGCCAGCCTTTCCGACAGCGCGGCGAAAACGTCGCCCAGGAGATCAGAGAACGGCGCCGAAGCTATGAATGTGAACTGGAAGATGGCCCATAGGACGGTAACGAATATAGGTATCCCCAGATACTTGTCGAGTAACGCCTGGTCCAGGGCGTCGCTTGCCGTCAGCAACTTCTCTCCCCGCACAACCCTTCCGACGATACGCTTGACCACTTTGTAGCGCTCGTCAATGAGAGCCATCTCTAGGTCCCCGTACTTCTGCTCGAGCCTGCTCCTGATGCCCTTTGCCGCCCTGAGCACCTCCTCTCCCGCAGCAGCTTCCCTCACCACTTTGATTACCTCGCTGTCTCCCTCCAATAGCTTTATTGCTAGCCAGCGCAGGTTGTAAGCCCTAAGGGCGGGGACTCCCTCCACGAGCCTCGCGATCTCGGCTATCGCCCTCTCGAAATCAGCTCCATACCTCACCGCAACTGGTTGCTTACCCGCCCGTGGATCACGAGCGTCTCCGGAGGGGACATTAGTGCCTCTCGTAGTCTGCCGCTTACTCATCCTGACGACTTCGAGAATCTTCCTGCACAGCTCGCTCACGCCTACTCTCTTAGGCGCAACCATCGGGACTACAGGGACTCCCAACAGCTTCTCGAGCTCCTTAACGTCTATGTGAATGTTTGAAGCCTCGGCCAGATCCATCTTGTTGAGAGCTATAACGACCCTGGCCCCGAGCTCCAGTATCTGCAGGACAAGGTAGAGGTTCCTCTCAAGGTTTGAGGCGTCAACGACCACCACGACGACGTCGGGCTTCTCCTTAATGATGTAGTCCCTGGCGATGAGCTCCTCGACTGAGTAGGCCGTCAGGCTATAGGTGCCGGGGAGGTCGACGACGTATATTTCCTCCCCGCCGTACCTGAATACTCCTTCCTTCTTCTCGACAGTCTTCCCAGGCCAGTTTCCGACGCGCTGGTGGGACCCCGTCAAACTATTGAATATGACAGACTTGCCAACGTTCGGATTGCCCGCAAGGGCTACCCTGATCACAGCTCAACCACCTCGACGAACACTTTCATTGCAACCCCCCTCCCCAGCGCAACCCTAGATCCTCGAATCAGCACCACGACAGGACCCGGCCCTCCCCCCTTAAGCACGCGGATTTCCTCCCCTTCCGTGAACCCGAGTTCGCGCAACCTCCTACGCATACCAAAACCTCCAACCACCATCCTCACCGTCCCCTTTGAGCCGTCAGGTAGGAGTGCTAGAGGCATTATTCTGCCGCGGGAGAAGCCTTTCATCCCGCGCCACATCTACAAGCACCAGGCTCGCTTCATCCCTCCTTAGCGAGAGGTTGTAGCCCCTGACTTCGAACTCTATCGGGTCTCCGAGCGGGGCCTTCCTCAGCACTCTGATCCTAGTTCCTGGGGTTAGGCCCATGTCTGCCATCCTTCTCGCAACCAGACCCTTCCCCAAAATCTTCGCAACAACGCCCTCCTCGTCAGGCTCAAGCTCGCTCAGCCTAACGAGCATGCATATCACTCCTTTAGCCTGTTCTAGTATTGTTAGATTAGTCTAAATTATTTAAGCCTTTCTAATTTTGTGTCATTGCTCGAAATATTGGTGTGCGGCCAATAGACCCTCCGACCCTCTGGAAATCACACCGGAGTGGTTACTATGCTTAGGCTTGCAAATTTATGTCAGACAGAGCTTCCCTGACGTAGGTGAGGAGCTGAAACTAGGGCCCAAGGTTGGAGCCCGCCTTGGGATATCCGTCTACGTGGACACAGGGGCTATTAGGATGCTGTTCGACGTAGAGTTTGACCACCGGGTGCTCAAGAGAAACACGCACACACTGAGCGTGGACCTGAGCAACCTAGACGCTGCCATGATCTCTCGCGGCTAGGAGACCACGTAGGCAGGCTCCCAGCGGTGGCAGAGGTTACATACGCCGGAAGAGTAGACTTGAGATGGGGGTGAGGAGCCTTAAGCTGAAGTCCGTGCAGTTGAGCCAGCCCACAGTATTGTTCAAAGGGGTGGCGGTCATGGGCCCGCTCTATGGCCCCTCCCGCCGAGCAGTTCCTGAGAGTCTACGTTAAGGGGCGAGGGGTAGTGGTTGTAATGGGTTGCTCGCACTTAGGGTCGATGGGATAGTTGAGTTCGCATATAACGTGATGGGACTACCGATCTATGCTGTTCTCGCGGCTTCCACCTCCTCGGTGCCAGCTGGTCCAGGCTCGAGGAGATAGCCTCAGTGTTTGAGAGGCTAGCATGAAGGAGGTTTACCCCCTCCACTGCACGGGTAGTGAGGGTAGGAAGTACTTCGAAGTTAGGCTCGGCCAGGTGTACAGGGACGGACATGTGGGGATAACCGTGGAGATCGTGGCTCCCGATGCCTGAGAGGACTCCTGTGCAGCCCCCAGTTGCCTTGTAGCATGGTTGGAATGGTGAGAGAGGTCTCAGTGAGAACAGTCCTTAGTAGGCATAGGAGGAGGGATAAGTAGTTCCCGGATGACTACTCTGCGAACCCCTTACAGGCCGTGCAAGTTCAACTTCATGTACTGCTACATTCACGGCGGCAGTTTTTATAAACGTATGTTTAAATGTGTGGATACTCACTCCTAGCTGGTGTATGTGATGTTGTTGGAGAAGGTGAGGCCGGTAAACGAGAAGCAGAAAATGTTGTTGGCCGCCCTGAAGAGTAAGGACATCGACTTAGTGGGGGCTTTCGGCCCTAGTGGTACTGGTAAGAGCCTCCTGACGATCGCCTATGGGATAGACGCCGTGGAGAGGGGGGAATATGCGCGTTTCATATTGGCTAGGCCTATAGTCGACGTTAAGGGGGAGAGAGAGTTTACAGCCGCTGAGCTGGGGGATACCTACTACGACTTGGCGAGCGCCTACCTCTACGACCTGCTGGCCGACTACGTGGATAAGAAGGAGATAGAAGGAATGATTAACGAGGGTAAGCTGGTGCTAGCCGATCCCAACCTCCTGAGGGGGAGGACTTTCGATAGGTGCCTCGTTTTCCTAGATGACGCGCAGCTTATGTCCCCTGTTACGCTCACGGAGGCCTTGGTCAGGGTTGGCTCGGAGTCTAAGCTCGTCATCGCTGGAGACCCGCTCTTCCAGACTCGTGACGCCACGTATAACGGCGCTGCTCTGGCCAGGGAGGTTCTCCTGAACGAGGAGGACGCGGTGGTTGTGGACTTCGGGGTTAAGGACATCGTTAGGCCTGGGGCTAAGAGGGGGTTTAAGCTGGTCATGGAGATTAGGCTGAGGAGGAGGGAGCTAAGCGACGAGGAGAAGAAGGTTATAGATACGGCTTACATTTACGCCCCGGACGCCGACATAATCACGGCCGTCATGTTGAAGGACTTGAAGGAGAAGTGCTTCGAGGGTAAGCCCCCCAGCGTGCCGGACGCCCTCATAGTGTCTAAGGAGGGCAGACTCGGCAGGCTCATAGGTAAGAACGGCGAGAGAATAACTAAGATGGAGAAGGACCTAGGTCTCGCGCTGAGGGGAGTGGAGCTGACCACGGACTTCAAGCCCTTCGTGGTGGCTCTGCACCCACTCCCCTGGCTCAGGAAGTACATTCTCGACACAGACATAGTCGGCGCTAACCTCGAAGTAGTGGTGGACTCCTCGGAGTACCCGTCGTTCGTGGGTAGGGGCGGCTCTCACATCAGGTTCATAGACGGGGCATTCAGACGTATGATGAGGATGGGTGTCAAGGCGATCTCACGGAAAGTTGAAAAACCGAAAGGGAGGAAGAAGAAGTAGGAATGATCTCGGGTAGGATAGACGTATTAGTGGTAGCCGAGAAGCCCGGAGTCGCGAGGGCTTTCGCGGAGTATCTGTCCGAGGACGGGTATAAAGAGCTGAGGATTAAGGGGGCTAAGGTTTACATATTCAGGAGGAGAGGTGAGCGCTGGGTCTCGATAGGGCTTCGAGGGCACCTCATGGACTTCGATTTCCCGCGGGAATACAGCAAGTGGGAGGCTGTGGATCCCAGAGACCTCTTCTTCACGGAGCCTGTCAGAGTATTGAGGAGGGAGGCCAGGCGTTACGCCAGTGCGTTGAGGGAGTTAGGTCGTAGGGCTAGGAGGATAATACTCGCCCCAGACGCGGACGTGGAGGGGGAGAGCATAGCCTTCGAGGCCATGTCGATTCTCAGGAGAGTCAACCCGATCCTCCGCTTCGAAAGGGTGTGGTTCAACGCGGTTACACCTACGGACATCAGGAGGGCTCTTGAGAGACCTAGAGACCCTAACCCAAACCTGGCTAACAAGGCTTTCGCCAGAATGATGGTCGATCTGACGATAGGAGCGGCCTTCACCCGAGCTATAACTCTCTTGGTGAGAAGGAAGGGTGCGAGGCTTCCTAGGGGGAGGTTCCTCAGTTACGGGCCCTGTCAAACCCCCGTCCTCTTCTTAGTTGTTCAAAGAGCAGTTGAGAGGGAGAACTTCAAGAAAAAGAAGTACTACGTGGTTGAGGCATTACTGAGGGCTGAGGGACAGGAGTTCAAGGCTACGTACGCCGGAGGCCCCTTTGACAAGAAAGAGAAGGCCGAAGAGTTGGTTGCCAAGCTCTCAAGGGCTAAGAAGGGAATGGTAAAGTCGGCGGACTACAGGCACAAGGAAGTTAGACCCCCCGTACCCCTGACGACTGTCGAGCTTGAACGTAGGGCTAGCAGGTTCCTGAACGTAAGGCCTAAGGAGACCTTGTCGATAGCAGAGGACTTATACCAAGAGGGGCTCATCTCATACCCTAGGACTGACACTAACATTTACCCCCCGACCCTGGACCTTAGGGCTATAGCTTCGATGTTCGCAGACCACCCAGAGCTAGGGAGATACGTTAGGAGAGAGATACTGACTAAGCGCAGACTATCCCCCACCGCTGGCAATGAAGATGACAGGGCACACCCGCCGATATACCCGACGAGATACGCGAGTGAGGAGTACGTTAAGAGGAAGTTCGGGGAGAAGGGGTGGCGGCTCTACGACCTGGTCGTCAGGCACTTCTTAGCCACTCTGTCCTCTAATGCAGTCCACGAGAACCAGGAGGTCAAGGTGAGCATTGAAGGCGTGCCCTTCGTGGCTAAGGGGTTGAAAGTGGTGGATGAGGGCTTCTACTTCGTCTACCCCTTCGAGAGGCCTAAGGAGAGCCCGCTCCCCTACCTGGTCGAGGGGGACGTGGTTGAGGTCTTGAAGGTCGTGGTCGTGGAGAAGGAGACTAAGCCCCCGCCTTACCTCTCCGAGTCCGAGTTACTGAGGCTTATGAAGAAGTACGGCATAGGCACGGATGCTACCATGCAAGACCACATACATACGAACATAAAGAGGAAGTACTTCGTGGTGAGGAATAAGAGGTGTATACCGACCCCCCTGGGCCGAGCCCTGGCCCTGACTCTCTACGAGACAGTCCCTGAGATAGTCTCGCCCGAGGTTAGGGGGAACATGGAGAAAGAACTGGCCCGCATAGCCGAGGGTGAAAAGCACCCGAGGGAGGTGGTAATGGAGATGAAGGAGAAGTTCCTCGAGTACTACGACAGGCTCATGGAGAGGAAGGACGTCTTAGCGGAGCGCCTGGTTAAGGCCATAGACGAGGTTTTCGAGAGGGAGAGGGAGAAGCCCACCCGTAGGAGAAGGTCTAGGAGGAGAAGGCGCAGGTAACGTTGACATATTTCTAGAAGTTAAGTTATTAGACCGTCCTCTACTATATTAGCCTGTGGCAATTTTGAGGGAGAGGGTTAAAAGGTACATAGTCGAGGATTGGAGTGTCGAGTTCAGGTATAGGCGTGAGGGTAAGAGAGTTCTGCTTAGGTGTATAGCGGTCAGCCCCCTCAGCCCTCTGGATGCCGAGATAATCAAGGAGAGCTTGGGGTTACCGGCTGAGTGGAGCTACGACGAGAAGACGAAGAAGGTTGAGCTTTGGATGCCAGCCCCCCGCGCCTTCGACTCGGTAGAGGACATGGAGGAGGAGATAATGCCCGTGTTGGTCAGGGTCTTACCCGAGTTCGGACGCGAACTCTCTGTTGAGAGCTTGAGGAAGAGTCTGGGGAGTAGGGGGTGGGTTACTGACGTTTCGAACAACAGGTTGGTGGCTAGGCGCCCAATATATAAGGGTAGGGAGTATGTAGGTTACGTCGAAGTCGAGGTATATGAGTCGCGCTACTTGTTGAAGGGGCGGGCCAGGGTGGTCGTGTTCACTAAGACGTGGGAGGAGAATAAGGCCATGGCGACGGAGCTGAGCCATAGATTGGACAGCAGGCCGATCGCCCTGTTCCCGATACTCAAGTTCTCGGTTGACTTGGGTAGGTGTATTGCCCCTGAGATGAATGAAAGAATAGAGAGGGTGTATAGGAGCGTTGCGGAGACCGCAACACGTGGATAGCTACGTGATAGCCCATGGAGACCTCGACGGGTTAACCTCGGCAGCTACAATCCTCAACGTACTCACGAATAAGGGGAAGACCGTCAGAGTCATGCTGGCCCACCCGCACAGCCTCGCGGAAGTCGTCTATAGGGTTCCGCCCATAGATACCGAGCTACTCGTAATAGTGGACGTAGCGGTCGACGAAGCCACCTGGGCAGCCGTTAAGGGCAGAGTGAGGAGCCTGAAGGACTACGGGGTCAAAGTTATGTGGGTAGACCACCACCCATCGACCTTCGAGGTTAGAGAAGAGCTGAAGAGCCTAGGAGTGGAGGTACTAGTCGAGCTGACGCCAGCCGTGGCGCCCATAGTTAGGGAGAAATTCCTCAGACACACCACGAAGCCCCAGTTCTTCAACGAGTTGTTAATGATAGGGGAGGCTGGCGACAGAGCCATAGTCCTGAGAGACTCTAGGCTTGCTAACATATTCGAAACCCTCTCCCTAGCCATAGAATTCGACGCCCTCGACGAGGAGTTCAAGCTTAAGCTTGTCAAGATGTGGGCCTATTCTCAGAAGTTCCTAGACGACGAGGTGACTATGAGAGCTGAGAGGGCCGCAGAGATATTCGCCCGGATATGCGAGAGGTCAAAGGAGAGGGTAGTCTACTCGTCGGATGAGATAATAGTGGTCGACATGGTGGGGGTGAAGCTTAGAGGGTTCTCCGGCAGGCTAGCCGCACAGATAGCCGAGGAGACGGGTAAGGTCTGCTTTCTCCTTCTAAGGGCCGGCTACGAGGAATTAGTAGTGACCTGCAGGGTACCCCCGAACGTAGATTTTAACGCAAACAAAGCCATCAGAGAAATAGCCAGGAAGTTCGAGGGGAGCGGCGGGGGACACAAGAAGGCGGCAGCCGCCCGAGTATTAATGATATACAGGAAAGACATTATAAACTATATTAGGGAAAAGTATGGGAAGAGTAAATGACCGATAAACCTCTCGCTGCAAATACTCAACTAGAGGATAATTACCAGATAATTATCACGATCCCCCCTAACAGACCTCTAGGCCGTACCCCCTGGTACAGGTGCGTGCTTCGTGAGAATCGCATGTGTTCCTCAAAGCTTTGGCCTTCCTGTAATGTGCAACTCTCCTCTTAAGAATTCTATAATCTTCCTTATTCAAGTTCATGACACACTTAACCTCTCCTAACTCCTTCTTAAGCTTCTCAAGCGTTCTTATACTTAAGTTAAGAGTTCTGCGCCTTTACTTTAACATTCTCATGTAATTTTAAGGTTAACTAAATAGTGAGAATTGGAGCCCCGGGCGGGATTCGAACCCGCGACCTACGGCTCTCTGGGGTCTACATACAAGGCCGCCGCTCTACCGCTGAGCTACCGGGGCTCTCCTTAAGAATAAGGGTTATCGGCTTTTAAGGTTAATGTCGTAGGTTAGCACTTCTGTTGAGCATGCGGGTAGTTCTTTGAGGAAGGGTGGGAAGAGCCTTAACGGTACTATGGGTATCCCCTCGTATATCCTGACTGTTCCGGGTAGGACTGAGACTATGACTGGTACTGCTTCGCCTCTCTCCCAGCCAGAGGTTAGGTTTCTTAGTTCTGCGGGTCGGGCTCTCAGTAGGGCTTCCGTCCTGGCGGCTTGTGCTAGGGCTGCCTGTTTTAGGTGGTAGGTTCTGGCTCTAGACCACCTTTTACAGTCTATTACTAGTAGTGTGGGTTTTGAGGCGGCTAACACGTCTATCTGGTGCCGCCTACCCCCTTCCTTGAAGGTTACGTTCCTCCTTACCTCGTAGCCGAACTCTGAGAGTACTACTGCTACGAAGTCCTCGAACTCCCTCCAGCCAGCGGCTAGGGCCACGTTTATTACGTCTACCCCGTCTAACCAGGCTTCCAGAAGGAAGCGGGCTGTGTCTACTAGCCTGATTACCTCTCCCTCTACCGCTACTCCTCTCTTCCCCTCTAAGAACTCCTTGACTATATCTTCTGTGAGCGCGGCGATCTTAGAGGCCTCCTCTATGGTTACTCCTTCCCTCCCCCGCTCCGCCAGTAACCTGTAGAGTAGGTTTTTCTTTATGTCTAGCATGCCTTACACTATTATCGACGCCATGGCGGCGAGTCTAGGCCACCTCTCGGCGGCTTCCTTGGCTAGAGGGCCTCTTATCTCCGTCCCCTTCGGGTCTCCGTCGGGGGTTATCAAGGCTATGGCGTTGTCCTCAAAGGCTATCCAAGTCCCGTCCGGCCTCCTGTAGGGTCTGCGCTGCCTGATCACTATACCCCTCATGATCTGCTTTCTCAGCTCCGGTTTACCAGCCCTAATTGATACCACCACTATGTCCCCCACGGCGGCCCCGGGTATCCGGCGCCACACAGTCTTCATGTGAATAACCCCTATAACCTTGGCTAGAGTAGCTCCAGAATTATCGGCTACCTTAACGAGACTCTCCATGAAAACTCCGGGGGTTATGTGAAGCCTGTATGAGACACCTACAGCTCTTGGCCCTCTCTTCGCCACGCCCTACACCCCCTACTTTTTCTCTACCTTGCCCAAGACTACGAACGACACTGACTTCGCGAGAGGGCGGGTCTCCCCTATAATCACTATGTCCCCCGGCTTGACGTCTATGCAGGGCGGGAGGCGAGCGTGCTTCTTCTTCCTCCTCCTTTCGTACCTCATGTACTTGGGGACGTAGTGAAGATAGTCGTGTACAACGACAGCCATCTTGTGGGCTTTAACCTTCTCCACCCTAACCTCCATTAGCATACCCCTCACTGGCAATTTCCCGTGCCATGGGCACAGCGGGTCGTTACACGTCCTCTCCGGCGGCTTTATCCACGGTATACCTATGTTCCTCGCCTTACCCAAGACAACCGCCTCTCGCATAGATAACGAAAGGGTAAATAAGCTTCTCGGTCGCATAACCCCTTCGCGGCTCCTGAGACCGCATAGAATCGAGGAGAGCACTGAGCGACTTATCGTAGCCTTCCGGGGTTAGGAGGAGATACTCTTTTTAGTTTCCCCGTTCACCAGGTTCTTATCTTCTTTTTGAGCCTGTCCTCGGGCCTGCCGACGAGGTACCTACCCTCTACTAGTACCTTCGTGCCATCGGGGAGTGTGAATATGAAGTCGCAGACTGATTTTTGAACCATTTTTCTGCCGCGCTCCGTCTCAATGACTAGCATCTTCATAGTTTCGTCTACGACTACCCCTTTAATGCCTTCGAGGTACTTATTCTTACTCCTGTGTACTTCTACCGGTAGTCCTATTAGCTCGTGCCTCAGAATGTTTTTAGGCGTTATCTTCACGCCTTTATCCCCGGAAAGGCCCTACTCGCCAGTCTTGGACGGCCTTATCCCCAGCTCCTCCTCCCTGTTCACTGTGAGTATTCTGGCTATTGCCCTCCTTATCTCCCTGAGGGAACTGGTCTTGTCCAGAGTCCCCCTGGCCGCCATGGCCCTTAACCTTATCAGCTCTGCCCTGAGTTCCCCTAGTTTCTTCATTCTCTCCTCGCGGCTCATAGCCCTTATCTCGCTAACTCTTAATAGCGCCAACCTCACTCCCCTCCTCTTTCCTCTTTATCTTGATCCTGCCGGGTATCTCGGCTGGCTTCATAATTTTAACTTTTATCCCGTACATGCCGGGCTTAAGTAGAACATGAGCTACGGCTTCGTCTACCAGGACTTCTCCGGGCTCACCAGACTTGAGTATGGTTCCCATCGTGAACTTCTCAAAGCGGGCCCGCTCAGAGGTCAGCTTGCCGCTTATGACTATCTCCGCCCCTAAGGCTCCAGCCTCCATAATCCTCCTTAGGGCTATGAAAGCCGCCCTCCTGAACTTGACACCCCTTCTGAGGGCTCTAGCTATGTGGTAGGCTACGACCTTGGCGTTCAGCTGGGCGTCCTGTACCTCTAAGACGTCTATCTGCGGGTTTTCTAGGCCGAACTTCTGCTGCAATATCTCGGTCAGCGCCTTGATAGTCCTACCCCTCTTCCCTATAACCATGGCTGGCCTCTCGGCATAGATCACTATCCTAGTCCCTATAGGCGTCCTGTACATCTCCATCCCGACGTAGCCAGCCCTGGCTAGCTTGTGGGCTAGGAACTCGTTCACTTGCATGTACTTTACTCCCTGCTTGAGGAAGTACTTCGCCGTCGTAGTCATGCCATCACCTCTCCTCCAAGGCTATCTCCACGTGTACCAGCTCCTTGAAGTACGGCGTAGCTCTACCGAAAGCCCTAGGCATATACTTTTTTATCTTCATACCCTTATGGGCCGCCGCGTGGACGACCCACAGCCTATCCACGTCTAGGCCCTTAACCTCAGCGTTGTTCTTAGCGTTCTCTAAGACCTTCAATATCTCCGTGGCGGCCTTCACGGGGTAGCGGCCTGGACCGAAGCCCTCCCCCTTCCTATGGCCGACCTTTCCGTGGAACCTCCTGTAGGGTATCGGCCTCCTCATCTCTATTACGTCGTTGAGTATTCTCTCCGCCTCCTCCAGCTTCTTCCCCCTGATCTCCCTCAACACCTCCACCGCCGCCTTATAGGATATCCTCAAGTCCCTACCCGCAGCTATCGCAGTCCTCGCAGGGTCTAAGCTCACTGAGAAGTGCCACCTAGGCACCAGATACCACCTCTCCATCCACAGCCCCAAGCCTTTATAAATTTAAGTCCTAGCTATACGAGTCCAGGCGAGATAACTCCCACGTTTGCCGTGAGATAGGGGGTTTAAATAGCTGTTTTACTATTCATTACGCGGGAAAGATGTCTTTCGAAGAGGCAGAAATACTGAAGGAACGCGCTCAAGCTTTTCTTAGGAATGCGAAGAGGCTTTTCGAGGAGGGCGAGTACGACCTGTCAATATTTTGCCTAGAACAGTACTGCCAGTTAATACTCAAGTACAAGCTACTCGTTAAAACTGGTACCTACCCTCGAGTACACTCCCTAACTAGGCTTCTAAGTCTCTTAAGCAAGGTTACGGACGGGAGACTAGCATTACTCATGAAAGAATACCTACTACACATAACGAAGCTCGAAGACGCTTACATAGTGTCACGCTACCTACCTAGGAGATACAGCAGAGAAGAAGTAGAGGAAATCCTACGCTTCGTCGAGGAGGTGTTTAAGCCCGTTGTCGAGGGGGTATGAAGTATACATAAAGGAAGCTAGGAGAGTAAAGCAGTACCTGGACAACTACTTAGAAGTGGCTAAAGAAGTTAAACGCATAGTCAGGGCTCTGCTTCCAGAAGCCGAGGTCTACGTCTTCGGCTCGGTAGTCGAGGGAAAAGCCACCCCGGCCAGCGACATCGACATACTAGTCGTAGCCTCGGAGATCACTCTAGAGGAAAGAGCAGCGATAAGGGCGGAGGTCGTAAAGAAGCTGGACAACCCCCCAGTCGAGCTACACTTCGTAACCCTCCAGGAATACGAAAACTGGTACAAGCGCTTCGTAAAGAAAATAGTAAAAATCTAGCTAAAAATATGGCAACCCGCTCTAGTACTTAGAACGACGTTACCTATGAAGATATTTGCCGCGTTTGAGAATCTCGGCAACAGCTTCATTGACGTCCTCTCTAGCCTCCAACCCAAGCCCTCCAACTCAAATCGGTCTAGGAAATATAAGTTCATTATTTTACATTCCTCATTTACTCCTCCTACAATACACTGCCTAAGTAGATAGTACGCCATATTTAAACGCGGCTATTCCAGCTGCGATCTTATTTCTATCCTAAACAGCTATTCCCCGGAGGAAACAGTGATCATATTAATGGTACTAATGATTTTATACATGTGATGAAAGAGTATCTCGCCTCTTCAGGCTATGTCAACTTAACACGGGAGATAAAAGTTTTCGCCCAGAAACGAGACCGTCCCATTTAGAATAGAAAGTTAGTGTTTTCCCCTGTTTTCCACGTATC
>CAZFWY010000006.1:30012-46450 GCA_964522715.1 uncultured Thermofilaceae archaeon | reverse complement strand
AGCTAGCCCAGTACTGCCGCGTTTTCCCGACGACAGAGATAAACTCGACGTTCTACTCCCTGCCCACCCCCTCCCTATCTGGAGGGCTAGCTAGGGCTACTCCTAGGGGCTTCGTATTTTCAGCTAAGCTGTATAAGGGCATCACCCACGAGAAGAAGTTGAACCCCAAGCTCGGTGTTGACGTCCTCTTAAGGGAGTACTTCAACGCCATAGAGCCTCTCAAGAGGAGCGGCAAGCTAGGCCCGATCCTAATTCAGATGCCTCCCAGACCTCGAAAAGATTTCCCGTACTTCGAGGATTTCCTGTCTCTACTACCCGAGAACTTTAAGTACGCTGTCGAGTTTAGGGATCACAGCTGGCTCGACGACGGCGTCTTCAAGTTGTTGGAGAAGTACGGCGTCGCTTACGTCATAGTGGACGAGCCCCTCCTGCCCCCAATAGTTAAGGTGACGTCAGATATAGCCTATATAAGGTGGCACGGGAGGGGGGCTAGGCCCTGGTACTACTACCAGTACAGGGAGGAGGAGCTGAGGGAGTGGGTGCCTAGGGTCAGGGAAGTAGCTGGACAAGTAAACACGCTGTACGGGTATTTCAACAATCACTTCAGGGGTTATGCGCCAAGGAACGCCTTACAGATGTTAAGACTACTCGGAATAGCGAGTAAAACCCAGTTGAGGGTTCTAGAGCAGATAGACAACTGGTTCCGCGTAGGTGAGGCCTTAAAGAGGCGCGAAACAGCACTGAAAAAACTATCCGAGGGTGCGAGCCTGGAAGACATTCTCTCAGCCTTCACGACTAAGGGGAGGCTGGAGCGCGGAGTCCAGATACCCGACGACCAAGTAAAGGTGGAGTACAGAGGGCCTGTAATTACGGGGAGAGTCAAAGACTACAGCTTCACTATAGATACCGCTAACAGGGTGATGCGCCACGACTGCGCCGACTGGGAGAAGACGAAGGAAACCAAGATGCTATGTAAACACATGGTAAAAGTGTTTTTATCGATACCCGCACAGAGGTCGAGGGAGATACTTGAAGACTTAGCGCGCAACATGGAGCTATGGGTCTTCGAGTAAACAGTTCATATATGCTTAGCTCCGGCTCTCAAAAGAAACCCCTTATAGCTTTAACGGCAACAAATTCTCTTCGGCGAAAACAGAACAGCTAACAAGTAAGCGGATGACGCTATGAGACCTATCACAGCGCTTGTCGGCAAGTTAAAGAGTATCGACACTAGGAACCCCGCCAGTGACGACGCCAAGGCTATGAGGACGCTCAAAATCATAACTTTCTCAAAACTATGAGCTAGCTCTAGGGCTGACGCCGCTGGGGCCACTAAGAAAACGGTGGCTAGAATAGAGCCGACAACTTTTAGCTCTACGACCACTACTAACGACACTAGGACCACATGTAAGTAATTGAGGAAAGTCACGTTCACCCCGTAGGCTTCAGCCGTCTCTTCATCGAAGGTCACCATTTTCAACAGCTCATAGAATATCGCTACCAAGAGGAGTGAAGCTACAGAGAAAGACGCTAGTACTAGTAGCTCGCTTTCAGACACTCCTAACACGTCTCCTAGCAGGTATGTGAAAGCTAGGGTAGAATACTCTCTTGACAGGGATAGCGCTAATGCGGCTAGCGCCGCTGAAGCGCCGAAGGAAACACCTAAAGCAACATCCATGTTACCGCCTCTTCTCCCACTGTAAGCAACTAATAATGCATATGTCACGCTAAGAACGAGCGCTCCGAGTAAGGGTTCTGTTCCCGCTAAGTATCCTAGGAGTGCTCCGGCAAAGCTAGTGTGAGCTATGGCTGCCCCCGCTGTTGATAATTTTCTCTGAACTGTGAATACACCAATGGGGGCTGACGCAACTGCAGCCAACGTTGCAGCCGTAATTGCCCGAAGAATTATGGGTTGTACGTCAAGCATGGCTGTCACCGCTTAAAACGAAACATGCCCCTCCTATTTTTATGACTTCTACTTTCCTCCCGTATAGTTGGAAGAGCCTTTCAGGGGTTAATTGCTCTAGGGGTCTCCCGAAGCCTATCACTCTTTTGTTCAGCAACAGGACATAGTCGGTTACATCTATCAGGGGGTTTATGTCGTGGGTCACTAATAAAACTCCTATTCCCCTCCTGACGAGGTCTCTAAGAACTTCTATTATTATCTCTTGAGAAGCGCTGTCAACCCCAGAGAACGGCTCGTCGAGTAAGAGTAGTTTGGGGTCTGAGGCTAGTGCCCTAGCTATGAGTACTCTCTGTTGCTGACCGCCTGACAGGTGTTTAAACGGCTCGTCCCAGAAGTTATGCATACCTACCACTTTCAGCGTCTCTAAGGCTTTCTCCTTGTCCCTCCTGGTGGGGGATCTACCGAGAGGCTTCCTAGAGGATATACCCATCAACACGACGTCTCTGACGAGTACTGGGGCGTTCTCAGAGATATACTCTCTCTGGGGCACGTAACCTATCATTCTCCTAACTTCGTCCGGCGCACGAGCCACGTCTAATCCTAGAACTATAACCCTTCCTTTCATCGGCCTAATGAGACCTAGCGCTACTCTGAGCAGCGTGGTCTTCCCAGCCCCGTTAGGGCCCAGCACTGTGACGAAGGCTGGCCGATCTACTTTGAAGCTCACATCCACCAATGCTGGTTTGCCATTGTAAGACACGGTAACATTATCAAATTCTATCAGCGGCTCCGTGGTGACCACCCCGTCTTTATTATTAACGCCTCTATTACGGCTATGGCAGTCAGTATTCCGAAGGCAGACCAGGCCATTAACGGGTTAATACCCTCCACGCCTCTCCCAGAGCCGGACACTATCGACGAGATGAGGGCTGCAGTGTTGTACTTGATGAACTCCGTGTACGTATCACTGGGATCCAGCGGAATACCGTAAAGATACACTACAGGCACCCCCGTATCTCTGGATACAGCCTCCCCCAGCCTCCCCTCATCCCCATAGCGCTGGGTCGCCAATACCACTATAACTTCCGCCTCCTTCCTCTTAATCTCTTCCTCAAATTCCGCCAACCCCCTGGGCGAAGCCACGGCACCTCCTGTGGGGAGGAGGACGCCGACTATCTTCATCCCTAACCATTCAATGAGGGGCTCGAAATGCTTGCCTACGAGCGCTACTCTGGCGCCTTCGACACCGTAAGCTTTAACCGTGTTTCTTGCCCATTTATCGAGTTCTTCCATTTTCTTTTTAAATAACGTTAGCCTCTCGTAGTAATAATCCCTGTCCTTAGGGTCTAAGCGTACCAGCGCCTCGTATATCCTCTCCGCGACTTTAGCAGCGTTAGGGGGATAAAGCCAGAGGTAATGTGGATTTCCATCCTTTATGTAGACTCCGGATGAAAGCCAGCTCTCCCAGGAAAGCTTGATCCTACCGGGGTTTTCGGGTAATGCTCCGAGAAATCCCTCCCGCCCAACAGCTATAAAAAGGTCGCATAGCCTAACGAGTTCCAAGTCTTTGGGCGTCATGGCGTATTGGTGAGGGTCGCTGCCTGGAGGCACTAGGTAATAAACCTCTACTAGGTCTCCTCCGACTTCTTTCGCTATGGAGGCGAGAGGTGGAATTGTGGCTACAACTATGAGTTTCCGTTGGGGTGCGCTTAGAGCCAAGGGATGGAGTATACATACTATTGCGATAAAAACGGGGAGAAATCTTCTTACCATCTACTCAACCTCCTCTTTTCCATTTTCACATCTTCCTCTACACATAAACCTAGGAAATAGACAGATGAGCGCTTTAAAAAGCTTAGCTAACGCGTTGAGCGTCTAATCAGACGCTGTACTCCCTTAAGGTTAAGCCAAAACTTATGGTTCCCCTATACCCTATACCTTGATGAACACAATAGGTGTAGGGCTCCTGGGTACGGGTTTCGCGGGAAGAGCGCACGCGCATGCTATCTCCTCCTCTCGTAGGTTCGGAAAAGTAAGTCCTGTGAAGGTCGCAGTCTTCTCTCTAAACCCAGATAAGGCTAAGACGTTCGCCTCCACCTACGGCTTTAAGAAGTGGTATGGAGACTGGAGAGAACTGGTGCGTGATAAAGAAGTCGACGTGGTGATAAACGCTCTACCCAACTACATGCACGCAGAGCCGAGTATGGGGGCGGCCCGGGAGGACAAGGCTATCCTCTGCGAAAAACCACTGGGAAGAACAGCGGAGGAAGCTCTGAAGATAGCCGAGTCCGTCAAGGAGACGGGAGTGATAAATGGTGTAGGTTTCAATCACAGATGGCTCCCCGCCGTCCAATTAGCCCGCAAACTCATAGATAAGGGAGTAGTTGGTGAGATAAGGTACTTCCGCGGCTATTTCCTGGAGGACTGGGCCTTCGACCCCAAAATGCCGTTTGCCTGGCGTTTTGACGCTAAAGACGCTGGCTACGGAACAGTGGGGGATAACGGCGCGCACGTCATAGACCTGGCGAGGTTCTTGGTCGGCGAGGTCGAGAGAGTAGTAGCGATTTCTCGCATCTATATCCCGGAGAGACCGAGTAGTGAGGGGGTTAAACGAGTTACCAACGACGACGCCTCGGCCGTGCTGTTAGAGTTCGAGAACGGGGCTATCGGGACGCTGGAAGCTTCTAGGGTTTTCCCGGGGAGAACCAACTACATGGGGTTCGAGATTTACGGCGATGCGGGGGCGATATTCTTCGACTTAGAACACTTGGACGAGCTAAGGGTGGCTGACTACAGCGAGGACGAGGAGGTTCGGGGGGTTAAGAGGATAAGGGTTCTGGAGAGGTGCCACCACGGGGTTAAGAATTACTGGGCTAAACACGCTCTCGGCTGGGCTGAAAGCTTTACCCTCCAACTAGAAGCCTTCCTAGAAGCCGTTCAAGAGCACAGAGGTTACAAACCAGACTTCTTCGACGGCGTAGCGGTAAACGCTGTCTTAGACGCCATCAAGAAATCTTCCTCAGAGCGTAGGTGGGTCGAAGTAGAGAGGCTCTGGTAGCTACTTTTCCATCTCCTTAACGCTTAAAAGCAACCTTTGCAGTCTTTCTTTACTTCTTAGGAGGAGGCGGTTTGCAGCTTCAACTAGTAGCGGCAACCTTTCTATGGGAACTATGTCTACCTCGTGTAGTCTTAAGGGTACTTCTATCCTTTCGGTACCTATTATTTCTACGGGGTATCTATCCTTCTTCCCTCCCTGTATACCTGCCCTCTTGAAGCCTGAACCCCTAGCTACGTATAGCATTTTAAACGCGGCTTCAAGCGACCTACACATAATGTGAAGTATGGGTGGCTGAACGGAGAACCACAAGTTAGGCTCGGCTGATTCTCTGATCACCCCCTCGACGACGACTACTTCTACTGGTTCGTGCCATTTAGCCAAAGTCTTCATCAGCCCCTTCTCCCCGGGGAGTTCAGAAGCTACCACCTGTATCCTACCGCTACAACTACTCGTAGTATAGTACTCGTTAAGGGAATTTATCGCTCTTAAAAGGGGGATTATGTCCCTATCGACTCTACCTACAGCTATCTCCCTCTCCAATCTACCTACGAAGGCTTTCTTCCTCTTAAGCCACGAGTCCTCCATGTCCACCTACCTTCTAGGCTCCTTTTAGAACACAGTTAGATAAAGGGTAACGAGCCGCAGATGCCATTATAGGGCGAGAGAATCCTTGTTTCTCAATGTCCAAAAATTTAATGAATTATTGGACACTAAGAAACAATTTATATACCCCCACAGCGTAGATGGAGATGGTGGAAATATATGAACTGGAAGAGGCTCCTTAAAGCATATATTAGAGCCTTGATTACTCGCCGCTCTCTCGTCATAATTCTAGCATTATTCGTAGCCTCGCTCTTAGCTCCGCTAGTGTTTGGAGATCCATCTATCCAGCCACTGGGCGGAGAAAAAGATCCTGACCCATTTGGCACGCCTTAGGGAGCGTTAAATGCCCTGCAAGCAAACCAATATTTTAAGAGTCAGACAACGTAATATTCCGTTAATCATTGCTGCTTCTCGTTCTCTCTCTATTTCAGAAATTTCCCGAATCGCGCACCGACCGAAGTCGTCAATACAGCACTTCTTTTCCTCGCTGATCGAGCGGCGCAAGGCGTATTTGCGGATGAGGTTCAACTACTTAGCTTTTGGCCTTTATGGCGCTGTGGTTCTACGGGAGCCCCCTCATCCTCATACTGATTTTTACACATTTACTATCCGCCGCGTTAACCGCTTGGGGGCTTGGGCGTTTTTATCTTTCCTTTTAACGCCCTATCCGCCCATTGACAGTATTTCGGGGTTATTTGTTTCATGGTATCCTCACCTCTCTTTCGAAGTGGGAGCACTTAGGCGCGATGGCTCCTTCGACGCTGATACTGCGTGGAAGCATAGCGACGTAGCGATGGAGGTCGTAGAGGAGATGCTTTCTGCAAAGAGGCGAGTTCCAGATCCTGTGGATGCTGCTCTCCTCTTTAACTCGTTTTTATCCTACACTCTTCCATGGAAGAGACTTAAGTTGCCTCTTAAAATCGCTAGAGAGATAGGGGTGTATGACTCTAAAAGGCTATCGTGGCATTTCAACGCTCACTTGAGGCCTTACTGGATATGGAACTCCTTCACGCCTTTCCCTGATCTCTCCACAGCCCCACAGTTGCTGTTTATACTTCGCGGGAAGGATGCAGCTAGAGTTGTAGCAGCTTTCAGCGTCTTCTACCCCTATGGGTTTGGCGTTATTGGTGAACAAAAATCTGCTCTTCTAATAAACCTGCCATGTCCATTGATGCCTGGCTTTTTCGACGTGTTATCCCGGGCGAAAGTTGAGGGGGAGTACTGGCTCGTGGAGCCTGCTCTAAGAAGGGAGGTCCCGAGATTTTGGAGGGCGTTAAAACGCGATGGCAGGTACTACGTTTGGCGCAGGATGGAGGCGGTGGTCAATGCAGGACATTGAGAAGGTTGGGAAGCAGTGGGACGTTATTAAAAACGCCCCTTCAGGGGAGTACATCGACCACATAGTTCGTAGGTACTCTAAAAAGCGACCAGAGGAGATGACTATGAGCGAGCTTTTCTTTGCCGTTTATACAGCGCTCGTCAATGAAGGGATGAATGAAGAAACCGCGAGGTTGTGGGCTAACTTCGTAGTCTCTCTTGTAAAGGGGAAAGAGGTTGATAGCACCTATATACTGTGCTCTTCTCCATGACAAGTGTTAAAGCATTCCTTAAGGATTTCCACGAGCCCAAAGAGATTATCTGAGTAAAGGTACTCCCTTGAAACGGGCACGCCGATCAGGATCGCCTTAGCGCCTGCTTTTAAAGCTGCGAGATAATCTTCCTCTAAACTATCTCCTACGTGGAGTAGCTCGAAAATCTCTACGCCTAGCATCTCGGCAGCTCGCTTAAAAATGAGGGGAGATGGTTTAAACGACCTTAGCTTGTCGGGGGTGAATATTTCATCGAAAAATGCAAGCAAGTTTACCTCTCCTAAGACTCTAACTACTTCTCCCTCTAAATTATTCGTTAAGACGGCGAGCTTTAACCCCCATTTCTTTAAAGTCCTTAAAACCTGTTCCGCGCCCTCCGAGGGTTCAGGGTCGCAGTATCGGAACCACTTATTCATGAGCTCCTCCTCCCAGCCTTCCTCGTACGCGCCTAGTCTCTCCAGGACGGCCTTGTTGAGAGACAAATAGTAGGCGAGAGGGTCTTCTTTCTCCCTGAGTGGCAGTAAGAGAGCTACGCACTCTGAGAGCACTGATCTAACCTCAGCCTCAGATACAAGTACTCCCTTATCAGCTAAAAACCTCTTAATAGTCTTAACAGGATCCGTGGGTTTAAGCAGAGTACCGTCCATGTCGAACGTCACAGCTCTTATAGGGGGTTCGCAGAGCTCTCGGTAGGATGGCTTCAACTACCCTACCCCACTGAGGAGCGTACTCCTTTAGGCCATTCCGGCGCCTTAGACCTTATATAATCGCACAGCTCACACATTAGTCTTGAAGTAGCTTTATTCTCAAGTAAGGCCTTAGCTGTTTTCTCGAGGAGAGACTTTAAACCGGGGATTTCCAGAAGGATAGCTGCGTAAAGGCCTCTCTCTCTGTTGACGTACCTGCTAACCGTTGACTGACTGACTCCAAGTATCTTCGCTATTTCAAGCTGGCTGAGTCCTTTCTCTCTGTACAAGTAATTAGCGAGCACGCTCCTGATGGAAGGTAGTACGTATCTAACTGCGTCTTCACAGGGTGCTCTAAGTGCATGCATGATATTCCCCTGGAATAAGCTTGTTAAAAGTAATTTATAAATCATGCAGAAATGGTGAGGGTTACTCTCTTCTTAATATTATCCTCGCGTCAGCTACTACGGCTCCTCTAGGGAGGGCAAACGTAGGGTTTAGGTCCATTTCTCCGATGAAGTCCTTGTACTCCCAGAGCAAGTTAGAGGCTTTAGACACAACTTCGGCTAAGGACTCTAGGTCTGCTGGGGGCTTACCCCTGTATCCCTTAAGTATCTTGATGGCTTTTAAAGTCCCGAGGGCTTTTAACGCTTCTTCTAGTGAAACAGGGGCTAGCTCGAAGGCGACGTCTTTATACACTTCTACGAATATTCCACCCAGCCCGACGACAACCACGGGGCCGAACTGTGGGTCTACAAGTCCGCCCACTATTACCTCGTACCCTCCTTCAATCATTTTCTGCACTACTACCCCTTCCAGCTTAGCTTGGGGACTATGCTTACTCAGAGAGTCGGAGATCTTCCTGAAAGAATCCCTGACGTCAGAGCGGGATTTCAACCCTACGATAACTCCCCCGATTTCTGTCTTGTGGGATACGTCCGGCGAGCTTACCTTTAATACTACGGGGTAGCCTATCCTCTCGGCTAATTCTACGGCTTCATCCGCTGTACGGGCTAATCCGTACTCGGCTACAGGTATCCCGTAGCTCTCAACGAGGCGGAGCGACTCATAGAGAGATAGGTTTGACCTGTTTTCGCTTAGCGCCTTGCCTAGAATATCTTTAGCTGTCATCCCTATCCCCTATTTAGCGTAATATTTAGCTACTTTCTTAACAGCCTTGGCTACGTCGAGCGCGTCGTCGTCGGACATCCCAGACAGGGTAGGTAATGTGACTACTCTTTCAGCAACATATTCGGCGTTAGGTAACGAGCCGGGTCTATAGTTCACCTCACCCTTGTAATAGGGGCATTTCCATGGGCATCCATGATTGTACGCTTTTAGATCTTGGAAGAGTGTCGTTAGGTGTAGTGGTTTGGGGTAAGCTACTAATGCAAGCACGTTTTCGGCTCTAAGTGCAGAGACGAATCTATCTCTATTCACATTTAGCCTCTCAAGTCTGAGTAGCACCTGATAAATGTGCCAGGTATGTTTAACGTGCGGTCTGGGCCTCGGTAGTACTAAAAGGTCTCCGTCTAGCTCGGCTAGCTCGTCACTGTATATATTCGCTATCTCCTCTCTTCTCCTGTTGAGTTCCCCTATTCTCTCTAGCTGGCCCAGCCCTAGGGCGGCTTGTAGCTCTGTCATCCTGTAGTTGTAGCCCAGGAACGAGTACTCGTACTTGCTGCTCTGCCCATGGTTTATCAATAACCGCGCTTTTTCGGCCAGCTCGTCGTCGTTGGTTACGACCATACCCCCCTCTCCTGTAGTCATATTCTTCGTCTGGTAAAAGCTAAACGTGCCGAAATCGCCGAAGCCGCCGACCTTAACCCCCCTATACTCGCTCCCGATAGCCTGTGCGCAGTCCTCGATTAACGCTAAGCCGTTTTCCTTCGCTATCTTAACTATGGGATCCATCTCCGCTGGATGTCCTGCTAAGTGTACTACTACTATGGCCTTAGTCCTATCGGTTATCTTCCCCTCGATATCCGCCGGGTCTATGTTTAGTGTGTCTAGCTCTATGTCCGCGAAGACAGGCACCGCGTTCTGATGCAAGATCGTGGACGCGGTAGATACGAACGTAAAGGGAGTCGTTATAACCTCGTCTCCCGGGCCAACTCCGAGAGCTCCTAGAGCAGTGTGGAGGGCTACCGTTCCGTTGAAGACTGCTACCGCGTGTTTAACCCCTAAAAACTCGGAGAACTTTTCCTCAAATCTTCTGGTCATAGATCCGAGGGTAGACACGAGCCTGCCGCTTCTCAAGACCTCTAAAACCAGCTCCTCCTCTCTCTTAGTGAACTTGGGCCATACCTGCATCGGTTCCTCTCTTACAGGCTTCCCTCCCTCTATGGCTGGTAAGTCCACGCTCCCCACCTAGCCTTAAAAGAATGCACTCACTTAAAACAGTACATCTAGGGCGGCCCCCTACGGGGCGGAGCTTCGTGTATGAAGGCTATAAAGAACTTCCCGTCGTAGATAATGGCGCCCCTCGGCACCTTCCCCCTACCTTTCATTAATATAATCGCGCTGTGAGGCTGGGGGTCTCTGTATATGTCTTCACGGAGAGTTTCAGCCCAATACCTAACCCTTGTGTCGGGAATAACTATGGTCAGCCCCTTCTCTTCGAGCAGTTCTAAAACATGTTTCAGCTCTGTGTAGGCCTCTGGGGGCATGCTCGGCCTAACGACTCTATAGGTCTGTATACCCATAGTCATTACCATTGTTAGTATTAGTACGGCAGCTACGAACCCCTTGTTATCCCTGATGACCCCAACAGCTGAACCCGCCGCGTGGGAGAGCGGAACCCCTGTCATCAACCTGAAGCGGAAAAGCCACTTCTTCGGTATAAGAGGGAGGTTTAACCCTAATACTATGAGACCAGAGGAGAAGGCCAAGGCTGACAGCGCGGGTTTATCCCTCATCAACCGTGTGGCTACGAAGAGGGTCGAAGCTATGCCGATAGCCTGGACTATGAAGTTAGGCATGAAAATTGATACTTCCTCCTCGCTCTCGATAAACTCCTCTACGAACGCTAGCCCCTTCCAGATGTCTCCGCCCACAATGAACGGGGCGGCTACTAGTAGGGCTAAACTGGCGATAGAGACTAGGAAACCGACCAACGCCCTCTTCCTCTTTTCACCGCGAGAGAATAAGAAGAGCAGGGACGCGTAGAGTAGGGCCACACCGTAGTCCAATATGTGAGTTAGTAGCGTTAGGGCGAAGGAAGCCAGTAGTCCTATGAGGTCTTGTTTTCTCCCCTCCTCTATATAGGCAGTTTCGAAGTACAGGAAGGTAGAGAGCCAGAGCAAACCCATGGAGTTCTTCATGAAGTCTGACACCATCCTCACGACAAACGGGTTAGCTACCATGGCTATACTTCCGGCTAAGGAGGCCGCCCTAGAGCCCGTCAGTCTCTTCATCATGGCGTACGTGGGAAACACGGCTAGCGAGGTCACCAAAGACGCCGCTAGCTTAACACCTTCGAAGAGGTTCCCCGTGAGTAGCACTATGAGTGCCATGATGTAGAAGGCTAAAGGAGGATCCATGTACTTCAGCCCGCCTTTCTCTAGAAGCCAGCTAACCTGTATAGCGTAGTAAGGCCCATCTATACCGGGTAAGAGTGGGCACACGGCCATGGGGTAGTAAAGGAAGAAGAAACAGGTGATAAACGCCGTACAGGCGAGCGCTACGTCTACCGCTACGTTCTCGCCAGCCTTACTCATACGCTAGTAGGAGACGCCATCCCTTTAAATATGGATTTTCTCGAAAACATCATTCTTTCTATTTTGTCGAAGACAGTACGTATATATTCAAGAAATAGTGTGGCTTGAGTAACCATGTACAGGTGTATAGTGCTAGACGTTGACGGTACACTTACGGATGAGCGTGGCGTAATTCACCACGAAGTAGTTGAAGCCTTAGAGGAACTCAGGGAGAGGAGGCTTAAAGTTCTGCTTTCATCAGGTAACGGGTACCCTATACTCGTGGGGCTGGCCTACTACTTACCAGTTACGCGGCTGGTGATAGCCGAGAACGGGGGAGTTGTCGGCTTTAAGAGCGACTACCGCGTTATAGGAGACCCTGAGCGAGCCCGAAGAGCCAGAGAGGTTCTCCTTTTATCGGGGCTGGTATTGGAGAGCTGGCAAAACCCCTTCAGAATGGTTGACTATGCCTTCCACGTCCCTAGAGGAGTTAACGTGGATGAAGTAGTGGAGAAATGTAGAGTCTTGGTGAGGGGGCTAGGGGTGGTAGTAGAGAGTAGTGGCTGGGCTATACACGTGAGGGATGAGAGGGTGAATAAAGGAGTAGGGTTGGAGGTAGCCTGTAAACGCCTAGGGTTAGATCTAGACGAGGTAATAGCCGTAGGCGACAGTGACGTCGACATCCCCCTCTTCAAGAAGGCTGGCTTCTCAATAGCCTTAGGAAACTCTACGGAGAAGCTAAGGGAAGAGGCGAACAAAATAACGAGAGAGGGTTACTGGAGGGGCTTCCTGGAAGCAATAGAGATAATAAAGCAGATAACTTAACAGCCGCACAACCCCCAATCCACCAGGCCTGAGTGTATCATCTCCGCTGCGTAGGCCGCTAAGATTATAGCCATAAACCTACCAAGGGCCAGAGTACCACTCTCTCCCAATATCTTCCTAACGATACTTGAGGCTCTCAGAGTCACATAAGTAGCTCCACAAGCTATCAACACCGCCGCCACGACTTCAAGCGGGCTATGGTCGATTGTAAACATAAGGATCATCGTGATTGAGCCGGGACCTACGAGTAATGGAGTGGCTAAGGGGACTAATGCTAGGGCCATGACATCTTCACTTACCAGTTCCTTCGTTCGCGGCCCTTTTCCCAGCTCATCTATCGCCAGTACTAGTAGGAGTAGCCCACCGCCTACCTTAAAACTTGAGAGTTTCACTCCGAGCGCTTTGAACACAGCATCGCCAGTTACTGCTATGAGGGATAGAACCGCTAGGACGAAGGTTAGTGCCCTTCTTAACATGAGTTTTCTTTTTTCTTCTGGTAAGGGGGACGATATTGAGATGTAGAGCGGCACTATGCTTAGCGGGTCTAGAACTGCGTAGAGTCTTAGGGCCATCAATAGGATCTGCTCTATTTTTACCCCCTCCCTACCTGAGGTACTCTACTTCTCCGGCTATTACCTCCACGAGCTTGCCGTCCGTGTAAATGACGAGCGCGCCTGCTTCTGTAACGTCTACAGCTATCCCCTTAATTACGTCCCCTGTTACCAGTAATGCGCGCACTCTCTTCCCTATAGTGTCTAACTTCTCCTTGTAGTCTTTTAGTAATTTTTCTGGGTTATCTATGGCTTGCTCGTACCTATGCTTAAACGCTTCGAGGTAAGTCTTTAACAGCTCGTCTAAGTCTAGCTCTCTACCAACCACTGCCTTTAGAGAGGTCGCCTTTATACCGCGGGGCGGGTCATTATTCACGTTGACCCCTACTCCGACGATGCTATAGGCGCCGCTGACGCCCTTGACTAGTATTCCAGCCACCTTATACCCAGAGATTAATACATCGTTAGGCCATTTCAGCCTGGCATCTATGTCGTAGAGGAGGGATAAAGCGTCGCATAAGGCTAGGGCGGCTGTTATGGAGAGAATAGGCAATACGTGCAGCGGAGGTCTTAGTATTACGGAGAGCCAGAGCCCCCCTCTAGGCGATTCCCACCTCCTACCGTGCCTGCCCCTTCCCATGGTTTGTTCTTCGGCTACGACCACTGTCCACTCGGGTTCGCCTTTCTCGGCTAGTTCCTCGGCTACATCCATAGTTGAGGGCACTTTTTCATAGCGTAGTATTCTTAGACTCCCATCTTCGATGCTAGGCGCCAAGCGTCGACAACCCCCCTGTATTCTTCTTCTTTTTCCTTTTTATGTAGGTGTCTCGTAGGTTTCCGAGTGGAGCCTATTTTCTCCTTGAGTCGCTCGATAACTCGTTCCTCGTAAATGTACCGCGTTGAGAGATCTCCTCCCTTGAACGTTTCATCCCGGAATATGAAGCGGTGTAGGTCTAAGTTCGTCCTTAACCCTTCAATTACCGTTTCATCTAAAGCTCTTAGCATCCTCAGCCTAGCCTCCTCTCTCGTGCGCCCCCAGACGATTATCTTCATGAGCAACGGGTCGTAGTAAGGCGTTACCTCGTAACCCTCGTAAACTCCTGAGTCCACTCTTACCCAGGGGCCGGACGGCTCTACCAGTTTCTCTATCACGCCGGGAGATGGCGTGAAATCTTCTAGGGGGTCCTCGGCGTAAATTCTGGCCTCAAACGCGTGCCCTCTCAGCTCGATTTCTTCTTGGGAGAAGGGTAAGGGGTCGCCAGCTGCTATCATGAACTGAGCTTTGACCAGGTCTACGCCGGTAACCATCTCCGTAACTGGGTGTTCCACCTGTATCCTGCTGTTAACTTCTAATAAGTAGAAGTCCTCGACCGCCGGGTCGTAGAGGAACTCAAAAGTGCCAGCGTTCACATAACCCACGGCTTTAGCGGCTTTAACAGCGTATCCCACCAGTTTCTCTCTGAGTTCGTCGTCTAAGGCTGGGGATGGCGACTCTTCAATTACCTTCTGGAACCTTCTCTGCACGGAGCACTCTCTCTCGAAGAGGTGCACGATATTGCCTTTCTTATCGCCCAGTATCTGGACTTCGATGTGCCTGGCACGCGCGATGTATTTCTCGATGTAAACTTCTGGGTCTCCAAACGAGGAGTAGGCTATCGAGGAGGCCGTCTCCAAAGCCCTATCGAGGTCCTCCCTGTCCCACACTATGGTTACGCCTATCCCTCCCCCTCCCCCCGCGGGCTTAACGACGACGGGGTACCCCATGTTTTCGGCTACGTCGAAAGCATCTTCTTTCGAGACGGGCTCCAATGTGCCCGGCACTACCGGTACCCCGGCTGCATGGAAGAACTTCCTTAAATCGAGCTTCCTACCCACCCTCCTCTGAACGCTGGCGGGGGGACCTATGAAGACTATGCCGACCTTCTCCAACTCCTCCACAAAGGCTGGGTTCTCCGCCAGGAATCCGTAGCCTGGATGTACTGCTTCTGCTCCGCTTATCAGGGCCGCCTCTACAATGGAGTTTATCTGGAGGTAGCTTTTCGCGGCTGGTGGGGGGCCTATCCTTACGGCTTCGTCGGCCATCTTCACGTGTAGGGCGTCTTTGTCGGCGTCCGAGTATACTGCGACGACTTCTATACCCATTTCATGCGCAGCCCTTATTACGCGAACGGCTATTTCACCCCTATTAGCTACGAGAATTTTGTTAAATGGAGCCTCCATACCCAGCACCAACTTTTACTCTAGTGACATGGTTTTTCTCATACTGCTGATAAATACGTATAGTAGTATAAACATAGTGATAGCTAAGATTAAGCTGATTAGAAGTAAGAGGTGTCCGTGGGGGCCCCATGCCCCAGCTATGGGTATGGGTCCGACGAATATCGTGAAGCCGCCTGATACTTCTCCCTGGGAGGGGCTTAGCAGGGCGTAGGTCACTACGAGGAAAATGCCCAGTACTATGAGTATTAGTCCCACGGTGATTAAAGAGCCTGAGAGCCGTGTTAAGGAGGACAAGGCTATCCACCCGCTCCAATTTCTCCCCGGATATTCCCCATCGCGGTCAATATTTCCTTCGTCAGCACGCTTGGCAGCGTGTTCCGATTCGCCAAGGTGACGGTGTATGTTCTTACGTCAGGTCTGGCTAGGATTGCTCGGGTGTAGGGATAACGGTTAGCTCTTATGTGGATTGTCGCTAAGACAGGCTTCTGCAAGTCGAGGGCGCTAACTACCGTGTCCTTAAACTCTTGAGAGTAAAGCTCCATAGGCCCTATTTCATCTATAACTATGACTTCCGCCTCCCTAATCGCCCTCCTTATAGCGCCAACCCCTATGCTGTTTAGATCGCTGAGCACTACGTGGTATCTTCCCACGCGGGGGCCCGGCCCTGGGCCTGCCTTGGCCAGATACCCTTGCTTTCCCGTTATTAAGTCCTTGATTATGAAGCCCGTTCTCCTACCCGCTACTCTCTCCTCCGATGAGACCATCCCTCCGACTACTACTCCATTTCTCCTCAGAGCTTCACACACCCTCAAGACAAGAGTTGTCTTCCCTATGCCAGGCCTCCCTGTTACGAGGAAGTTCTTCTTCACCCTATCACCACGGCACCGAGTCTAAGCTCAGCTTCTCCACCTGCTCTAGAACGTACTTTCTAACCTCTTGAGGTGGCGGTATATCGGCGGCAACCTCCCCTTTCTCTAAGACCTTTATTAAGAGAGGCTTCATGGGACTACCGCACCTAGGGCATTTAGGCTCTGATTTATTAAGGGGTACTACCAAGTCTACGAAGCACTTCTCACACCTGTACACCTGCTTCCTACCGGGATACTTGCCGCGCTTAGATATCGCCATCCACTTCCCATTTACTTTGACCTCGACTAAGTCCATGGCTATGTCAACTATCCTAGCGTTACTAATAGCCGAGCCAACACCAAAGGCGCTAGCTCCGGCCGCTTTCAACCTCGGTATCAAGTACTCATCTATTCCTCCGCTTACAACGATCTTCACGTCATCTCTACCTATCAA
>CAZFWY010000006.1:2459-29912 GCA_964522715.1 uncultured Thermofilaceae archaeon | reverse complement strand
AGTACTCATCTATTCCTCCGCTTACAACGATCTTCACGTCATCTCTACCTATCAAGCTAAGCCTCCACTTGACTTCTCGTATTATTTCGGCGAAGTCCCCCCTCCTACTTCCCGGTGTGTCGAGCCTAATTCCCCACACCCTGTCGCCCAGCTTTTCGACTGCCCTTATAGCCTCCTCTGTTTCGTCTAAGAACGTATCTATCAATATAACACGTGGCACGTCTTTCTCAACGACTTTATCGAACGCCTCCCAGGCGAGGGTGTGGTCGCCCTTTATAGCTCTAAATATTATCATCAAACTGTGGGGCATTGTTCCAACGGGTTTCATACCTAGGAACTCTGCGGCTTCTATACAGGAGACAGCGTCGCACCCTCCTATGTACGCGTAGTAGCCAGCGAAGGGGGATATCGCGGGGTGGGTACGCCTGGCGCCAAAAGACAAAACTAGGGCGTCACCCGCCGCCTTTTTAACCCTAGCAGCCTTAGTCGCTATGCCAGACCCCATACTCAAGAATCCCAGGACAGGTGTCTCGTAGACTACGAATTCCCCGTAAGGCCCCTCTATACCCATTATCGGAGTTCTAACGCCACGGTAATCCTTAGGGAAAAACACGGTTCCTTCAGGCATGGCGTAGACGTTTACGGGCACTCCCCTCAAGAGTTCTACCACATCGCGTAACCCGCCGAGCACAGCCCAAGGATACCCCTTAGGGAGTGAACTAGGCGTAAACTCGGCGTAAACGTCAACCTTGTCCAACCCGTAGGCTTTGAGTATCTTAGCAGTCCTGACGAAGTAGATATCAGTAGTTTTCCCGGACTTTAAGTCCTCATACGTAGCATATATGAAGCGCGCCAAAGACCACCTCACCTCACACACTCTCCAGCCATTACGTGTATAAGGATTTGCTTAACAAGAACTTTACTTAAAGGAGTAGGTTACCCGTAGGCAAACGTTACTTATCAAAAAGGTGTCCTTCAGTAATTCATGCCACTGAGGGGGCGCTTTTTCACATGCGAGTTTACGAAGTGCTCTTCATTGACGAATAACATCACCCTCCTGCCGTCCTTCTTCTCCTTTACAAGTCCGACCCTTTCCAAGATGAGTATGTGTCCCGTGAGATTGCCTAACCCTATACCGACGGCTCTCGCTAATTGGCGCACGGACATGCCGGGGTTCTCGGCCAGTAAGAGTACGATGCGCCGCCGGATAGGGTTACTCAGCGCGTCACCTATGGTAAGTATTTTGCGGGGCATCGCCGTACACCGCTTGCTAACACTAACTTTCCCCGCTGAGATATTAAACGTTCCCTAGGTTCTCCGAAGGTTTTATTTGTCTGATATCGGCGGGGGTTATTTTAGTACCTCTACACTTTCTTTTATTTGATGGTTAAGCAACTGATAAAAGAAGTCATCTTAGAGAATTTCATGTCTTATAGGTATGCCCGGGTTCCTCTGGGGCCGGGCGTTAACCTAGTTGTGGGTCCGAACGGGTCTGGCAAGTCCAGCTTGCTCCTAGCTATATCTGTAGCGCTGGGTCAAAGCTATACTGAGAGGGGGAGGAGGCTAAGTGACTTAATTAGGTGGGGCGAGGACTACGCCCGCGTAACCTTAGTAATAAACAATGAGCCTAGGAACGGCAAGCGGCCACTACCTAGGTTTAGGAGTTCAGAGGTCTACTTGACGAGGTATCTCAGGAGAGATGGTACGTACTGGCACGAGGCTAACGGCAGGCCTATAACTAAAGCCGAACTCGTGAGGAGCCTAGCCAGAGTGGGGCTAAACCCGGAGAACATGTTAATAATAATGCACCAGGGTCTCGTGGAGGAGTTCGTCTTCCTAAACCCCCAAGAGAGGCTCAGAGTGGTCGAGGACGCCGTAGGTTTGGGGGCGTTTAGGCGCGGCGTACTGGCAGCCATGAAGGAGCTGGGAGAAGTGATAGAAGCTGAGAGGAGGGCTAAGGAGTTGCTGGCGAGAGCCGAGGAAACCCTGAAGTATTGGGAGGAGCAGTACTCGAAGTTCGTCAAGTATAACGAGTTAAGGGAGAAGCTTAGAAGTCTGGAGAGGGAGCTTGCCTGGTCTCTGGTGAGTATCAGGGAGGAACAGGTCAGAGAGGCCGAGCTTAGGTTGAAGTCTCTTAGAGAAGAAATTAGCAAGTTGAAGAGGCGCCTAGAGGAGTTGAGAGACCGTTCCTCTAACCTGCTCCGGGAAGCCGACGATTTAGAGAGGCTCGTGGCTAGCGGCCAAGTAGGACTGGTAGGAAGTCTCAAGAAGACGCTTTTAAGCTATGCGGAGAGCTACGCAGAGTACAGGGTAGCCGAGTACATGGTTAAAGTACTATCTGACCAAGAGAGAGAAGCCTTCAAAGAGTACGTGAAGTTAAGGAAGAAGCTAGAAGAAGAGCTGGGGGAGGCGGAATCCATAGGGCCCAGAGTTCGTACAGAGAGGAGTCCCGAAGAAATTAGAGAGGAAATTGAGAGAGTAAAGATAGCCGTAGCTGCACTAGGGGAGATACCCCCCGGAGCCGCCGAGGCATATGAACGCTACGTGAAGGAGTACGAGGAGATAAAGGCTAGGGCAGAGGAGGCAGCGAGGAATAAGGCTCGTGCCATGGAGGAGCTGGAGTATAGGAAGCGCTTATGGAGGAGTAAGTTAGAGGAACTGGTGAACGAGGTTAACTCCAGGTACGCTGAGTTCCTGACCAGGCTGGGTGGTGTGGGCGAAGTCAGACTGGTAAACGCAGACGACCTAGAGAACGCCGGGCTCCTAGTCACAGTGGGTTTTAGGGGTGCGGAGCCCGTCGAACTCAACCCGTACACTCAGAGTGGAGGGGAGAGGACCACGGCTGTCATGTGCTTCCTCCTAGCCCTTCAATCCCGGGCCAAGTCGCCGTTTAGAGCTGTAGACGAGTTTGAAATCCACATGGATCCTAGGAACAGGGAGGCTATCTTGAAGCTCATCTTGGACATGGCAGCCCAAAACCCGGACGCCCAGTACTTAATAATAACCCCAGTGCCTTTTAGGCCTCTGCCGAGAGGCGTCAACTTGATAGTTGTACAAAAGGTTAGGGGTGTCTCTTACGCGAGGAAGACGAGCGGAGGATAGGGTCAGAGAGGTTCTGAAACGCGTAGTGAGCGTCTTAGAAAGCGGGGGCGACCCCTTCACCCTAGACGTGGTCTCTCTCTTTGACGAGCTGAGAGAAGTGTTGCTAGAACTTGAGGACTGGGGGTTAGCGTTAGACGCGGAAACCGTCAGGCGGATAGCGGAGCTAATAAAGAGGCAGGAGGAATGGGTTGAAGGCAGGACTTCCACTTTATCTCTTTACCCCTTCCTGGCGTTAGTCAAGCTGGCATCTCTCCAGCCTAGGGAGTTAGCGCTGGAGTTTTTAAGGGCCTGGAGGCCCGTAGTCTCTCTCGACGTACTATCGCTATCAGACCTCTTCTTAGGCTTGGAATACTTGGGCACGCGTTTCAAGCCTGTTAGGCCGGTCTTACTAGAGGAGGTTCCTGTCTTTGAGGATTACGCTCTAGAATCGCTGAACCTACCCGAAGTCATAGATGAGGCTAGGGAGGAGTTGCTGAAAACTCTAAAAGATGAGGGTAGAGTGGGGTATCTGGACTTCGTTAAAGGGGATATAATCAAGGCCTACGCCGTATCGTTGGCCTGTAGCGAGGGGGAGGCGAGCCTCGAAATAGACCCCCTAAGCGGCGAGGTCTACGTGGTCCCCCCTAGGGAGGGCGAGTATGAATCGATAGCTATTATAGTTAAGGTGGACGAGCATGCCGAGACCTAGGAAGCCCTCTGAGAAGCTGAGGAAAGCTGCTCGGCTCCTCCTTTTCAGAGTTCACGGGAGGCCGGGGGTTAAAGGCTGGGAGCTGCGCCGAGTTCTCGGGAAGGACTACCTCGACGTCGTTAAGAGCTTAAACGAATACCTTTCCTTCCTAGGCTTAGAGGTTATAGCCGTAGATGAGGAGGGTAACAGGCTCAGCCTGGACAGCGGCTCGGCTGGACTCTCGCAAGCCCTATTCTTAGTCGTTTTAAAAGACCAGCTTACCCTTACAGAGGCTAAGACCTCCGGGTGGAGGGTCGACGATCTGGCTATACTCGCCGCAACATTGCTGTACTTAACGTCGAATAAGGGGAAGGCGCCCAGAAAAGTGGTGCTCGGGATCCTGAAGGGGAAGTTCCCTTCGTGGAGGGTGGAGGCGGTTCTCGACCGCTTCGTAAGGCTCGGATACCTGGAGGAGAGGGGGGAGAGCCTAGCTATAGGTTGGCGGGCCAAGGCAGAGGTCGACCTAGAAAAATTGGTAGGTATAAGTAAAAAGCCTCCAGAAGAAGAGTAAAGAGGTGTTGACACTTGAAGGCAGAGGCATCAGCCCCGGGGAAGGTAATACTAGTAGGTGAGCACTTCGTCGTTGAGAATCAACCAGCCATAGCAGTCGCCCTAGACCTAAGGGCTAAAGTACTAGTAGAAGTACTGGAAGGAGAGCCTAAGATAGAAATCACCTCCAAAAATCTGGTGATTAGCGAGGTCTTTACACTCACTAGTGTGAATAAAGAGTCCCCCCTCTACCCCATATACTACGCCGCTAAGACCACTATGGATTTCATTGGCAAAGAAAAGCCCCTTAGGATAATAATCGACTCTGAAATTCCTCCTGCGGCTGGGATGGGTTCCTCGGGCTCCGTTGCTGTGGCTACAGTGGCTGCTACCTCCTCCGCTCTAGGGGTAAGTTTAGGTAAGGAGGATATCTCTAGGCTGGCTTATCAAGCGGAGGTAATAGTTCACGGAAAGCCCAGCGGAATAGACAACACCATCGCCACGTACGGAGCTGCAATAGCCTATAGGAAAACCGAGGGTTTCGTGGAGTTAAAGGCGGACTTCAGCCCGGTATTACTAGTGCTAGCCGATTCCGGAATACCTCGAAGCACGGGTGAAATGGTCAGGAGAGTGAGGGCCCTGAAAGAAAGATACCCGAAAATTATGAACCCGCTCTACCACGCAGCTGGACACCTAGCAATAGAGGCCGGAAAAGCGATAGAAGCTGGGGATTTCGAGAGGCTAGGGGAACTCATGAACATAAACCATGGAATGCTCTCAGCGGTCGGAGTATCCAATTTAGTCCTAGAGAAGCTGGTTTACGTAGCTAGGAAGTCCGGGGCCCTTGGCGCCAAAATTACGGGTGCTGGTGGGGGAGGATTCATAGTTGCTCTCTGCTGGCGTGAGGACGCGGAGAAAGTCGCAGAGTCCCTGAGGAATTTAAGCAATAGAGTGATAGTTGGCCAGATTTCTCAAGAGGGAGTCCGTGTGGAAAGCTCTCTCTGACGTTTAGTATATTTTGCAGTTTTCTCCTTAATTTTTATCCACGCACGTCTCAAAGCTCTCTCCTCGTCGTGTCCAACCTCTTCCAATATCCTCCTAGCCTCGTACGGGTTTAGCCCAGCAGCTATAACGACAGCCGCCACCCTACCCCAGTTCCTAACTAAGGCACTTGACGCTAGTAGGTGTCGCAGCTTAGATTTACGTAGAAGCCTCCTCTCAACTTCCTCCTTGCTTAGACGTGAAACCGCGAGTCTAGAAGACCCGCAGAGTGGACATCTGGGCCTTCTCTCCACTGTGTGTAATGCCACCTCTTCGATGTATTCGAGGCAGTCGAGACAAGCTATGGTTATGAATGAGGAGTAAAGCTTGGCTTTGAACAACATATACCTCAGTACGTCTCGCTTTTCGGGCGCTACTGGTTCTAGGTACTCAGCGTAGTACCTGAAGTGTTCCTCTGCCAGCGGTGTCGGCCCCTCGACGTACTTCACCTCTACCCTTCCCTCTTCAACCCACTTGGCTACCTTTGAGGCAGTCTCTAAGTCCATATCTCTGTAGAGCGTCTCCTTCAAAGCCTCCGCGTATACGGGGGTTCCTTTAAGAGTCGCTACGAGCTTGTCAACAGCTCCTCTCTCAAGCTTTACGTCGGGCTCTATTACTCCCATTCTCCTCGCTATTTGTTGTAGTCTCCACTTAAATCCACGGCTATCCTCAGCGGCCTTCGTAACGGCTTCGCGTAGCTTGTCTGGGCTTATTCTTCTAAGGATTTCAGCCACGTATTCCCCTGGCACGCCGGGAGCCCTAAGGACTATTCTATAGGGTTTCTCGGATGTGTAGACGGGTAAGCCGTAGGTTCGGGTCACCTCGTACGCCACGTACCTAGCCAGAGTTCTGTTCACCTTAGTTCCGAAGTGGGCGTGAACCACTATCATGTCTTCAAATTCCTCTACTACTATAACTTTATCCGATGGTACGGGCAGCCCTTTGAGCGTCATCTTGAACGCAGGGTTTAGAGACTTCGCCACGACCTTCTCGTCCACGGCTAGCTCCTCTGAGATTGCAGAAACTATGACGTCTATAGGCTCGCCCTTTAAGAGCCTTTCAGAAGCCTCCCGACGTATCCTGCCGACCTCTAAAGCTACCTCGAATGGTACTGGTATTTCCTCTCCGACCCAGCTCGGAACAGCGCCGCGGTAGTCTTCCGCCCTTCTCACCACGACTTCTTCCTCTCCTACGTAGACCACAGTCCAGGGCCTACCAGCCATTATAAACCGCGCGCCTGGCTCGCAGTACTCAGCCACGAAGAAGTCGTCTAGTATACCCACGGCTTCGCTCGTACCCTCCTCGACTACGATGTACTGCTTGGTCTCTGGTATCATCGAGAGAACGCCGTAGAAGTACTTAAACGAGCGCTGACCGGGCCTTAAAGCGCCGTCTACCCCAACCCTCAGTAGACTGGCTTGCTGGGCGAAGGCAACCACGGACTCATACTCTCCCTTATCCATGCCGGAGAAGGAGGGAGTAGACTTCACTATGTTAAAAGCCTCCTCAACCGTATACCCTCCTGTTAGGGCCATTCCGACTAATTCGTGTACGAGTACGTCGTAGGGCTTGTAGGGGATACGGGCTGGCTCCACCTTTTCCTCCCTCAGGAACTTCCAGAGTACAGATGCTTCGAGAGCGTCGTCGCTGCTACTGACTAGTATGACGCCCCGACTGATTTCACCTATCTTATGCCCGCTCCTTCCAACCCTTTGTATAAGCCTCCTAACCTCGCGGGGAGAGCCGTACTGGATCACAAGGTCTACGTGCCCTATGTCTATCCCTAACTCGAGGGAAGACGTGCATATAACCCCCTTAATCTCTCCTTTCTTCAGCATCTCCTCTACCCTTACCCGCTCCCCCAGAGACAGGCTCCCGTGGTGGACGTATACGGGGATTTTTTCGTCCCAAAGCCTGAGCCTGCTACCTATCATCTCCGAGGCTGGCCTCGTATTAGTGAAGACCAAAGTAGCCCTGTGCTCTTCAACGAGTTCCCTTATCCTACGGAGCTTAGCTACAACCTCAGGAGCTACGAAGAGCTTAGCTGCGAGTTCGCGATCCTCCGGGGTTACATCAGGCCACTCTATTCTCACCTCAAACCTCTTCGATACGGGAGTATACACGACGGAGACTGGTAGTTCCCCGGCCACTAAGCTGGCCACTTCCTCCGGATTCCCCAGAGTGGCTGAAAGCCCTATAAACTGGGGGGTCTTCTTCGCGAATCTCCTAAGGCGCTCTAATAGTATGGACAACTGGACTCCTCGTCTGTCGTCGGCCAGCTCGTGAACCTCGTCTACTACTACCCACTTCACGGTTCTAAGCCCTAGCCTGAGTCTACGGCCTATTAGGAGCAACTGGAAGGTCTCCGGGGTTGTGATCATTACGTCGGGCGGCGAGATAGCTTGCGCTCTCCTCTCACTCTTAGACGTATCTCCATGTCTAACGGCTATCCGTAAGTCCACTTTCGAGAACCACCAAGCTAAGCGGTCTAGGATATCCCTATTTAGTGCGCGTAACGGGGTCACATATAGAACCTTGATACCTCCACCTCTCTCTATCTTAGCTAGAATAGGCAGTATGGCTGCCTCGGTCTTACCCGTACCAGTAGGAGCCACTATCAAAACGTTTCGCCCGTTAAGTATCAGCGGGATAGCCTTCTCCTGGGGAGGTGTTAGATGGGTAAACCTCTCCTCCACGAGCTTTCTGACTCTCTCCGGTAAGAGGTCGATTATAGCCAGCCTTATCACCCTCTCTCTTTTTAAGGCGCTTTTCCGCTTATTAACCCGTGGTGCGAGGAGTTGAGCATCCGTGAGAAGGTGCTCTCCTTACTGGGGAGCGAGGGTGAAGACGCCGAAGTGGTGAAAGACGTATTGAGGGTATTGGCGGTGTTCCACGGCGTACTATGGGAAAGCGAACTCCTCCAAGATATACTTAAAGTCAGAGAGTACCAAGTCCCCTACGTCCCAACACCGGACAAACTGAGGAAAGCTGTTGACAAGCTCGAAAAAGAAGGGATAGTCATCGTTGAGGAAAGGACTAGGGGCCTAGCCTTATCCCCCTCCACCTATAAAGACAGGCTAATAAGGCTGGTGAAGCCATTAGAGGTTAAAGCCGCGCTCTACCAAGACCCTATATACGCGCGAGCTGTAGCTACGCGTGCGTATGCTCTAAAGAAGGCTCTCAAGGGGAAGTAGCCGAGCATGAAAATGAGAATATTTTTTAGTGCTTTTCCTGTGAGAATTTGATGCATCATGAGGTGGATGGCTCTAGCCGTATTATTGATCGTAGTTATGAGTGCATATGTCGCTTATTCTCAGCCAGACTTGTACTTCGTTATCTACGGAGAATCAGCGTGCTCGCACTGCTCTGCCGCTAAAAGTTATCTCGCGAGAGCTTTTGGCTCTGAGAGGGTTGAGTTTAGGGAACTCGCCGAGAACGAGACGTACGTAACACAATACTTCCAGCTTTACAACCTGCTACCATTAGGCGAGTGCTGCTATGTACCACTAATCGTGGTATACGTGGGGGGAGAGCCTCGCATGGCAGTCTTGGGCTTCGAGGAGAACAAGGATTTCTGGGTAGTACACGCCGAGGATGCAGTCGATAACGACGTCTTCCTAGCTATAGTTGTGAAAAAAGGTGGAGAGAAGGTAACTCAGCTAAACTCCTCTTACATAAGAATAGTCAATGGAATAGTAGGTAGGCTAGCCATTTTAAGTTCTCAAGAAGGAATATCTAAGCCTAATGTTCAAGGAGAGAAATCTAAGCCTGAAGTCAATGGAACGGCGAACGAGCTAACTCCGCCTCCTCCTAAACTAACGCTGAAAGAGGTTCTCCCAGCCCTTATAGGCGCGGCCTTAGCGGATAGTGTAAACCCCTGTACGTTTAGTGTTTTCACAGCTCTACTTCTCATAGTAGCAACTATTAAGGGGCTTAGAAGGGCTGGTTTGTCTGGGATAGCCTTTATATCCGCCATCTACGTGGCCTATTTCGTGCTAGGGCTAGGGTTAGTTAAAGTCTTCTCTTACATGTCCTTTCTAAAGTATTTGATAGTAATATTGGGCTTGACCCTAGGGACTTCAGCTCTCATAGGGGGGATAAGCGGTTACCGTAAGGGTGTGTTTAAATCTCCTCTTCCGGGGGCCTTTAAAAAAGTCACGGAGAACCTCATAGAAAAAGCCATAAACCCCTTAACAGCGGCGGCTGCGGGCCTTATAATAAGCTTCACCCTACTTCCGTGTAGCAGTGGTCCCTACTTAATTACTGCAATGTTACTATCACGAATGGAGCCTCAGATGCTGGTGCCCCTACTCTTGGCTCTCTACAACATAATATTCGTAGCTCCGCTGATAATCATACTGGCTGCGACGCTATTCCTATCTCTCCGCCTCAGAAAGATAAAGGAGTGGAGGAGTAAGGGTCTACCCTTAATGGAGGCTATAAGCGGGCTATTGCTCATAGGGATATCGATATACGCCTTACTAACACTCCCTTAACTTCGAGACATTTAGGCTTTAACGCATTTTTAAAAAAGAACTGTAGCTAGTTTGAGGTAATGCTTAAATATCCTTAACTATTATCACCTTGTCCGCAAGAGGAGGTGCGAGGGGGTTTGATTCCTAACTAAGGAAACACCGATAACCATTATAGGCGTGGGGAAGATAGGCGAGGCCATACTGAAGGCCCTATTGAGCGAGGGCTACAAGAACCTCGTTGGAACTGTCAGGACGGAGAGGAGGAGAAACCAGCTCTCGGGCATAGGCGCTCCGATATTACTAAACAATAGGGAGGCCGTTAAGAACTCAGAGATAGTATTTATCTGCGTTAAACCCCACCAAGTGGCTGGAGTCCTGAAGGAGACCTCTGACCTCTTAAAGGGTAAGTTGATAATCTCTGTGGCTGCAGCCGTAACTACTAGTTACATAGAGTCCCTAGCCCCTGGGGCACGGGTAATAAGGGCTATGCCGAACATAAACATAGTCGCGCGTCACTCCGCCACAGCCATAACTGCCGGTAAGAGCGCGTCTAAGGAGGACTTAGAGATAGCCAAGAATCTCTTCGAGTCCATGGGTTACTGCGTCGTCGTGGAAGAAAGGTACATGGACGCTATAACAGCGTACAGTGGGAGCGGGCCTGCGTACGCGCTGATTTTCTTCGAGGCTCTGTTGCTCGCTGGCTTGAAAGTCGGGTTGCCGAGAGATATCGCGCTGGAGCTGACCATACATACCCTCTCGGGAACTGCCAAGCTACTGGAGAAATTGAAGGCGCACCCAGCTGAGCTAAGGGACATGGTGATTACTCCTGGGGGAGTAACCATAGAGGGAGTGCACGTCCTGGAGAAAGAGGGTTTCAGGGCTATGATAATAGACGCTGTCAACGAGGCGTACAAAAAATCATCAGTTATAACGCAGGCGCTAAATAATAGCGCTAACGCTTAGCTAGTACTAGACGGCCTAGCCCGTAGAATCCCCGTCCCCAATTGTGTAAAGGAATATTCACCTTTTTTACATTCCAGCCATTTCTCAAGTCGAAGTACTCCTCCTTAGCGTAAGCCGTTAATACGTCGCCTACGAACAACGTCGTATCCTCGCTCTCCACAGTGGCCGTAACTCTACACTCTAAGACCCCTATGGAGTCTGTGAGGACAGGGGCGTTGACCGATCTTCCTTTCTCCACGTTGAGCCCGAACCTAGCTACCTTATCCACCCTCCTGCCACTAACAATCCCAACAGAGTAGAGCGCGTTAAGCTGAGCCATCGGTAAGACGTTAACCGTGAACTCCTTATACTTCGAGATTAGCTCGTGGGTATAGCTCTCCACGTCTATAGCCACGGCAACCCTAGGCGGCTCCTCCGCAACTGGGGTAACCCACGAAGCCGCCATGAAATTTACGACCTCGCCGAACCTACCGGAACCAATGACGTAAGCGGGCCGCGGGTGAAGGAGCAAGTAGAACTTCTCCTTAACCTCCATTCCCTACACCCACGGTTGGTATATCTTAAAGCGTTCTTATTGATATCCTGTGATGAAGTACCCAGAACTCCTAGCTAGACTGAAATCAGCGCTCACGGTGGACGAGAACGAGTTCATAGCGTTAAAAGTTTTCAAAGAGTCTAAGAACCCTTTTAAGGTCTTAATAGCTACGATAATCTCTCAAAATACCGCTGAAAGCAATGCCTTCAAGGCTTACGAGAGACTAGAGTTAAGTGTTGGGGTGACCCCCTCAAAGCTCGCTAGCACTCCTACGAACATCATAGAGGAGGCCATACGACCAGCGGGTTTGTGGAGGCAGAAAGCTAGAGCTATAAAGTCGCTAGCTGTCGAGGTCTTAAACGGTTTAGACCTATTCTCCCTCTATAGGGACAAGGAAGAAGCGAGGAGAGTGCTGACCTCTATACCGGGCATCGGGGAGAAAACGGTTGACGTATACCTCGCTCTCTTCAGGGGAGACGTAATACCCGTGGATACGCATGTGAGGAGGGTTGCCAAGCGCTTAGGGTTAACCTCCTCCTCTACGTACGTGAGGATTAGGAGGGATCTAGAGGATTTCTTCCCCCCAGACGTTAGGCTCCAGGCTCACTTCTACCTCATACTGTTAGGTAGGCGTTTTTGTAAAGCTAAATCTCCGGATTGCGGAAATTGTCCTCTAAGCTATATGTGCCTGTCTCGGCGTTCTTAACTTATCCAACTATTTACAAATAGATACGGAGAACCCTAGTTTCCTCCCCAACTTTTGTTGGTGATATGACGAAAGTTATGCTAAAATATTACCTATAATTACAAAATGTTATGGTGCTTCTTTTTGAAGGGGAGGAGAGTTATTGATTTGGGCAGAATTATCGTGCGGAAAGGCCGCCGAATGTATGGTTTGGCGATATTTTTCTCCCCTGAGGCTCCTGAGGTTCCCGGTATACTTGCTAAAATAGCTAAAACCTTAGCCGAGCGGGGCGTTCCCATTTACCACATCATAGGCTCTGGCCTGCCTCTCGTGGGGGAGTACTACATCTTACTATTCGCGGACTTCGGAGACGTAGACCCAAGAGAAATAGCCTCCCTGGTTTCGAATATCGAACATGTAGCTGGCGTCGAGGTAATTGAACCCATAGCCCCCGGAATAGTCATTGACAATGTCACGGAAGAATTGGCTCTAGGCGGGGAGAGAGCCATAGTCATGGGAAAGGCTCTATACAAAGGAGTATTTGCGGATCTAAGGGAGGAACTCGGGTTGTCTGCAGGAGCCATTTTTTATCACATAGGGCTTAGGGCTGGGCGGGACGTGTACAGCGCGCACGAGAAAATGCTCAAAGGGAGGAATGTGAACGTTTTCATCGAAATAATGGAGAACGTATGGAAAGCTACAGGTTTCGGGATGCTCGAAGTGCTAGAGATAGATAGGGCGAGGGGCTACGCTCGAGTGAGGATATACAACAACTTCGAGTGCGAGATGTTTAAAGGGTCTGGTAAACCCCAGGGTCACTTCACTCGTGGGATTATTGAGGGGTGGCTGGAAAAGTGCATGGGGTATGAGTTGAGGAGCGAGGAAGTCAAGTGCATAGCTAAGGGAGACCCTTACTGCGAGATGGAGTTCTGGAAGGCGAAGCGGTAATGCTGCGAGTTACTGTCAAATAGGTACTACGCGGATTTTAATTGATGCTTTCGGGAAAGGAGATATTGAGGCTCATCAGAGAGGGTAAGCTAGTTATAGACCCATTCGACCCCAGCACAGTCAGGGAGAACGGGGTGGACTTAAGAATAGGCGGTGAAATAGCAATACTCCTAAATAACCCCGAGCCGATAGATCCGGAGAGACTCAGCGAAACCGACCTCACGGAGTACTATAAAATACTTAGAATCAACGATGGAGTAGTTATACAACCTTACATGAAAGTCCTAGTATCAACGCTGGAGTATTTGAAGATGCCATCTAACGTCGCGGGTTTCATAGAGCTGAGAAGCACTTTCGCCAGGCTTGGCCTTTCAATACCTCCGACAATAGTAGACGCTGGCTTTGAGGGTCAGATAACGCTTGAGATACATGGAGGCGCTTTCCCTGTTAAGCTTAGGAAGGGGGTAAGATTTGCCCACGTAGCGTTCTTCAGGGTAGTCGGAGAGCCTGTTCCCTACAGGGGTAAGTACCAGGGACAGAGGGGAGTGGCGCTTCCCCGTTGAGAGGGCGTAAGTTTAATATTTTATGAGTTTTACACGTTTTCCGTATGAAAAGGCTAGCTACTTTACTATCCTTGATGATATCGCCCCAGCTCTACGGGGGGTTGATAGCGTGCTACCTGTGGTGGTATTGCGGTCTAGGAGGGTTAGAAGCCCTAGTAATGCTTGTCTTAACCCAGACTGTGCTGCCTCTCGCACCCATACTCCTGGATACTTACTGGGGGAAGACAGACATCTTTGTTACTGAGAGGGAGAAAAGGTGGAAGTATTATATTCTGACTACCGCCTCCTACGTTTTAGGCATAGCTTACCTAGCCTGGAGAGGTTTAGACGTCTACATGCCATTATATATATCATATATAGTCCTCGCACTAGTGCTAGCCTTGATAACCTTGAAGTGGAAGATTAGTGTGCACACGGCGGGCATCGCAGGGCCTACTACTCTACTAGTTTACTTTGTAGGTTTCAACATGGCGCTTCTCTATTTACTGTTGATACCCGTGAGCTGGGCCCGGCACAAGCTGAAAGCTCACACACCCGCCCAATTAATAGCCGGGGCCTTCCTATCGACCGTACTCACAGCTATCATATGTGATGTATATGTAAAAAATGTGAGGAATTTCTCTTTAGCACTTAAAAGCCTGCTCTCCTAGGAAGATAGCCTCTCCTCCCAGGTACTCCTCTATTCTCAATAGTTCATTGTACTTAGCAGTCCTCTCCCCTCTAGCCGGCGCGCCCGTCTTTATCTGTCCAGTGTTTAGCGCTACGGCTAGGTGCGCTACGGTAGTATCCTCCGTTTCCCCGCTCCTGTGGCTAACTATAACATTGTACCCATTCCTAAACGACTCAAAAGCTGCGTCGATAGCCTCTGTGAGAGTACCTATCTGGTTGACTTTTAGTAGGAGGGCGTTGGCTGCGCCCATCTCTATCCCCTTCCTGAGCCGGCTGAGGTTCGTAACGAACAGGTCGTCCCCAACTATCTGTACGCCTTTAAGTTTCTCCACAGCTATCTGGAAGCCCTCGAAGTCCTCCTCGTGGAAGGGGTCTTCAATTGACACTATCGGGTACTCCCCCACTAGTTCCGCGTAGTAGTCGAGCAGCTCGTCCCTCGTCAACTCTTTACCGTCTATCTCGTAGACTCCTTTCTCTTCATCGTAGAACTCCGAGGCGGCGGCGTCGAGGGCCAGCAGTACGTCTCTCCCCAGCTCGTATCCGGCGCGCTCCACTGACTTCCTGAGAGCCTCCAGGGCTTCCCTACTGATCTTGAGGGGCGGTGCAAAGCCCCCCTCATCCCCCACGTTAATAGCGCTCTTACCGTAATTCTCCACCAGGTACTCCTTCAAGTACTGGTAGACCTCACAGCCTACCCTTAGGGCTTCCGAGAAGGAGTCCGCCCCCACGGGGACTATCATGAACTCCTGTATCTTCAGCTTGTTACCAGCGTGCTTACCACCGTTTATTATGTTCATTAAGGGTACGGGTAGTACTCTTGCCAAAGCCCCGCCCAGGTATTGGAAGAGGGGTAAACCGTAAGTGTTAGCCGCGGCCTTAGCCACGGCGAGTGAAACGGAGAGTATAGCGTTAGCCCCCAGTTTACTCTTGTTTGGCGTCCCGTCCAGCTTTATCATCACTCTGTCTATGCCCCTCTGATTCCTAGAGTCCATCCCCATTATCTTCTTAGCTATTACCTCGTTGACGTTCCTAACAGCGTTTAACACGCCTTTACCACGGAACTTCTTCCCTCCATCCCTTAACTCCAGCGCTTCGTGTTTACCCCTAGACGCTCCCGCCGGAACAGCGGCCCTACCGAAGCCGCCACCTATAGTTACTACCTCGGTTTCCACAGTTGGGTTGCCTCGGGAGTCCAGAATCCATCTGGCGCTTACGTCCGCTATTATGAAGTCCTCCATTTCTTCGCCACCACTCGGCTCATGGGCTACGTTCCTTTTAACTCCTATGCTTTCAATTCCTTAACTCTCTTTGGGCGAGCCGCTATAAACTATGACAATATTCTTAACTCTTTTCTTGAAGTATAAAAGACGTGGGAACCTTGTCGAGTAGCGTACGAGGGGTTATCCTTTGCGGCGGTAAGGGTAAGCGTTTGAGGCCTCTAACCTATTACTTCCAGAAAACCATGATTCCTGTAGGGTCTCTCCAGAAGCCCCTCTTAGAGTACGTGGTCAGGTTGCTGAGGTACCACAACGTCAGGGACATAGTGATGCTCGTGGACTACAAGGCGGAGCAGATAATAAACTACTTCGGGGATGGCTCCAGGTTTAACGTCCGCGTGAGGTACATAAAGGACGACCCCAAGTACGCTGGGAACGCCGGGGCGCTCTTCAACGCTTACCTCAAGGGGGCCCTTGAAGGGGCTAGAACTGTGCTGATCTACTACGGGGACATACTCTCCAACATCGACCTAACAGAGCTTCTGAGAATGCACGAGGAGAGAAAGGCCGCCGCAACTCTAGCGCTATCACCGAATTACGCCGTGAGCGTGGGCGTAGCAAGGGTAGTGAATGGGAGGGTCGTAGACCTCGTCGAGAAGCCTCCTCTCGGTAAACCCGTAGCCATAGGCGTCTTAGCGCTTGACTACTCGAAAATCCCGTTAATAGAGGGTATACTGAGGGAGAAGGGCTCAGCCGACATAATGGGTGACTTGATACCGCATCTAATAAGGCGGGGTGAGGAGGTATGCGCTTTCCTAACTGATGCCTTCTGGTACGATGTGGGGTCTACGGAGAAGTACGAGAAGCTTGATAATAGATTGGTTGACGAAATCCTTAGCTACCTATTAGAGGACTAGTTTAGCTATCCGAGTCAAAGCTAGTAGGGGCGTTTTTTCTCCCTTAAGAACCCTCTCGGCGATCTTAGTAGGAGTAAAGCGAACACCTAGCATACCCACGAGGGATTTAGCGTAAAATGCGTCTACTAGGAACCTGTACTTCAGCCCCCACCCTAAGAGCTTACGGCTCCTAGTTATGAAGTCGTCGTAACGTTCTCTCTCTAAACTCTCGGAAACCGCTAGACCTGAGGCTATAGCCGTAGGTATTCCACCACCATTTATGGGGTTGACAAGCCCTGCCGAGTCCCCTATTAGAGTTGCCCCTCTCTTCCTGACTTCTCTCACTACGCCGCCAACGGGTATGCATTTATAGTACGGGCCTTCGACCACGTTCTCTACGTGTACTAAGGAGCAGAACTCACGTAGAAGTCTCTGTATCTTAAGCCCCCTCCTCGCATATGAAGCCCTTATGCCTATACCCACGTTAGCCTCGCTACTGCCTCTAGGTATAACCCAGGCGTAACCTCCGGGGGTAAAGTCTAAGTCCACGTACATGTAAACCTCGTCCTCGCCCCACTCCCCCCTCCCCCTGACGTGGCCAGCTATAGCCCAGTCGTTGAGAGTGTACCCGCTGTCCATACCGAGCAAGGTAGCGGTCGTAGACGGGTATCCGTCCGCGCCTATTATCCTACCCGCCCTTAAAATGTTATTTTTTACTTTAACCAAATATCTACCGTTTTCCTCGAATATCTGCCTAACCCGAACGCCTTTTACAAGGGTGGCACCGTTAGCCTCGGCCATTTCAAGTAGCGTTTTTATCAGCAACGCTTTATCTATCACGAAACCCGAAACACCCAGCCTCAGCTCTCTCCTACCTTTTACCTTTACAATTACATCTCTAGTCTTAACTAGAATATTAGTGAACTTAAATAAGTCATAAGCTCTGCTCATCTCTGGCAGGATATCAAAAGCAAAGGAAACCTTCTCCATGTCAGGTATGAACTCACCGCATATTACAGGGGTGCCCGAATCTTTCTTTTCGTCGATTACCACTACGCTAAACCCCTTCTCGGAGGCCTTAAAAGCGGCAGTTGCTCCGGCTACTCCTCCCCCGACTATAATGACGTCGTATTCTTCCCTCCACAATACGAATCACCTTCTACTAGTCTTACTTACGCAGAGCTATACGGCTAAGTATGAAGCTCGAATGTACGCCAGCCTCTCTAGCCATGAGTTCTAAAACTCTCCCTACAAATTCTCTAAGACGTAAACCCCCGACTTCATCGGCCAGTCTTAACGCCTCGTCCAGCTCTTTTCTCGCTAAGTTAAATACATGGTTAATAGCGTCTTCACGGTATCTGGCTATTAGTAGTGCCGTACTACCGCTATCTATCTCCCTTCTCAATAGGCTTACGGCGTCGTCAATTGCTTGGTAGGCCGTACCCAGGTGTAAGCCGAAGCTGTACGCTTTCTCTCCCAAACCTTTCTCCGCAGTCTCTGCCCCCAAGAAACACGAAGCTCCGAACACCTCTCCCGACTTAAGCCTGGCTAATACGTCGTACCTCACTAAGTGAACCCCCTTGTAAGACGATATATCGTAGAATTGCCCTAGAGAGGCTTTCTTCCAGGCATCTATGACTTTGGCCAGTAGGTTCGCCCCCCTCGCCCCGACTATCTTAAGGGCGTCCGATATCAGTATGTGTGGTACTGTAACTGCTTCGTCCACTCCGTATCTCGCCCAAAAGGAATCCGAGTTCCTTCTTTCCTTAGCGTTGTCGGCCAGGTCATCATGTATGAGACTCGCCGAGTGAGCCATTTCAACGGCAGCGGCTAGGTCGTAGACTTCGCCGTCGCCACCGTTCAAATCGTGGATTAATACTAGGAGTATCCCTCGTAGCCTCTTACCGCCAGATACCGCGTATTTCAACCTCTCGTTTAGAGGGGGAGGGTACTCCCGTTCTATGTAGTTCAGTAGCCACGAGTCGATGTTAGCCTTAACACGCCTTGCATACTCCTCGACCTCAAACATCAATACTCCATCACCGCTCCAGCTTGTTTAGCTTGTCCTCTATTCTTTCTATCTCTTTCAGCAGAGCCTGCCTCTTCCTTTGATACTCCTCTTTGCTTATCTTCCCCTCAGCCCTCCTAGCCGAAAGTCTCCTTAGTCTCTCTAACACTCTATCTCTCTCTTCAACTAATGTCTCGTAAGTTTCCTCTTCTGCTCCTCTCTTCTCTCTTTTTTCTCTGAGTATCATACCCAATATAGTTATTATGGCTAAGCCTATCAGGAATAATATGACGCCAAGCCCCTCTCCTCTTCTCCCATCTCTCCCCCTTTCGGCCATTAATAGCACCTGTTTATTTCAAAGAAAAGAGGGAATATAAAAAGACGTGTTATCAGGGTTTTTCAGCTGGTGGGGGCGGTGGAACTGGGTATGGTGGGGGGTACGGCCCTCCCAGTTCTCTCCTATACTCTTCTATGGCTTCTTCGACAATGAACTTAACGAAGGTAGCCAGAGCGCCGAAACCAGCGACTATTCCTCCTATCAAGAGGAATACGAAGGCAATGCCCAAGGTACCCATATAGGCCATGGCTTCCTCGGGAGTTCTCGGGGGAGTTGATAGCTTGCTCACTACTCCTATTCCTAAAGCGGCGACTCCTATCATCGCTATTATTAACCCCACTATGTACCAGAGTATCGAGACGACGAATATCTTTAAAGCCACGACGAAGCTCCTGCTCCAAGTAACCATGCCAGCTCACCCTTTCTCTTATAACGTCTAGTTCCAGCTTCCTTTTTTCTCTTTCGAGTATTAGGGAGTAGAAAAATCAGCGACCAATCTGTCTTCACGGCTCCGAACCAGAAACCCTCATCATCCATAATTATAGTTTTAGCCTCATTTTTATAAATCCATGTATCACCACGGCATTTGTTGAATGACAACGCTTAAATATCATAGGTGCTCATAAGTGGTTCGAGCGTCTTATGTCGATAGTCACTTATGCGATTAACGAAGGAAAAAAAGCGTCCCTGAGCCTCCTTAGGGGCGATGAGGTATTCATAGTCGGGGGGTCAAACCCGATCTACTTAAAGCAGGCGAGCGATCCCTTCGCCTCTGCTGTCAGTAACGTTCTAGTAGGTAATGAAGAGTACGCGCCGGTATTTGAGGTATACGGTTACGCTGAGTTCGCTGTTAAAAAGCTCTCTCTTGTCGCAGTCGCAGGTAGAGGATCCGTAGAGGTACGCGAGTCCTCGAGCAGGGTAAAAATGTCTCTTTGGAGGGCGTTCCCGCTGCCCCCGGGAAGCGTACTAGTAGTTAGGGGTAACCCCTTATACGTGGCTTTCAAGGGCTTGAAAACTAGGTGGTCGGGTAAGCGCAGGGTGAGGCCGGGAAACGGCTTTGAGGTATCCTCGGTCAGCAGCAACGGAGACTTAGAGGATTTACCGGCGAGATACCTCCCTCTATCTTTCCTCCTCGAGGCCGCTAAGTCTGGAGTAGGTAGGAATAGTGGCGCTGGCGAACTATTGAAAATTATAGAGAGGATAAAGAGACACGTTAAGCTTGCCTGCGACGCAGTTCGTAGGGGGGCTAAGCTGGTTAGAGTTAGAGTTGATGGTAAGTCTGTAGACGTCTGGGTGGAGGAGGTCTTCCCTTAACAATAGGCGGTATATATGAGCGATAAGATAACAGAGTTATTAGAGAAGAGGAGGTTAGCCTCTCTTGGGGGTGGCCCGGAGAGGATAAAAAGGCAGCACGATGCAGGCAAACTGACCGCCTGGGAGAGGCTTGAGCGGCTAGTAGACCCAGACTCTTTCATTGATTTGGGGCGTTTCGTAACTCATAGGGCTACGGGCTTTGGGATGGAGAAGAGAAAGGCGTACGGGGACGGGGTTATAACGGGTTTAGGGAGGATCGACGGTAGGAGGGTCGCGCTATATCTCCAGGACTTCACTTTCATGGGGGGTAGCGTAGGTGAGATGCATGCCTTGAAGATAGCCCGCGTGATACAGCTAGCCGTTAAGATGGGGGTGCCCCTCATAGGGATAAACGATTCTGGGGGCGCCAGGATACAGGAAGGAGTTGACTCGCTCAGGGGGTATGGCGAGATCTTTTACTGGAATGTTATGGCCAGCGGGGTCATCCCCCAAATAGTAGCAGTGATGGGGCCGTGCGCTGGCGGAGCCGTTTACTCCCCGGCCCTCGCAGACTTCATCATAATGACTAGGAAGACGAGTTTCATGTTCATAACAGGCCCTAAAGTCGTCAAGGCGGCGATAGGAGAAGAAGTAACGTTCGAGGAGTTAGGAGGAGCCGATGTCCACGCCAAGAAAAGCGGCGTCGCGCATTTCGTGGTGAATAGTGAAGACGAGGCAATAGCACTCATAAAGAAGCTATTAAGCTACTTACCATCCAATAACTTAGACGACCCACCCTACGTAGACACGGGCGACGACCCCGGAAGAACGGACGAAGCGCTGAACTCTATAGTCCCAGACGACCCTATGAAGCCCTATGACGTGAGGGAGGTCATCAGGAGAGTCTTCGACCAAGACACGTTCTTAGAAGTCCACGAACTCTTCGCCCCAAACGCTGTAGTGGGCTTCGCCCGGCTCAACGGCCACGTCGTGGGGGTTATAGCTAACCAGCCAGCAGTCTACGCAGGCTCCTTAGACATCGACTCCTCGGATAAAATATCCAGGTTCGTAACCTTCTGCGACGCCTTCAACATCCCAATAATAACCCTAATGGACGTGCCAGGCTTCCTCCCCGGAACACAACAGGAGCACGGCGGAGTGATAAGGCATGGAGCCAAAATAATATACGCCTACTCTGAGGCCACAGTTCCCAAAATAACGGTAATCCTGAGGAAGGCGTACGGGGGCGCTTACATAGCGATGGGCAGCAAACACTTAGGCGCAGACATAGTCTACGCGTGGCCGACGGCCGAAATAGCCGTTATGGGTCCCAGAGGAGCCGTGGAGATAATCTACAAGAGGGAGATACAGAAAGCGGAGAACCCCGAGGAATTCATAGAGAGATTCGCCGAAGAGTACAGGAAGAACATCGCCAACCCTTACGTCTCGGCTGAGAGGGGTTACGTTGACGACGTAATCATACCGAGCGAGACTCGCCCAATACTGATAAAGACATTAGAAATGCTGCTCTCGAAGAGAGAGCGCTTACCGAGACCCCCCAAGAAGCACGGTGTACCCCCCTCATAACATCCTATAACCCGCCCCTAAGCCCTAGGGGAGGGCTGAAATATGAAAGGCATGAAAAAGGTAGCAATAATAACCGCGATTGCCGCGTATATATCGTCTAAAAGCGAGAAGAAACCCCCTCGTAGGAGAGCGTATTCGGGGTGGAGGCTTGCCTCGCGTCTCGACCTGGTGGTAGCCGATGAGTCCGAGGAGGTTCAGAGTGCTGCTGGATGGGGAGGTCTACGAGGTAGAGGTAGAGCTTGGTCAGACAGATACTAGTTTATCAAGTCTCATAAGGAGGCTAGCTACTGCCAGCATATCTAAAGTTGAGCCAGCAGTAAAAGCGCCTAGTCTAAGCCTTAAGAGAGAAAGTAAGGGGTCCCGCCTTACCTCGCCTACGATAGGCAGAGTTGTTAGGGTGTGCGTAGAGAGCGGGCAGAGGGTAGCTGAGGGAGACTTGGTCATAGTTATAGAGTCTATGAAGTCAGAGGTAGAGATAAGGAGCGACAGGGACGGGGTCATATCAGCCGTATTAGTTAGGGAAGGAGATGTGATTAGGAGGGGGGATCCCATAATAGTCTTCTCCGAGTGAAGGCTGGAGTCGGCGATACGTTTACTTTTGTCTCGCGGGAGAGAAAAGATTGATGAGTGGGGTTTTCGAGTACAAAGGGGTTAAAGTAGAGAGGCTAGTTCATGCCGCTTTCAGGATCGAGGGAGCGGGCCTAGTGATCTACATAGATCCGTTCCAGCTTAGAGCGGCGCCCAGAGATGGAGACATAATCATATGTACGCATGACCACTACGATCACTGCTCGCCCGACGACATAAGGAAAGTGGCTAAGTCGGACGCTGTAGTGGTAGCGCCGTCCAACTGCGCGGGGAAGATAAGAGGCCTAGGCCTTCAGTACAAGGAGCTTAACCCCGGAGACGAAGCCGAGGTTAAAGGCGTAAGGATAAAGGCCGTGCCAGCCTACAACGTGAATAAGAGGTTCCACCCGAAGGACTACGGAGGCATAGGAGTAATACTCGAAGTAGCGGGGGTAAGGATATACCACGCTGGAGACACGGATTATATACCCGAAATGAAGGGTCTCGGGTCGGTAGACGTAGCCCTGCTGCCGGTGAGCGGAACCTATGTGATGACGCCCGAGGAAGCGGCGAAAGCCGCGGAGGACATTAAACCCAAAGTAGCGATACCCATGCATTACGGAGCCATAGTTGGTGACGAGAGAGACGCCGAGCGCTTCAAGAGGATACTCGAGGGGAAGATAGAAGTAGTGATAGTTTAAAATTGAGCAATATAACTATTTTTTCTTCAAGGTATTATAGGTTATACCTCCCTCAAATAACTCGTGCTCGTCAATCTCTCTGTCAAACCATGGATTGATCAGTTTGGCGAAAAGGCCCTTACCATAGTTCTTAACTACGACGCCCTCCATACTGCGTGCCACGGATGAAAAAGCAGACCTACCCTCCGCACATCTGGCCAGCTCCTTAATAATACGCTTCAAGTCTCTCTTACCACGACACCTGACCCTTAAGACCTTTATCAGGGGCGGCGCGACTAACCCAAGGCCTTTAATAACCTTCAGTTTCTCTTCATAACCCAGAAAACCTTTCCGAAGGCTATCATAGACGTCGAATATCACAGCCCAGTCAGGCAGCATATCGTAGTAGACAGTATGCCTCACTCTCAACCACTCGCCGTATACTACGTAGCGCTCCGGTAACTCAATCAAGCTCGCATAATGCGTGTAAACCCACCTCCAAATACCCCTATACGCTGGCGGTTCATGTCCTTCAACGATGTTCCTATTTCGCGAGTAGACTAGGATCTCTCTTCCCTCCTTAATTATGGAGAATTGAGAGCCGTCCAATTTCTCCTCTACGTACACCACACCATCGAACAGCTCCGCTAGCTCGATCCAGCCCAGGTAACGCTTACTTCCATGCCTATAGCCACTGGGGTGGGGAATCCTATATATTCGCGGGTACTTTAAATGCATTTTAAACACCACTGGTTCTTAGCGAATTAAAATATTTCTATTTTTTTCCAGTTATATGCCGAGAACCACCCCTTATAACACTTCACCGACGGACACGCTGTACACCTACCCTCCCTAAACCTCTTGCAGCTCTTACAATCGATGCCACAAGGCGCTATGTCCAACCTGGCTGCTGGCACTTTCAAGTTGAAGTACTTGTTTAGCAGTACTCGTGCCACGGGTATCACTAGGCTCCTTCTGATACCTTCAGCAGTCCTCAACATGCAGGTTCCGAGTATAGACTCCATGACACTGCTATCCTCCGCGTATATGAGGGCGGCCAAGTTGTATTCTCCGACTACTCTGAACATATGTATTATACGCGGGCAGCCTCTGAACCTGCTGAGTAACTTATCGACGTCCTCGTCTGTGGCGACCTCCAAGAACAACAGTGCTAGGTTGAAGCCGAGCTTTTCCACGTTTAGAGAGGGGTACACGTTAAGGTAGCCGCCACTAATCAGCTTTGCAACTCTTTTCCGCACAGCTGTGTGGGTCACGCCTACTCTCCTGGCGACTTCACCGTAACTAACTCTGCAAGCTCCTTCTAAGCACTTGAGAAGCCTGACATCTCTTTCTCCCAGAGGCTTTCGAATTTTCTGGTTTCTTCTTGAAACCATACGTATATATATACATGTTTAAAATTTAAACCAAACGGTGGCACCCATGGACGTACTCTTATCCGTTGTTATGTTACTCTTCGGAGTGATAGCTGGAGTAGTGGGCGGCTTCCTCGGAATAGGTGGCTGCTCTATAATGTTACCAGCCCTATACTTCCTGTTCAGCTACCCCCTGCCAGTAGCAATTGGAACTACGATCACAGCTGTAATAATAACGGCCGTCTCGGGAGCCCAGGCGCACATCAGAATGAGGAATGTGGATTTCTTGACGGCTAAAATCATAACGATTTTCGGAGCTTTAGGAGCAGTCTTCGGCTCGATACTGTTCATATACCTCAAAAGAGTCCCTCTACTCAGCGTAGTCGTCGGGCTAGCCTTCACCTACACGGCTATAAGGATGATAGTCGAGGGAGTTAGGAGGAAGACGGCCGCCCAAATCGAGGGGAAAGAGGTTCCAGGCTCTCCCAAGAGCAAAGCCATCCTAGGCTTCGTAATAGGCATACTCTCAGGAATCATAGGGCTAGGCGGGGGCTACGCCTTGGTACCGTCGTTCATATACCTACTGCACTCACCGGTCAAAATAGCCGTAGGGACATCTCTGGCCTCGTTCATATCTATGGCCATTATCTCCGGTGCATTTAAACTAGTAACTGGCGACGTAGATTTACTAGCCGCGCTGTTACTGGGCGTAGGCACCGCACTGGGGGCGCAGATAGGCGCTAGGCTAGTACCTAAGACTCCTGCCTGGTTAATCAAGCTACTCTTCGGGTTACTGTTCCTGTACGTCTCGGCGAAGTTCGTACTAGCAGGTCTGGGAGTGAGGCTATAAGGGGCGGCTCAGCGCAAATTGGCGTCTTCATCGATCTGAGAGGTCCCTTCTCTTCACGGCCATTTTTTATCCCCTACCAGCTACTAAAAACAATTTTTACGTCTACTGCACAACATAGACCATGCCTTTCCTCCCTGAATACAGCTGGGTTAAAGCACGCGAAGTACTGAGGAAGGTTAAGGTCGCAATCCTACCGGTAGGCTCAGTCGAACAGCATGGTCCCCAGAACCCCCTAGGAACCGATTACTTAATAGCCTGGGAATTAGCCAAAGCGGCAGCCAAGAAGACCGGCGAGCTACTACTCCCTCCCATACCCTACGGCGTCAGCGAGCACCACTCCCACTTCGACGGTACCATATGGGTAGACGAGGAGGCCCTCGAGAACTACGTCTACGGGGTGGTAAGGTCTCTAGCGAAATGGGGTATCAGGAAAGTGGTAATAGTTAACGGACATGGCGGTAACCTTTACGCCCTGCTAAGGGCTTCTGCTAGGGCTAGGAAGGAGTTAAAGTCATTAGTGGTAATATATCAGTGGTGGACGGCTGCTAGTGACGAGCTTGGCAGGATGTTTAGGAAAGAGGAGCTGGGCCACGCGGGCTCGGCTGAGACTTCTCTCATCGCTTATCTCTACCCCGACTACGTCGACCCGGACAAAGCTGTAGACGAGGAGGTAAGCCCGCTTTTCACAGTGAAAGTAGTGGTGTACTGGTGTACTCACGACTTTACTAAGAGCGGAGTATTCGGCGTGGCTAAGACAGCTAGCAGGAGTAGGGGGGAAGAAGTATTCAATAAATGCGTGGATCAATTGGCTAAGCTGATTGAGGAAATGAGGAAGTTTAGTGTTGAGAGATTATAATTTTCTTAGTTCAAAATAACTTTATAACTACCAGGTCAATCTATACATATGTGATTCTTAAGTCACGTGGGTACACGTATAGTGGCTTAAGAGTTGGGAAGAAGGTTTTCATAGGCAAGCTTAGGTCGATACTTAAAGGCAAAGAGGTTAAGGTTTCCCGCTGTTCTACGGGCGATTGTGACTTACAGTGCGTGAAGGGGTGGGCGAAAGCCAAGATATATGTGGCAGCCAATGGCAACGGTATAACTTACGCCTTTAACGTTAGCGCGCATTTACACATCGACTTAGGGATGGTGATCGTCATTATATTGTCGATTATAGCTTGCCTGCTGTTTCCACTCTTAATCTTAATACCTTTAATCAACTACCTATACACTATCTCAAAAGATATGAGCTCTCTTGAGAGTATTCTCACGGAGGCGGGGAGGAGGGCTAAAGAAGAGCTCGAAGAGGAGATGTGGAGGTCTAACTTATCTCTCGGTTAGGTACATGGCGCCGGTCGTATGGCCTATGGAGAGCAGGTTTAGCTGGACTAGTCTCTTAAATATTGACAGCTGCTCTCTACCTTTAACGCAGTAATAATATATTTGGGGCTCGAACACTATGAGCGCCGGTTCCTCGATTATCTCTAAGGTTAGCTTAGATATCAGGCAGGAACTCGCGGGGTTATACTTGTAGGAGTGAGTAGTTAATCTATAATGTAATCCGCCTGCCTCGGCTTCCCTAGCAGCTCTCTCTGCGGTCTCTCTCAGCCACCTCTCAACCTCTTCTACGTAGCTCGGCTCGTTAGGGAAAACCCTCATGAAGAGCTTTAAGAGGTCTTTACGATCAAGCCTGAAGAAGGGGTTACGGCAGTACTTCCCTCCCCTTGCAAGGCATGACTTGTGGAGTAGTTTAAGCTCGGTGGATAAGATCCTAGCCACTACTGCTGGGTCGTACACGTATAACGCTTGGCCGGTCTCCAGAGCTACGTCTAGCTCGTCCGTGATACTGGTGTGCGGAATCATGCTTTCTAAACGCCTTAACAGCTTCCTAGCCGCTCTATCCCTAGTATTTATGGAGAACAAGACGTGAATCAACTCCTCGGGAGTCTCGACTCCCAACTCGCCGTACCCGGCCTCCGAGGATAGCCTTTCTATGGCCACTACGGGATCTCTCATGGCTTCCCCCCTAGCCAGCGTGGCGTACGGTATCGCCTCCCCCACGCTGTCCGTCAGAGCTTCGAGTATCTCGACCGCCCTACGGCTAGCACTCAGATCCGAGACGTTCACTATCAGGTAGCTGACGTCGACCCCCGCCGCCCTCAAATTCCACATTGCCTCTCTCAAATCGTTGTACTCGACAGTTTTAGGGGTTAGAGTCACTACTAAGTATTTCAACTCCTTCGGACTCGCTAGCCTTAACAACCTACCCAGCCTCTGGTAAAACCTCAGCTCGCTCTTAGCTACGTCGCTCATAACGAGGAGCCCAGCTTCAGGTATATCCAATCCCTCCTCTCCTACTCTAGTCGATACCAACGCATCGTATACCCCCTCCCTCAGTTCCGAGACTATCCTAGCCCTCTCGCTGCGGGGTACGTCCCCCGTCAGGAC
>CAZFWY010000006.1:0-2359 GCA_964522715.1 uncultured Thermofilaceae archaeon | reverse complement strand
GCTAAGGGAGGTCTGAAACCGCCCATGTCCGACAGAGCCTTGAAGTCGTAGTCTAAGAACACGGGAACGCCTAGTTCGCCGGGAAGGTTCGAAACCCCTAAAATCCTCCTGTAAGAGGGTACGAGCGCCGTGAACCCCAAGACCGCTTCTGGCCTGCACCCTGCGACCACATCCCCGTACATCTGAGTCCCGAAGGCGTGGTGAACCTCGTCTATAACTAGCAGGCCGAACCCCTCGGGAGCAGACGCCAAGCATTTAAGGGCTGTTTGGGGCGTGGCTATAACAACCTCCTTACTCCTATCCTCGATGTCGTCGCAGCAACCCTCGTAAGCTAAGCCCACCTTATCCCCCAAAACTTTCCTCCAAATCCTCAGCATCTGCTCGCACAAGATACGAGTAGGCTCTAACACCAACACCCTAAAACCTTTACCGAACCCCCAATACCCGAAGAAAACCTCGATCAAAGTCTTGCCGCTACCTGTAGGCATAGACACGAAGACAGCCCTAGAACCCCCCTCAAGCTCGCCGAGAACATCCCCTATCACACCCACCTGGTAAGACCTAAGCCTAAGGCCGAGCCTAGACTCCACTAACTCTCCGAAATCCCCTATACTCACCCTTACCGCTCCTCCACTAGCTACCCACCACTAATAACCTAGACATAAACGTAAGGTTCAACACACCACACAAAGCATAACACAAATATAAACCCCAGCCATTAACACAACACAGATGATGAGTCCGGCCCGGCCAACCGGTGCGGAAGATCTTGAGTGCTGATGATCTTGTCAACTTTCCATATATTCTGTAGAATATATGGGAAGATCTTGAGTTGAGGATCCTTTAAAGAAGCTGAGAAGGAAAGAGTTTACTAAAGTGGTTGAGAGAGGAGATACCTAAGGAGGCAGGGGAGGAGCTGCCGAGCTTTATAGTCGGGAATCCGTGGGTCCGAATGGTTAGTGAAAGGGTCCGATAGAGCTGTTCTTCGCCGCTTTATATTTCTCTATAATAGGCTATATGCTGCGACCTATTCGTCAACACTGTGAAGGACGAGTGGATAAGGGCTGTCCTGAGCCACGTCGTCAAGTTCCCTGATACCTACTTCTTGTTCCTGACCAAGAACCCCGAGCGCTACCGGGACTTCCTCGACGAGTTCCCGCCTAACTCGATCTTGGGGGCCACCATAGAGACGGACGACGATCTCTACATACGGCGCTGAGCAAAATTCTCGGCTTGGTGAAGGAGCTTACGGACTTCACCCTCGTGATAAAGAAGACCATCAGGCCAGCGTAGTTCGAGAGCTTAGAGGGATACGTCAAGCGAGTCATACTAGGCTACGGACCCCCAGAAAACCCTTAACTTGTCAGCATCACCCGGTATTTTACGCGGAACCTAGTGAAACGATTTTACCATGAAATTCTTAAAGAATGCGCTATCTACAATATAACACGGTGGTAACGCGTGGGCTTCGCTTTCTATTTTCAAATGAATATAGCAGGGATCCTCTCAGATTCGCCTGTAAGCGATGAGTGGTTAAAGGTGGAATGATGAAGAAGGCTGTTGTACTCCTCGTTATTGGAATTTTAGTTATTGCTGTTTTCCTAGCGTATTGGTACTACTTTCACAGCTACAAGCCAACGTTAGCGAGGAAACAGCTAGTGGAGAAATTTTCAAAAATTAAAACGTGGTATTTGAAGCTTAAAACAGAAGAGTATAACGTCACAGAGGCTGAGTACTGGGTGGTAAAGGCGAAGCAGGCTTTTGACAAGGGAGATTACGAAGAGGCAAACAAGCTCTTAGATAAAGCTCTTAAAGCTCTTGAAAAAGCAGAGAAATACTCTCTCCCTATATTCCCCGTGGTAAAGAGCAACTCTTGGATAACCGATCCCGTAACTCTCTACGATTTCGTGCCTTTCGGAGTAGCCTTAATAAAACTCCCAGATAATAGGCTAACTATTTCTCGTGGAGAAGGCTGGACTGCGAGCAACTTCGTCCAATTCGGCATGTGTACAGATGGAGAAAACATTCTTGTTTTCCATTCTTCAGTAAATATAGGCGGGGGGAGCCTACGCTTAATGTTTAACGGGAAGAGAATATTTGGAAAACTCAGCGGCCCCTCCTACTACGACAAAAGCGGGAAATACTTCCCATACCCGACAGTTCACACAAATCCGTCTGAAGACTATGTAATCGCCATAGCCTACGACGAGGAGACTAGGACCTGGTACCACAAGATAGTCTACACAAAGACCTCGCCGCCTACGGAGATTTTGTACGTCAAGGGTAAGGGCAGACTCTCTCCCTTGTGGGTGGGAAAGCCCGAGGGACCTTTCGTCGTACATGGAATCGCCGGAGTTAA
>CAZFWY010000005.1:31313-47874 GCA_964522715.1 uncultured Thermofilaceae archaeon | reverse complement strand
CATGAAAAGGCTAGAATAAGCTTACTGCAAAGGAATTAACTGGACAGTCTCTTTCAGGGAAGATTAATCGCAGAGGTCATCTTTCGCCTTTCTCTATATGTTAAAGCCCGCGGAAATTATAGCCCTTAGTTTTCCGCTTACCAGAGCAAACGATTCAACAACTGTCGGGAAGGTCAAGTACATTAAAGGGACATTGAAATGGGGACGGGTAATTAGAGTAAACTCTAATGATGTCTCTTCACCACTTACCAACGTTACCTCGTTAGGCGGGGCTGGCACTACGCTTAATCCGGGAGCCCTCAATCTCCTGATTTTCAAAGTAAAGTCGCTCGTCCCGGAATTCAACAGGCATAGTCTAAATCTGAGATTTCGTGCATACACCTCGTTCTCCTCTATCCACGCTTCTAAGTACTTCGATCCCCATCTAGCACTAACTCCGCAAATCCTAGGCATAGTTCCTCCTTTCTCGGGCTGTCCGGGCTGACCCTTCAGGTAAACGCGTAATATATCCTCGGTAAGTAAGTCTCTCCACTTCATGCAGTATACGTCTAGTCCATGAAAACTCACTCTGGATTTAGCTAGGCGGAATTCGTGGAATGGGTGCTCATCTAGGAATGCTTTAACGAACGACCCCTTCTCGAAGCGGTATAGCCAAGAGTCCTTACCTATTATGCCTGGCAGGAAGCCATGTTCAGCGTAGAACTTGACGAGTTTCCTATTCGACAGGTCAGCCATCAGGTACAACACGTTAAATCCTCTCTCAACAGCTCGCCTAACACATTCTTGAATTAGCAAGCTTCCTATGCTCTGTCTCCTGTAATTGGGATGTACCACTAGGTTTACGATTTCAGCATATGGGGGGTAAACCACGTCGAGGGTAACTTTACCTATTACTCTTCCGCCCACCTCAGCTACGAGTGTTAAGATATAGTTGGTCTTCGCGTACTCTCCGAGAATCTTCGTTACACCTTCTAGGCTAGCTGGCCAGCCCACGGAGCGGTATAAGGCTACTATTCCCTCGGCATCACTTACCGTGGCTGGTCTAATATTCACCTTTCTATCTGATTCAGCACTCATGCAACGCACCGAGTGAGGGTCAGTTGTCCTAGCCTTCATCAAACCTCAGAAGTTCCGGCGTTCCATCATCCCGGTTAGCGTGATCCCGGGCGCCTTTTCATCCAACCCCGAGCGGGGCCGTCAAGGCGCGATCCTGCCGGCGTTTGATTAACGTTTCAGCTCCCTATTAACGTTACTTCGCTTACAGCTTCACTGTGCCGTCTTCAAGGGTTCGGTAGTAGGTTTCTATACCGAGTATCTCCTTTGCGCGTTTAGCGGCTTCTCTTACGGTTTCGGGGTCTGTGCGTTTCTCCCCCCTGTACCTGAGGTTCTCTATGGTTTCGTAGGGTATGAACTGCTGGACGACGTACACCACCCTGCGCTTCGCCTTCTCGACGTAAGGCTTCAAGGTAGTTACTACCCTGGCCAGTACTTCCTCGTCGATTAGGTCAGGAACCATCGTTGTCCTGAGTTCTAGGAAGGGGACTCCGAGGAGTTCTCTCAGCCCCATTTTCACTCTTGACACCTGTATCCTGCCCAGGCTTACGGGTAGACCGATAACCTTGGAGTAAAGCACCGGGTCGTCTAGGGGCGCTTTGACGTCGACAGCGACGTGGTCTAATATGTCGACTATTTTCCTCAGAGCCTCCGGGATGCTGGCATTGGTATCCATGCTCAGGGCTAGCCCCGTCTCTTCTCTAACTCTCTCATATAGGACTCTCAGGGCGCGTAGCTGGAGGGTGGGCTCACCCCCAGTTACGTGGAAGTAGTCGATGAAGGGCGCTGCCTCAGCCACGCGTTCCACCACCTCGTCTACTCTAACCTTCCTCTTTTCCAGGCCCCGCGCAACCCTACTGTTATTACACCAGGGACACTTGAAGTTACAGTACGAGAGCCAGAGGGTGAACGACACGCTACCTATGACGTCGACTAGGCTGAGTTCTTTCCACCCAGCTACGTATAGCCTTACCTCTCTCCCTGAGGTCGGCAGCGCTAAACCACCTCTAAGCATTATGGCTAAGATCACATTTTTTACGTGTTCTTATTATCTCACATGGTGAATATCTTGAAGCTTAGGGGTAGGTTCTTCATATTGATGTACTACCTGAGGAGGGTGAAGCTCGCCGCTACGTATCTAGCGGTGCTATACGCGCTCTTAATAGCGTTAATCGCCTTCTCGGGTAGAATACCTTCCCTCTCCGCAATAGTCTCCTACCTCACGTTTTCCGTTCAACCACAGAACGAGGTGGAGGCCCTCGCCACGCTGGTCTCAATGCTCATAAACATGGCCCCAGTTCTGGGGATCTTCGAGATAAAAGCCATATCGCCTGAGGAGAAGGCCCTGCTAAAAGCTGAGCACATGTCCGACCACGTAGTAATTGTGGGTTACGGCCACCTCGGTTCAAGGGTTTGCAAGGCTATGGAGAGGGCTGGCATACCCTTTGTACTGATAGTGAGGCCCGAAGACGCAGTGAGGAAAGAGGAGGTCAGGGAGATGATAAGGAGAGGTCTCCCGGTAGTACTGGGCGACGCGACCCAGGAGTCCACCCTGAGGAAGGCCAGCATAGAGAGAGCAGTGGCACTGGTAATCACGGTTAACAACGACACGGTGAACCTGATAGCGTCGGAGAAGGCGAAGAAAATGAACCCGAACCTACGCGTAATAACTAGGATATACAACGAAGACTTGGCAGAAATAGCGCTCAGAAGCGGCTTCGCGGACGAGGCTTTCAGTACGACGAAACTAGTCTACGCCTTATTTGCAGCCGCTTGTCTCTTCGACGTAGTACCCCTCCCTGGGCTTGTGTCAATGAAAGTACACAAGGGGGCGCCGATAATCGGCAGTAAAGTCATCGACGTAGAGGAGAAAACCGGTATCGTTGTTTTAGCTGTCATGAAGCCAGATGGCCGCTTAGAAAGAGGGAGCAACGTAGTGATAGAGGAGGGAGACACGATAATCTCGGTGGTAAAGCCGGGAAAACTCAGGGCACTTTCAGGACTACTATAGAAGAAGGGTAAAGGGGGATTATAGGGCGTAGTGTACCCTGAGATTAAACTCGGCCTTTTTGCCGGGGTTCCAGTTCCTCACAGGCCTGTAGTAGCCGACTATCCTGCTCCAAACGTCCACTTCATGGCCGCATTTGGCGCACTTCTCGTGTATCCCCACCACGCTCCAACCGCACTTCCTGCACACCGAGATTGTCGGGGTTATGCTGAAGTAGACCACCTTAGTGTTCTCCGCTATCCTCCTAACCAGCTTCTTCAGGGCCTCGGGGTCGGGACTCTCCTCCAGAAACAGGTGCATCATGACCCCTCCGGTGAACTCCTGCTGGACTTCGCCCTCCCACAGCGCCCTCTTGAATATGGGCACGTCCGCGTAGTAGGGCACCACGCTGTTACTGTAGAACTGGGCCACGCCGTCGCTGGGTATGAGTATCTCCCCCCTCCTCAGCTCCTCCTTGAACATCTTAGAGTCCAGCCTAGCTAGCCTGTAACCGGTGGACTCGCCCGGTATCTCCTCCACGTTGTACAGGCACCCGTCGAGTTCCTCGCACTCCTCAGCGTACTCCCTTATCATCCTCACCATGCGCTTCTCCACCTCCACCGCCTTCCTCATGTCGGACTCGGAACCCTCGAACCAGAGCCTCGGCTCGCCTAGGAAGTTGGCGGCTGCCTCCGGTAGACCTATCACGCCGAAAGTGTTGAAGTGGTGCCTGAAGTGGCCTAGGTACACCTTGGTTATCGGCATGAACCCCATCTTCAAGCTCCTCTCGTACCTCCCCCTCCAAGTCATTAGCACCTTCCTGGCGTTGTCGAGCTGAGCCCTGAGCAGCTCCTCGAAAACGTCCCACTCCCCCTTGCTCAAAATGGCCAGCCTGGGGAGGTTTATCGTCACGACCCCTATGCTCCCGGTAGCGTCGGGGATAGCCCATATACCGTATGCTCCACCTTTCTCCCGCGCCTTTAAGAACTCGTTGTAGCTCTCCTCAGCGTCTATCTGGGTCAGGTTTAGTTTCAGGCTGAAGGAGTTGTTGAAGACGTGGTTCACGTCTATCGTCAGCCTGCAGCACATGCTGTATAGGGCCTCGACGTTACTGGCGTAGCCGTTGAGGAGGTATGCGGTTCCCTTCCTGGCGAGCGCCTCGAATATGAGATCTGTTAGCTCGCCCCACCTCCTCCCAGCCCAGTCGAAGTTCTTGGTCAGCATGAGCGTCGGTATCGGGAAGGTGAAGGGCTGGCCTACGGAGTCCCCCTCCTTGTAGAGTTCGAATAGCGCTTTGGCGGCTTTGTAGGCCCCGTCTAGGTAGTCTCCCAGCCTGCCAGCCTCCCTACCCTGATATATGGCCGTGCCCTGTAGCATCTGGTCGCTGGTGTCTAGGACTAGCGTTATGTTGGTGAACGGGCTCTGGTACCCCGCCCTCGCGGGGTAGTTCAGCTCGAACAGCATCCCCTGGAGTACCTGTTTGACCTGCCTGTAGGGTACGTTCTCCTTCTCGATGAAGGGCGCGACGTACAGGTCGAAGGCGCTCATGGCCACGGCTCCCGTGAACTCCTGAGCCACCATGAAGAAGAAGTTCACAGCGTGCGTCACCGCGGTGTCGAAGTGCCTAGCAGGCTTGCTGATGACGCTCGGCGTCTTCAACCCCTTTCTCAGGAGCCTCTCCATGCTCCAGCCGCCGCAGTACGGTATCCAGAGGCTGTCTGGGAGCTTGTGTATGTGTATGTCCCCCCTGAGGTAGGCTTCAACTGAAATAGGCGGCAGGTAGTCTTTGAGCACCTCCGGGGTCTTAATTAATTTGTCGAATAAGTAGTTCCTGAAGTTGCTATAGCTGAGCGCGGTGTTAGCGTTCTCCTTAACCTCCCAATCTATCTGACTAACGTATTCTTCCTCTAATTTCCTGATTCTTCCTCCCGCCTTCTGGAGGAGAGTCTCCCCAGTCACAGGTATTAACACCTCACAATATTCTCACCAGTTTAAGCGACATTTAACTGAAAGCATTAGAACACCGAAAGTAAAAATGCTAGGATATAGATGCAATCCCCCTGTGATACCGCTTATTTTATTTAAACGTGTTATAAACAACTTCGATGAAAAGCAAAGCTGATAGGTACCCTTCTAATGCAAAATGCCAGGGGTTTCGGCTTGCTTGAATGGGTACTCCTAGGGTTGTTGCAAGGCGTAGTCGAGTGGCTACCCGTAAGCAGTACGATCGTAGTAATGCTGGCAGAAACCGCAATAGGTCTTTCCCTCTCAGAGGCTTATAATGTCGCCCTCGCCCTACACATGGGATCCCTCCTCGCCCTCCTAGCGTCCCTCGGCAGAGACTACACATCCATGGCTAAGGATTTGCTGAGAGGGGAGGGAAGAGATTTTTTCCTCCTACTGGTAGCCACCCTTCTGACTGGCACAGCGGGGGTTCCTACATATTTCTTAGTAAATCGTTTCTTGAAGGAGGCTGAGTGGAGAACAGTGGCATTAGTTGCTAGTGTTTTCTTAGGTCTTACAGCTCTGGGTACTTCCCTAGCTAAAGGGGGAAGTAAGAGGCTAGGAACTAGGGAAGCTATCTTACTCGGTATAGCTCAAGGACTGGCCGCTACACCGGGTCTTAGCAGGTCTGGTATCACGGTCGCGGTCCTAATGTCTCTTAGAATATCTAAGGATGAGGCTTTCCGCTGGAGTTATTTAGCCGCTGGACCAGCCATACTAGGGGCTACTATTCTCGAAGTTTTAACAGGCCAACACTTCTTCAACATACCGATGCTCGTATCGTGTTTAGCCGCTTTCCTTTCAGGAGCCCTATCCATCAAGTACATCTTAGAAGCTGTGAAGAAAGTTAGGAGGGAAGTATTGGCGCTCATAGTCTCCGCAGGACTGATAATCTCAGCGTTGCTGCTCTGAAGCTCGGAGATAATAACTTCTTCTTGCTACGTAGCCCGACCGTATTCGCGTATTTTCCTCGCAAATGTTTCTGGGGGTAGGCGTTTCCACTTTTTTAAGTGCTCTAAGTTCATCTCTAGCAGGATCTTAGCTTTCTCGTACTCCTGGAGGAGTTTCTCGACGTTCCTCCTTGTCCCCTCGCTGAAATGCGGCAGGTTTTCCTTGATGAACCCGATGGTGGGCGAGAGCTGGTTCTTGAGGACGCCCTCTAAGAACCTCTCAAGTACGTCCAGTATCGAGCCCACAGCCCTGTACAGCTTCTTCCTACCCTCCTTGCTGTAAATCACGAGACCCAAGTCCTCTAGCAGGCTCAAACTGGTACTTATCTGGCCAGCACTGTAGCCGGTAAGCCTACCTATATCCCCTTGGGAGAGGGGTCTATCGGACAGGAGTAGCACTGCTAATATCCTGCCGACCGCTTCGCCCAGTCCCCATCTAGCGGAGAGCCTGGCCATCCTGGTTATGAACTCTAGTTCGGCGGCTCCGAACTCTACATGCACGATAACCACCTCTCCGTTTTACTCATCGTTTTTAACGCCGTACTTATGTGGAGGTTAGTAGTATTAAAAATGCAGCCAGGGTCTGGGCCTAGAATGTCTCCTGTATAGGCGAGCGCCCTAGCCCTACAACCACCGCACACGTACCTGTAGGGACATGTGCCACAAGCGCCCTTGAGTCGATCCCTGTCTCTTAACGCCTCGAAAACCTTAGAGGTCTCCCAAATCTTTACGAATGTATCATTAATTACGTTCCCGACGACTAAGTTGGGTATGAACACGCATGGCGTAACGTCTCCGTTGGGTTGTAGGGCGGCATATATCCTGCCCGCGCCGCACCCGCCGATGTACTCGGCCAGAGATGATATTATGGGATCCCCCTTAACGTAGAAGTGAGTGGCCGCGATTTCCTTACCACCGCTAAGAACGCATGACACCCTGGCGAACTGGGGAGCCGTGCTGTATATTTCAAGCCTCCTCCTTTGGTTTTCAAAGTATATTTTACTGAGAAACTCCTCTCTTTCCTCTGGCGAGAGATCGAGCTTCGCTATATCTCTCCCCCTACCTACCGGGATAAAGTTGAAGAACACCACTCTTTGAACGCCTATTTCCTCCGCTAGGTCTAGTATGTCGCCTACTTCGTCGATGTTGAGCCTCGTGATCGTGGTGGCCATCGCGGTCGAAAAGCCCAGTTCAACGGCGTTCCTCAACCCACGCATAGCCCTCTCCCACGCGCCCTTAATCCCCCTAAATTCGTCGTGTTTCTGGGGATCTGCTGAGTCGATACTCACCTCAACGTATCTCAACCCTAATCTTCTAAGCTTCTCAGCGAAAGCCCGGTTGGCGAGGGCTAAGCCGTTAGTTGCCAGGGCCGTGTAGATACCCATATCTGCCGTCGCCTTAAGCACTACGGGAAAGTCCCTGTGTATTGTCGGCTCACCACCAGAGAAGGCTATCGCTGCGACTCCAGCCTGGCCAAGCTGTCTCACAACTTCGAGTTTCTCCTCTAGTGTTAATTCGTTCGCTAACGGGGCGCTCGCCCCTTGATAGCAGTGCTTACACTTCAGGTTACACGCGTTAGTGAAATTCCAGACTATTAGGAAGGGGGCTGGGAGTTTCTGTGGGACCGTTAACCCGTAAAGCGTGAGTCCTTTCAAGACTAGGGCTAGCCCTCTCCGCACGGCGGGGTCCTTTAAAGCCTCTATTACGTCCTCCTCTCTGCCGTTAAAGTAGGTAATGGCGGCTTTAAAGACGAGCCCCAGAACCTTCGAGTAAAACCTGGCTATAACGTAGGAGTTAGCGTCATGCTCGGCGATTAGTCTAAGAGCTTCAAGGACGACTGTGGTTTTCCTACCGTTATTTTCTATTTCTTTAAATAAGCTCCTCGATATGACCCTCGCTATCGGGGTCTTCATGATTAATCGAAGCCCGGCGAGTAAGGCGGGTATACCTCCTCTATTTTCTCTACCTGACATATCAGGTAATTTGCAAGTTCCTTGTTTTTAAAATTTCTGAAATTTCGGAAAAAAATATTGAAATACGGCGTCTAATCGAGAGGGGAGGAAGTACTTAGCAATTTTTAAAAGCCCGTCTCGGCAGCGAACGCTAAGATAGCCGGATTACGAAAATGATTAATTTTTTCCTTATTAGTTTGCTAGATTTTTAACATCCCTTGGAAAAACTCCTGAGGGCGTAAACTCACACCTTATATATAAGTGAGAATATATTCCGCTTGCGATGAGCGTAGAGGGTATTGTAGCCATAGGTGTTGCCTTCGCCGTCACCTTTGTGGTCCTTCTAGCCGTCGTGTTGTTCGCACTGCTTCTAAGCGCGGGGAAGGAGCACCCGATGAAGAGGGCCAGGTACGAGGCTGGTAACCCTCCCAAAGGAGAGGCTAGGACTTGGTTACCCATGCAGTACTTCGGCTATCTCATAATTTTCCTGTCACTAGAGCCCATACTCGTCCTCCTCTTCCTGTTCCCCGAGTACGTCAGGGCTACCGGGGACACAGTCAGACCCCTTCTGCTAACTCTGATCATTCTCCTAATAGCTGTTCCTCCCCTGGTCTTCGGCCTTAAACAGGCCGATCGGGTAGAGTTCTGGAAGTTAACCGAGTAAGGGAGGAGGGTTCTCGCCATGTCTTGTAGTCGTTCGGGCTTGATACTCGTCGGTAATTTGGACGAAAGCGCTAAGAAAGCGGCTAGGTGGCTCGTGGAGAAGACCCCCATACGGACTCTCAGGGACTGGGGGATCAAGTTCAGCCTATGGCCGGTACACTTCACAACTTCGTGCTGCGGAGCCGAGTTCGCAGCAGCCTCCGCGCCTAGGTTCGACGCCGAGCGCTTCGGCTTCCTACCCTTCCTCTCCCCCCGTCAGACCAACCTCTGGGTCATTGAGGGTACCCTAACCAGGAAGATGGCTGAGGCGGCTAAGATAGTCTACGCCCAGATGCCAGAGCCTAAATTCGTTATAGCGATGGGTGCCTGCGCGATAGATGGGGGCGTATTCTATAACAGCTATAACATAGTTAAGCCGCCCGAGATTTTCCCAATAGATTTCTACATACCTGGTTGTCCTCCCCGTCCGGAGGCCGTAGCTAGGGCGATAATCATGCTTCAAAGGAAGGTAATCTCAGGTGAGTACGTGAGGGGTGGTAAACGTGTCGTTAAATGACGTTAAGGCTAAGCTTGAAGGTTTGGCTGAAAACATCACGGAGTCTCACGCTGGTTTCATATTAGTAGAGGTGAGCCCCGAGCGCTTAAAGGAGGCCGCTAATATCCTGGTTTCGACTGGATTCGATCACGTTTCATGCGTTGAGGGGATTGACAAGCCAGGAGATGGCGTAATAGAGGTTACGTACTACGCGGAGAGCTACGACGAGGATAAAAGGGGGGTTATCATCGGGCTTAGGGTTAAGGTTCCTCGGGATAACCCGACCGTGCCTAGCCTGATAGACGTATGGCCAAGCGCCTTCTACCCTGAGAGGGAGACTTGGGACTTAGTTGGAGTGAGGTTTGAGGGGCACCCCGAGCTTAAAAGGCTTCTTATGCCTCCCGACTGGGAAGGCCCGCCACCCTTACGTAAGGACTTCAAAGTTAAGGAGGAGGGGATAGTAGTTGGCGGGGGGAGGTAACGGTTTCTTCAGCTGGAAGGAGTTAACTTCGCCCGTAAGCGGGGAGAAGGTCTACGAGTTGTTCATAGGTCCCCAGCACCCAGCATCGGGTCACATGCGTTTCATAGTGAGGCTTGACGGTGACATCATAGTGGACGTAGAGCCAGACATAGGCTACGTTCATAGGACCATGGAGAAGCTCTCCGAGGGGAGGGAGTACATTAAAAACATACCCCTATTCGAGAGGGCTACGATAATAGACTCGAACAACATAACCCTTGGGTATGTCAAGGCCCTCGAAAAGCTCCTAGGGGTAGAACCCCCGCCGCGGGCTAAGTACCTTAGGACTATATTATCGGAGATGAACAGGATACAGAGCCACCTCTACGGTATGGGGATAGCTGGTATAATGCTCAACCACTCCACAATGTTCATGTGGTGCTTCGGGGATAGGGAGATATGGATACAGCTAGCCGAGGAACTAACGGGGGCTAGGCTGACTCACTCATACAGCATACCCGGAGGAGTTAGGCGAGACTTACCCGCTGACTTCAAGGAGAGGTTCGAGAAGGCCGCTAGGTACATGGAGCGCAGGCTGAAAGACTACGATAAGATATTCTTCAGTAACCCCATGATTAGGAGCAGGTACGAGGGGGTCGGAGTCCTAGACAAAGACACGGCTAAAAGACTGGGAGTAGTAGGGCCTAACCTAAGGGCCAGCGGGGTGAGGTACGACGCCCGCCTTTTAGGGGACTACGGCGCCTACGACGAGCTGGACTTCGAGGTGCCCACCCGGGAAGAGGGCGACTCCCTAGCCAGATTGCTGCAGAGAGTTGAGGAGATAAAGGTCAGCTTAAGCGTAATACGCCAGGCCTTAGAGAAGTTACCTGAGGGCCCCATACTAGCCGACGAGTACTTCAAAAAGCTCCCCCCGAAGCTCAGGGAGAAGGTGCTAAAAACTGGGAGGGTGAAGTTCCCCGCCATCTTCGCCACGCTCCGCCCACCACCAGGAGAAGCTATAGCGAGGGTCGAGATGGCTAGGGGTGAGGTTTTCTTTCACGTAGTTAGTGACGGGTCTCCGAAGCCGTATAGAGTTAGGGTCATTACTCCCTCGTTTAGGAACCTCGTTCTGTTGAGATACCTGCCTAGGGGTTGTAGGTTCATGGATTTGCTCGCGATTTATGGTAGTGTAGACTATTTCCCTCCGGAGGCTGACAGGTGATGTGGCTGGAGTTAATAATCCGGTTGCTGCTGTCACCGTACATCTTCGCCCCCCTAATCTACCCGGGGCTGGTAACAGCACTCGCGATACTCCTAACACTAATATGGCTAGAGAGGAAGTTCGCAGCTAAAGTCCAGCTAAGGTACGGCCCCCTCTACGTGGCTAAACAAATAGGGGGAGCCCCGCAGTTACTAGCAGACGCTATTAGGTTCATGTTCCAAGAAGTAATAGTACCACGCAACGCCGACAAAGTCCCCTTCCTCTTAGCTCCGGTGCTGGCTATGTCTCTCGGCATACTGCCGATAGTTTTCATACCGGTAGCGCCGGGGTTCGCGGGTATATTGATAAACTTCAGCCTACCAGCCGCCTTAGCCCTCTCTGCCCTTATGCCTATAACTATAATTCTCATGGCTTGGAGTGCCAATAACAAGTTCACTATCCACGGCGGAGTGAGAGAGGCTTTCATAACTATAGCGTACGAGATAGCCCTGTTTGTCTCCGCCCTCTCGATGTCGATGCTTTACAGCTCTCTTTCACTACAGGACATCGTCGAGAAACAGGCGCTTGTTCCAGGCATCTTATTAAACCCCTTGGCGGCCCTCACGTTCTTCGTCGCTATGTTGATGTCGGCCGGTAAGCTACCGTTCGACATAGCTGAGGGGGAGCAGGAAATAGTGGCTGGCCCATACACGGAGTATACGGGCATCCTTTACGGGCTGGTTATGGGCGCGGGCTACGTACAACTATACGTATCCTCCCTAATATTCACGGAACTCTTCTTGGGTGGCTGGCACCCGCTCTTCGAGGCATTAGGAGAGCTTTACCCGCCTCTTGGGGGGATAGCCCTTTTCCTCAAGACTTACCTGGTGCTCGCCTTCGCCGTGTTCCTAAGATGCGTGTACGGTAGGTACAGGATTGACCACGCGTTGAGGATAGGGTGGAGGAGGTTAATCCCCCTCTCGATACTCGCCCTACTACTCTCGCTAGGTCTTAGGTTTGTGGGGGTGGTGGTATGAGCCTGCTTAGCTCGTTCCTAGAGCACTTAGAGGCTATAGGAACGGGACTGAAGTACCTCTTCTTCTCCAAGCGGATGACGGTCAGGTACCCCGAGGTAGTCATCGAACTCAGGCCGGGCTATAGGGGGATGATCAGGTGGCACAAAGAGCGCTGTATATGTTGTTCCATGTGCGCTCGTATATGCCCCGCTGCGGCTATTAGAATGTACAGGATACCTGGGGAGAAGAAGATGAGGCCCGGCATCAACTACCAGCGCTGCATATTCTGCGGGTTCTGCGTGGACATATGCCCCACCGATGCGCTCGAATGCACTACGACCCACGACGTAGCCTTCGAGAAGTTAGAAGACATGGTGTATCCTCCAGATAAGTTCGACAGGGAGTGGGTCTCCCCGGCCCTCGAAGAGGGGGCTCGCAAGCTAAAGGTAGAGTTTGACGAGGAGTGGGGGTTAAAGCATGTACCTGAGTGATTTCTTATTCTGGGGAGCGTTCGCAACGCTATCCATAACCGCCGTATTGTTCGCCCTCATAGCCGTTAAAACGAAGGACTCCGTATATGCGGCCATATCCCTGGGATTCGTAGGCTCGTCCGTAGCTGGCATGATAGCCCTGATAGGATTCGGGTATCTAGCAGTTTTCCACCTAATAATATACGTGGGCGCGGCTGTCACTTTCATGACTTTCAGCGTGTTAATGCTGAAAGAGAAGCCAGGAACTATCAGGGGGATATGGCCCTTAGCGTTATTAAACTCCGTTCTTCTAGGCGTAGTTGTATTTCTCGTAATTAGCAGAATACCACTAAGCTCCCCGAAAGCTTTGCCAGGTATCGTGGAAGTTGCTGAGACTTTATTAGTTAAGTACTGGTTCCCAATGCTTTTAACGATTTTATCCTTAGCTACGGTCATCATAGAGGGTATAGTTATTGCGAGAGGTGGTGAGCGTTGAACGTAATATTAGGGTCTATTGGGGTGGCAGCGACTCTTTTCGCTGTGGGAGCCTATGGAGCTATTACACATAGAAACATAATCAGAGTGCTCATTTCACTTGAGTTGATGTTTAACTCCGTACTAATATTATTAGTAGTACTAGCTGCAACACGCGCTCCACTAGACGGCTACGTTTTAGCCCTGATAGTTATAGCTCTAACTAGTTCTGAAATTGGTGTTATAGTTTCTATTATTGTTCTTTTATTCCGTAGGCTTGGGTCTACGGATGTGACCCAAGCCAAAACTTTAAAGGGGTGAAAAGTTTTGGCCGTGTACATACTGGAGTTCCCCGTACTATTGTTGTCGGTAGGAATACCCCTGGTAGCTGCCCTGCTATCTCTAGTGATCGGAGAGAGAGCTAGGCCTAAGCTACACGCAGCTCTAAACGGTACAAGCTTGCTACTATCAGCCTTACTAATACTCTACGCAGCGTTTTCCGCTGGCCTATACGGCATTGCTAAAGACCCTATGTATTGGAATATACCAGGCATAGGGACTTTTGCGTTCGTACTCGATCCCGTAGTCTTCCCGGTGGCAATATCCATAGCCGCAGTAACAGGGATGGTCGCCTTCTACTCCGAGCCCTACATGGATCATAGGTACAAAGAGTTAGAAGAGGAGGGTGTAAAGGCGCCTGGCTGGGGAACGTACTACTTCCTATACACTTTATTCGCTCTCTCGATGATTGGGAGCGTTTTAACCACTAACACCATCGAGTTCTACATCTTCTTGGAGTTAACGCTGATACCCAGCTTCCTTCTCATAGCGTTCTACGGCTACGGAGACAGGGTCAGAATAGCCATACTCTACCTAATCTGGACTCATGTAGGCGCCTTACTGTTCCTCGTGGGGGCTTTAGCCGTGGGATCTAAAGTTGGCTTCGACTTCCTAAACCCAGTGACGTGCAAACCATTATTGGGACTCGGCGAGAAGGCCTTATCAGGGTCAATGCTGTGGGCGGTTTTAGTAGTCATGACGATAGGACTTCTAGTAAAGATGGCTGTCTTCGGCGTCCACATATGGTTGCCCTATGCCCACGCGGAGGCCCCAACCCCGATATCGGCCCTGCTAAGCCCTAACCTGATCGGGATAGGTGGCTTAATGCTCTTCAGAATAGTGACGACGTTGTTCCCGTCCTCGTTCGCGAGCTTCTCGGTCTACCTCTACGGCTGGGCTTTCCTAACGATGATCTACGGCGGGTTAATGGCGCTGGTACAGACGGACTTTAAGAGACTGCTCGCGTACAGCAGTATCTCCCAGATGGGTTACATACTGCTAGGCTTGGCCAGCGCTACCGACTTCGGAGTCTCAGGGGCCATACTTCACTACTTAGTCCACGCGTTCGGTAAGGCCGTCTTATTCATGGTCGCTGGTGTCTTAATAGCCACTCTACACGGACTGAGGCAAATACCCAAAATGGGTGGTCTAGCCCAGAAAATGCCCTACACAGCAGCACTCGCACTACTAGGTTTCATGCACATCACTGGTATACCGCCAACCGCTGGTCTCTGGAGCGAATATCTTATAGTCCGTGGGGCTATCGACAGGTGTCTCAGCGAGGGGTCAACCTTCTTCATAGTTACGGGCGTGCTATTGTTGATAGCCATAGGATTATCAACAGCATATGCCTTCCTAACAATGAAAAGAGCCTTCTACGGTTCCCTACCCGATCACTTAAGGGGTTCCCATGAGGCTCAGGAGGGATTGCTAGTACCAATCGCTGTGCTGGCTGCTCTAGGCATACTCTCGTTCTTCTTGGCGTCTGTATTCATAGACCCCTTAATCAGTTACCTCCATGCGCTCCGCGGGTGAGCTGCGAATGAAAGAACTGTACATTGCTTCTTGGCTTTCTCCGTACGTAGGCGCAGCCCTAGTGTTATTGCTGCATAAAGTAGGCAACAGCAGGATAAAGGGCGGCGTTGCAGTGCTTTCAATCCTAACTTCAGCTTTAATTTCGACGGCCGCCGCCATGGAGGTGTACGGGGGTGAACACAGCGTCCACGTCTCGTATACGTGGGTTAAAAGCTTAGACGTGACTATCGGAGTATACTTCGATGCGTTATCGTCTCTAATGGCGCTCGTGGTCTCCTGGCTCAGCTTTCTGATAGCTACCTACAGCCTAGAGTACATGGGAGAAGACCCTGGACAGACCAGGTACTGGTTCTTCTTCAGCTTCTTCGTCGGGAGCATGATGATGCTGGTGCTCGCCGACAACTTGATAGCGATGTTCATAGGCTGGGAAGGTACGGGGCTGGCAAGCTATAGCTTAATAGGCCACTGGTACACGGACGAGGAGGAGAGGTGGGTGGGGGATCCGGGTAGGAAGGCCTTAGGAATGCCTATGTGGTTCGAGCCCAGCCACGCTGGTCTCAGGGCTTTGGTGTTTACGAGGCTTGGCGACGTAGGTTTCATAGTTGGAATAGCGGCGCTCCACTGCTTAACGGGAACGACGAACCTCCACGTACTGCTGGAAAAGGCTGGGGAGTGGTCTTACTCCCTCTACGCCACTGGCATCTTACACGTATTCCTAGCCCTGTTTGTAATGGGGGCCCTGGCCAAGAGCGCGCAGATACCGTTCCATGAATGGCTGGTAACGGCGATGACAGGTCCAACGTCTGTTTCAGCGCTGATACACGCTGCCACGATGGTGAAAGCTGGCGTTTACTTTCTCTTAAGGATGACGCCGATATTCATAGCCGCCCAACATGCCCTACACCACATCGAACCCTTAGCCGCACACGTCTACACGGATTTCTTCTACGCCCTGGCTCTCATAGGGGGGTTAACGGCATTCGTTATGGGCACGATGGCGCTTGTCAGCAGAGAATTGAAACTCATATTAGCGTTCTCCACGGCAAGCCAACTCGGGTACATGTTCCTAGGTACCGCTGCGGGCGCACTCATCGGAGAAGCCTTGTTAGGAGTATTCTCTGGGTTCTCTCACCTTATGAGCCACGCCATGTTTAAAGCCTCTTTATTCTTAGCCGCTGGGGCGGTAATACACGCCGTACACTCACGTTTCGTCGATGACATGGGGGGTTTAGCCCGCCATATGAAAACTACATTCATCGCTATGACCCTAGCTGCGCTAAGCCTGGTAGGTTTACCGCCTTTCATGGGATTCTGGAGTAAAGATGCCGTAATTTTAGTCGCCATGGAGTCTAAGGCTTTTATACCCTTTGTTTTAGGAATAATCACAGCTGGCCTAACGGCGGCCTACTCTATCCGAATGATTATTAGAGTATTTCTTTATGAGCCCTCCAAAAAGTCTGGACATGCGCATGAACCTGGCTTGCTAATGCTAATGCCGTACGTAATACTTGCAGCCGCCAGCTTGGTACTAGGGGTCTTATGGCCTTTAGTAGAGGAGGGGTACTTAGAATTCCTAGGTAAAGCTACTCTTGGAGTAGAGGAGGCCGAAGTACACGTAGGAGTAGAGCCTAGCTTAGCCGTAGGGACTTTGACACTCGTCGGGTTTGGCATAATAACTGTATATTATATTTACGAGTTTAAGAAGCTAAAACCCTATAGGTTAGCTGAAAGAGAACCGCTGTTCAGGGCAATCCATAACTTTCTCTACGATAGATGGTACATTAACTCCGTCTACTACATAGTGATAGTCGGCGGTTTCAGGAAACTTAGCAGCACGCTTTACAGGGCTTGGGATAGGAGCGTTGTGGATTACTTGTACCATAACGCTATACCTGCCTTCTTCTCTAAGCTGTCAAGCGGC